>JAFVZY010000083.1 GCA_017507885.1 Candidatus Methanomethylophilaceae archaeon | reverse complement strand
CTATCATGCTTAACAGGCATCTTTGGGAGATGTCCGGTCACTGGGACCACTACAAGGACAACATGTACACTACGAAGATCGATGAAGAGGACTTCTGTGTCAAGCCAATGAACTGTCCCGGAGGAGTATTGGTCTACGGAAGCGAGTCACGTTCATACAGAGACCTTCCCTTAAAACTCGCAGAACTGGGTCTTGTTCACAGGCATGAGAAATCAGGTACATTGCACGGACTCATGAGGGTCAGGTGCTTCACCCAGGACGATGCGCACATCTTCATGTCCCCCGAACAGATCACCGACGAGATCAAAGGGGTCGTCAGGCTCGTGGACGAGGTCTACACCAAGTTCGGCTTCAAGTACCATGTCGAACTCTCCACCAGGCCCGAGGACAGCATGGGATCCGACGAGGACTGGGAGAGGGCCACCAACGGTCTCATCACCGCCCTTCAGGAATCCGGACTCGAGTACGTGGTCAACGAGGGCGACGGTGCATTCTACGGACCCAAGATCGACTTCCACCTGGAGGACTCCATCGGAAGGACCTGGCAGTGCGGAACCATCCAGCTGGACTTCCAGATGCCCCAGAGGTTCGACATCTCCTACATCGGAACCGACGGGGAGAAGCACAGGCCCATCATGATCCACAGGGTCATCTTCGGATCCGTCGAGAGGTTCATCGGAATCCTCATCGAGCACTTCGCAGGAAAGTTCCCCACCTGGCTCGCACCCGTCCAGGTCAAGGTCCTCTCAGTCTCCGAGAAATCCTTCGAGTACGCCTCCGAAATCGCATCCAAACTCAAGGCCGCCGGAATCAGGGTCGAACTCGACAACAGGGACGAGAAGATCGGTTACAAGATCCGCGAGGCCCAACTGGAGAAGGTCCCCTACATGCTCATCCTCGGAGAGAAGGAGAGCGAGAACGGATCCATCGTGGCCGTCAGGAGCAGGGACAAGGGAGACCTCGGTGCCATCGACACCTGCGAATTCATCGCACAGGTGAAGAAGGAGATCGAGGACAGGTCCTGATTCCATTCCATCGTCGCATCCCCATGTTCATGACGGATGCGACGGACCAAACCCCTTTCCACCTTATCCTATAACCGTGAATCATGTTCACGGATACTTTATCCGAATGCAGAGGGAATCATATCTTTCGAGGAATCCCAATGTGTTTGGCACTATCCATGAGAAACAGGGACCACTACTTCGGTCGCAACCTCGACTACGACAAGGGCTACGGACAACAGGTCGTGATCACGCCAAGGCATCACCCGTTCGAATTCCGTCATGCCGGGGCGACGGATTCCCATACCGCCATCATAGGGACGGCCGCGATCGTCAACGGACACCCGTTGTATTTCGAAGGTGCGAACGAGGATGGATTGTGCATCGCAGGACTCCTTTTCAGCGGATCCTCCAGATACAATCCGCCATCCGGAAAGAAGGGGGATGTCGCATCCCATGAATTCATCCCCTGGGTCCTGACGCAATGCTCGGACACATCGGAATTCCTCTCCATCGCAGAGGACCTGAACATAACCAACGAGGCGTTCTCGGTGCAACTGCCCCCGTCCCCCATGCACTGGATGGTCTCCGACAAGAAAAGGGACCTGGTCGTGGAACAGGTATCCTCCGGATTGAACATCCACGAGAATCCCACATGCGTCCTTACCAACAACCCTCCCTTCGAATACCAGATGATGAATCTGAACAACTACATGGGATTGAGTTCGGGGGATGTGATCAACAGCTTCTCCAAAAAGATCAATCTATGGAACTACAGTCGCGGAATGGGTGCATTGGGACTTCCGGGCGACCTGTCGTCACAATCCCGTTTCGTCAAGGCCGCATTCACGGCATCCAACTCCATATGCAATGATTCGGAGGAGGATTCGGTCACACAGTTCATGCACATCCTGAAAAGCGCGGAACAGCAAAAAGGATGCGTGAGGATCGGAGAAGGGTACGAGATCACGCAATATTCCAGCTGCATCAACGCGGACAGGGGAAGGATGTACTTCACCACATACGGGAACAGCAGGATATCCGTAGTGGATATGAACAAGGAGGACTTGGATTCGGATGATCCGATATCATTCCCGATGGACGACAGACAGGATTTCGATGAACTGAACGCCTGTGTCAAATGTGGTCACGGAAGGAGAAGTCCATCCTGTCGGCCTTGAAACCCTTCATGAGAAGGGACTCGGGGACATTGACATCGTATTTGCCATGGATCAGACGATCCTCCGGGGTGATGAAACACCCCGGATCCATCCGGGACCTACGCATGACCTCATCCCTGAGATCATCCACGGAGAGGCGTGTGAACACATCCATCCTGTAAGGCGGCCTCTGGGACACATGGGAAACCTCCGGGATCGACGATACGACCCTATAAAGGGTGTCGAACGCCACCGATCCTACCCATGGATACACCACCACGCGATCCCCCGCATCGTGAAACACCTCGTCCATTCCGGCCGCACGGGCGAACGCCCTGTCCGTGTTCAAACGGGAGCGTGCGGCGGAATCTAGGAAACGATACTCCTCGTCCGAAAACAGGACATCCCTCATCCTCTGCATGACCCTCGTGTGCACACCGTTCATCGATGATCTCCAAACCGTCTGGGTCGAACCGTCGGACTCCACCACATCCACGAACAGACCGTCACGATCCACATCGACGACCGCCCACACCCTTCCGGCCAACTGTATGAGGTCGTCCTTCTCGGGAAGGTTCTGTATCGATCCGACGGACTTCCCTTCGAAACGGACATCGATCTCCCTACGGACGGTGAAGACGGAACAGAACTCCCGATCGAAGGTCATCCTTTCCCCTCCGTCATCCAGAAGAAGCGTCCCATCCCCCATCTTCAAAATGACGTGGGACGAGATCATGTGTTTGACCAGAACGGCATAATCCTCCTTCGATATGTTGCGGAAAGGATACAGGGAAAGGACATCCGATACCAACGATGAGAATCTGCAACCTATCCCCGACCTCATGTACTCCAGGGTCTGATGGAACAGGAGTCCGAACGGCATGGTATCCGCCCTTGCCGGTTCGGTCCAACGGTCATTCAACGTCAGCGTGGTCATGGCCACCGCCTTCACCAGATTCATGGACACCCCATCCAGAACCGCCCAGCCCTCGGCATCATCGTCTATGCAATACAGCTCCATGCTCTGATGGCCGCCGCGTCTCCCCGTACGACCCAACCTCTGAACGAGACTGGAACAACTCACCGGAGGCCCCACGTGGACCACCGTGTCCAAGCCGCCCACGTCTATACCCAGTTCCAAAGTCACCGTAGCCACAGTGATGCTGCTGTGGAACCGGTCCTTCAACGCGGACTCCGCCGCCATGCGATACTCCCTGGATATGCTCCCATGATGAACGGAGACGTTGTCGGGATCGCCTTTCGCCCTGCACATGACGGAGAGGGAGCGTGCGGTCTTTTCAGCCGTCGACCTGCTGTTGGTGAATACGATGCAGTTCCTTCCACGGACCGACCCGTACAGGGATTGGTAATAACGGTTCACAGCCTTCTTGCGGGCCAATCCATCATCATCCGGATCCGCGACGGGGACCTGGAAATACCTTATATCCACCATCCTGTCCAAAACGGCATCGTCACTCACCACCGATGTGGAACGACCGGTATCGGCCGATATCCAATCGGCGGCGGAATCGACGTCGGCCACCGTGGCCGAGAGTCCTATCCTGCGTGGTTCACAGCCTGCCACGGCCTCCAATCTCCCGAGACAACACAACAATTGGGAACCCCTATCGGAATCCATGAACGCATGGACCTCGTCGATGATTATGAAACGAAGATCCCCGAACAACCTCTCCAGATCATCCGTGCGGGTGGCGATGATGTTCTGAAGGGATTCGGGGGTTATCTGAAGGATTCCTGAAGGATTGTCGATAAGACGGTTACGGGCCTCCCGGGAGACATCGCCGTGCCAACCCGTGACCGTTATGTAGGAATCCTTGAGCATCGGGGTCAATCTGGAGAACTGATCGTCGATCAGTGCCTTCAACGGCCCCACGTACAACGCACCCACCGAACATGGATGGTTGTTGTACAGGGACGAGACCACGGGGAACATCGCGGCCTCGGTCTTGCCGCTGGATGTCCCGGAGGATATCAACAGATGGTCGTCCCCTCCGAAAAGGACGTCGAACGCCTTCACCTGGACATCACGGAACCCGGACCAACGATTCTCGTGGACGTATTCCTTCAGGAACCATGGCAACTCCCTGAATCTGTCTATCATATCTCCAGATCCTCGAGAAGGTCGTCGTCGGGATTGCGGTCCGCCCTGACCACCCTTCCCACGACCATCTCCGAGAAATCCGCATCGGGATTCTGACGGAGGGTGTCCAGAAGACTGATGAGATCCCTGGTGATCTCCCTGGGCGTGATCATCTCCGTGGACATCACGGATGACAGAACGGTGCGGAGGTAGGTCTCCAACATCCCGTCGTCCACACCCGAATCGTACTCGTACCTCTTCTCATGGAGGTTTCTGAGCGTTCTGAGCAGGACGTATATCTCCTCGTTGGTCAAAGGTCTGAGATTGATGACTGGTCCGAGGAAGTTGTCGTAGCCGTTCTCGTATCTCCCCTGCACCAGCCTGGATTTCAAAGCCTCGTAGCTGTACAGACCGCGATTGTCATCCTCTATGAACTCGGGGGTCCCACAGACATAGATGGAAAGATGCGAGGACTTCCCCTGCATGATGTCGTTGAACATCGTCAACAACCTCTCGTAGTTGTTGACCCTGGACACCTTGGACTGGAGTTTGTAAAGGACCACGGCCTCATCCAGGAACACCACGAGTCCCTTGTAACCGATGCGAACGGCGAACTCGGCCCAGATCTTGATGAAGTCGTACCAATTGGCATCGTTGATCACCGCGTTTATACCGAACGCCTTGCGGACATCGGTTTTCAGTTCCATCTCCCCGCGAAGCCATCTCAGGGATTTCATATCGTCCTCCCCTGCGATGTACTCCCTCCAATACGTCATGACGACCTTCAGGAAATCCTGATAGAACGGCAGAGCGCTCATGCCCGAAACGGACTCCTTCAAAGCCTTCTCCACCACATCGTGAGGCACATCATCCGGATCGACCCCCATGGAATCCCCCAGACGTTCCTGTATGGAGTATATCCACTCCTGAAGGACGGATTCCAACGCTCCCCCATCGGGACGTGTACGTACAGCCATGTTCTTGACCAGTTCCACATAGGTGTTGAGGCCCTCCTTCTTGGATCCCGTGAGTCTGCGGTTTATGGCGAGATCCGCATCCATGACCATGAACCTCTCATCCAAGGCCTTGTTACGGACCATCTGCGTCATGAAACTCTTACCGTTTCCGAAACGACCCGATATGAATCTGAATGCCCCTCCGCCAGCGGAAGTGTCATCGAGATCATGTACGAACGTCTCGGTCTCCTTCTTCCTTCCGACGGCGATGTATTCCAGCCCCCTGCGTGGGACGACACCGGAGGAGAGGGCATTCATCATCGTAATGAGTGTTCTTTTCGGAATGTCGGGGGCCATGAGGGACGGTATGCTGAAACTTGATTATATGATGATTGGAAAAGAAGGAGTCCATCCCCAGAACCCCTCTTGTGGTGGAACATGTCGCCGATATCGAAGAGGGATTCCGAAGAATCGCAAATGTCGACACGGGAATGCGTGGGGCATTAGCCTGGGAATGGTCAGACCCTAGGGAATGTCGGGTGCAACGACAAACTAAACGGGCCTTACGCTTTCTATCATAGAGCACATATTTAAAATATGTCCTAAAATAGAACCCCTCCCCCCAACCCCCGTTAAATTCGATGCCTTGTAAAGCAACAAATGACACTATTGACAGAAAATGTGAAGGCACTTCACAATAATTGATATACTTGAGCGTGTCGGACTCATCCGACACCTGTCGAATGCATGATGGTGATCACCCGATTCTCTTCAGAATCTCGTCGGAATAATCATTCAAAACGTTTCCATCCTCCAGAATCACGTCCCCGACCTCCTCCAAAGCCATCTCGTTGATCGATTTCTCGATGCGTGCTTTGGTGGGGGTCCCATTCAAGGCCTTGTGGAGATAATCCCTCTGTACATCGTCCAAACGGGACATGAAGGATTCCCAACCCCCTTCCGGGAGTGACAAGGGGAGAGGAACATCAACATGTGTATCGACAACGGCTATCGGAGCCCCGTCGGAATCGGTCTCGGAGGAATCGGAGGTGGACATGATCCTTGAAACGGTTTCGAGATCCATCTCGGCACGGGATACCTCGTTCTGATCCAACACCAGTTCCGGAAGGGATGCCACATGGGCCTTGACATCATGTTCGAACAAGGCCTTTTCAATGATGCATCTCCATTCCTTGGGGAAGCCCCTCGGATTGGAAACACCCCCATTGTCATCGAGAAGCGATTTCACGATGCGACAGACGTTGGTGAGATTCCTGTACGCCCGTCCGTTGGCCATCGGAACGATCACTTCCCAATTGGGTATGCTGCACGGGAACCCGTCGAACAGGGTGCAGAACACCGACACCCCCGGCTCGTCCAGGGACTCCCTGAAGTCTTTGTCACCGTAGAGGGCATTCAGGGCCGCCAGAACGGAATCCCACACCCTGGACGACAGATTGATCTTCGTTATACGGTTCAGCCCACCGGGACCCAATGCCGGAAAACGCCCGTTGATCACGAGATGCCTCATCAATGCGGATACCGGTTCGGAAGAGATATCGAAATCGAACCCTTCCGGGACCAGACCGTGAACCAGACAATACCCTGCCATGGCATCCCTTGCACGGCCCCATCCGTCATGCTCGATGATGCGACAGCATGCCAGCATGGGTTTCAGATTCTCCGATGGGTCGCGTGTGGAGTCGTTCAACAACTCGGACATCATGAGCCATGCATAACCTGAATCGAGATTCGGTATGGAACCGGATTCCACGACCCGCCTCCATTCGTAGAAGGACTGCATCTCCTGAACGTACATGCGCGAATACGAGGGATGATGGGACGTGGAGGGGATGATCGGTCCAGGAGGCAGGGGCAGACGGGAATACGCCTCCATGCGCATCGTGAATCTGTAGGACGGCCAATGCCCATCCCTTTTAGGGGGTGAGAGTTTGATGCCCGAACTGGACCAATATCCCTTGTTGGAGGTGCAATACGGTTGGAGTTCCGGAACACGTGGCAACGGATCGAATGCACCCGTCCTTGCGAATTCGTCTTCGAACACCTCCAAGGCACCCAACGGAAGATCGGCCATCGCCTGGGAACAGGCCTTCGATTCCGGCCTGTGCATCCTGTGGTACACCGCTTTGACTATGCGTCCGACCATGTTGCGGAATCTGCTGTAGAACACGTTGCCGTACCTCATGACGAACGAGGGATCGTCCTTGAAGAACAACCTGATCTCAGGGGATGCCACGCCATGGCCTTCCAGGACATGCAGGACGTTATGTCTTTCCCCTGCGACCGCCTTCACGTCCCCCATCCGCCAGAGTATCCTGCCGACGACATCGGCGATGTGTTCCTTCGAGGAATCCCATCCTTTGGAACTCATCCTGTACATGGATTCCAAATCGGAAACGGACAACGGACGATACGTGGGTGACGACAGTATCTGACATATGCGGAATCCCCTCATATCCTTGGAAAGGTCCGGAAGATCCGGGACGGGTTCACCGACCCTCACGATGTAATTCAATATGACGTCTCCGAGGAATGCGTCCAATACGGGATCCTCGGTCGCATAATGTTCCCTGACGGCACGCATTATGGCGAGATTCTCCCTGAAATCATCATCGATGAAGAACAACTCGTGCATGTGCAACCATATGTACCCCTCATCGGTCGGAGGATATGAGCCACGGGCAACGGAGGACCTCCAATAGAGATAGTATCTCCGGCGGGCATTGTCCAGAAGATGGTATTGGGGATGCACCATGCGGGACGGGACGTACGGACACTCCGGAGAGGTGTATTGTCAATACTGCCCCGTTCCGCCATGGTACGGGTTCGTTTCCAATTCGGCCAGGTTCGACGGTGCGGGCATCGGTGCACCTCCTCAAGGGACGACAAACGATCCATGTAATCATCCAACACGCACCCGTCCTGAACCACCACATCGCCTATGATGCGCATGGCCGCATCGTTGATCCTCCTCTCCAAGGGGGGTTTGGCGCGTGCCCCTTCCATGGCTTCGAGAAGGTATACCCTTCCCTCCTCCCCGATGGAATCCCACAGCACAGCCCACGGGTCATCGCCCTCGCCGATGACGCACGACTGCTCCCTCGACGGGACGTCATCCGGAATCGATTGGTCGTCATCCACATGCATCATCTCGGACACCTCCATGAGATCGCGTTCGGCGGATTCCACGGCACCCATGTCCAATTTCATGGATTCGACGGCTTTCTCCCTCCTCCCATCGTCATCGAGACCCTCCATGATGCGCACCTCCTCAGAAACGAGTGGTGCGACATCCACTCCGAACACACGGGGTGCCTTCAATCTGGAACGAGAAGAGGGACGATCGATGTATTTTCTGACATACGTGGCCAGATCGACGAGATTCGCGGACCAACCTGCGGAATGGAAATCCGACATCCCGATCCTGAACGATACGTCGTGATATGTTCCGAGATACGCCAGATACGAATAGGGCATGATGGAATAATTGTATTCCGGGACCATCTCCCACCCCAGTATGCCGTACATGGAACGGGAATCGGGATCATCGGATTGGGAGATCCTGATGAGGACCCTGTTCAGGATCCGTACCAGATCCGCATCGTATTCGACGACCTTCCTGGAACGAGAGGCGTCATGGATGGAACGATAGCACGATCCGTCCGGTTGAACGTCCCCTCCCTCGAAGAAGGCCCTCATCATGATGTTCGTGGATGCCTCCCTCATGGGCGATACGGTTTTGGGAATCACGATTCCATTGACGGCCGTGAAATCGAACAACGTCCGCCCTATGACGTATTCACCGTACTTCGTGTTTCCGAACGCCCCGTCCAATCTGAGAAGGATGCCCAGGACATCCTTGCGCGGCATGGAGGAGTTGATGACCTCGGACAGGAACAACGTGAGGTACCCGTCGTCACAGTCCAGAATCCGACCCTGGAAGAACATGGTCCTCCAATAGAGATAATACTGCAACCCCTCCGGGGAAAGGTTGGCGTAATCGATGAACCTCGCATTTGACGGCACATAGGGGCAGGGATCCCCCTTGGATACGGAATAGAACAGCATGTCCTCCAACATCCCCTCGATACCGTCGCAACAGAACCAATCCGGAGAGGAATACAGAACAGGAGGCTTCCCATCGCACAATCCCAGATGTTTCCCCATCTCCCTCATCATCCTCTCCCTATGGGACAACGGGGTGCGAACGGTCCCAAGCGCCCTGTCCCCGGGAACAAAGGGTTCCACAACCCCGTGGAACAGGTCCGCAACGAGCGACCTGACATCCTTGGTGATGACCAAGGGTATGTTCGGCCCCTTGACCCCCGCATCCTTGGCGATGACGCTGGCACAACACTTGTAGAGACCAAGGAGGTAGGAGGCCAGCCCATCGGCATCCATGTTGCTGAACGAGATCTCGTAATCCCTCTCCCCGAAATACGGCTCCGAGGCGAATACCGAATACAGTACCGTCTCGACACCCGTCGAGAACATGTCACGGATGGATTTGCCATGGACCTCCTTCATGTGGACATCCACCCGGGGCAGGGATTCGATGAACAACGCCCGTATGCGTTCCGTCTCTATCCCCTTCCAGGAATCGTCCCATGAACGCATCAGCAAAGGCAGATTGTAGGACTCGTCTATGCATGCGGGGTACTCGGAGACCTCCGAATACACCATGGACATCTCCAGGGGATCGATGGAATAACCATGGTCCAAACGGAGTCCGTTCACGATGGCGTAATCGAACATCGCCCTTCTGGCACGGAACAGTTCGGAGCCGAGACGGGACGGGTTGGAGGCCATGAGCCTCAATTCGGAAAGACCCTTCAGGGGATCCATGTCCGAATTGATGATCTCCGCGATCCTGAGGGATGCGAACCCCCTGCAACCAGGAAGACACCGGCCTTCGGACAGCATGTCGCGCCAATAAAGGTAATACGCCAATTGCGACTTCGAAAGAACGCTGTAATCGGGATTGTGATACTCGGTCAGATCAGGGTCGCACATCCTGCCCCGAACGTCGGAATACCTGCGGATCTGGTCTTGGAAATCATCCCCGGGACGATAATCCCTGTAAACCTTCTTGTCGAAATGTCCGGAGGCCATCTGAATCGGACCCCGATGGCATGGGAAGTATAAAGAGAGGGGAGCGGGAGGAACCCGCATTCCCCTTCAGAACGTTTCAGAAGAGTTTGAAGACCAGTTCGGAGTAATCGAGCATATCGTCCACGGGCATTCCCGCGATGAGGACGGCCTGTGCATACATGATCCTGGCCAGATCCGCGGCCTTGTCCCTGTCCACCTCGTAGGTGGCCTTCAGGGATTCGAATGCGGGGTGCATGGCGTTGATCTCCAACACGCGCTGGGCCTTGGGTCCCTCGGGTGCACCGGGTATGCTGGCGAAGTACTTCTCCATCTCGAGGGAGACGTCGCCTTCTGTGCTGAGACAGACCGCATGGGTCTTGAGCTTACGGGAGACCTTGACGGAGGACACCTTGTCGCCGAGGGATTCCTTGATGAATTCGAGGATGTCCTTGGATTCCTCCTCCTTGGCATCGAGCTCCTGCTTCTCCTCCTCGGTCTCGAGTCCGAGGTCCCCGCCTGCGATGTCGACGAACTCCTTCTCGTCGTAGTTCCTGATGGTACGGACCATGAACTCGTCCACATCGTCGATGAAACAGAGCATATCGTATCCCTTGGCCTTCAACTGCTCGGTCTGGGGAAGCTGCTTGGCACGAGCGACGGACTCTGCGGATGCATAGTAGATCTTCTCCTGACCCTCGGGCATGGCCTCGATGTACTCCTTGAGGGTGACGAGCTTGTCCTGGTCCGCGGAATGGAACAGGAGCAGGTCCTTCAGAAGATCGGCCTTCATTCCGTAGTCCTCGACGATTCCGTATTTCAACTGGAGACCGAAGCTCTTGTGGAACTCCTCGTACTTCTCACGGTCCTCCTCCAGAAGACGGAGGAGATCGTTCTTGATCTTCTTCTCGAGGTTGTTCCTGATGGTGGTGAGCTGACGGTCGTGCTGAAGCATCTCTCTGGAGATGTTGAGGGACAGATCGGGGGAATCCACGACACCCCTGACGAACCTGAAGCACTCGGGGAGGAGATCCTTGCACTTGTCCATGATCATGACACCGGAGGAGTACAGCTGGAGTCCGGGTTCGAAATCGCGGCTGTAGAAGTTGTAGGGGGCGTTCTTGGGAACGAAGAGCATCGCCTTGTAGCTGACGGCACCCTCGGCATTGACCCTGATGACGGAGACTGGATCCTCATAGTCCCTGAACTTCTCCCTGTAGAACTTGATGCAGTCCTCGTTGGAGACATCGTCCTTGGAACGCTGCCAGATGGGAACCATGCTGTTGACGACGGCATCCTCCAGATGGGTGACCCACTCCCTCTTGGGGTTGCCCTCCTCGTCGACCTCGCCGGTCTCCTCCATGGCACCCTTCTCGAGCATCATGTGGATGGGCCAGCGGACATAGTCGGAGTACTTCTTGACGAGATCCTCCAGAGTCCTGGACTCGAGGAAGTCGTCATAGTCCTCATTGTCGTCGGAGGGTTTGATGTGCATGATGACCTCGGTTCCATGGGAGGCCTTCTCGCATTCCTTGATCGTGTATCCGTCGGCACCTTCGCTCTGCCATTTCCACGCCTGATCCTGTCCGTATGCCTTGGAGATGACAGTGACCTTGTCGGATACAAGGAAGGAGGAGTAGAAACCGACTCCGAACTGTCCGATGATGTCGACATCGGGGTTGTCCTCCATGGTCTTCTTGAAATCGAGCGATCCGCTGTGGGCGATGACACCGAGGTTGGCATCCATGTCCTCCTTGGTCATTCCGATTCCGTTGTCGGTGACGATGACGGTACGCTCCTCGGGATCGACGGAGACTGTGATCCTGAAGTCCTCCCTAGCGACGGGGACATCCGATTCGGTGATGGATTTGTAGTGAAGCTTGTCGATCGCATCGGATGCATTGGATATGATCTCCCTCAGAAAGATCTCCCTGTGGGTATAAATGGAATTGATCATCAGATCGAGAAGCTGTTTGGATTCCGCTTTGAATTGTTTCTTTGCCATTTCAATCAGTATCCCCACCGATACACGGTGTTCAATATGCGAAGTACTAATAGACCCTATATAAATATATTTTGAAAATGGGAGATGGTTTCACCGAACATACATGAAAACAACACCCGATATGGACATGAACGTCGTTCAAAAACCTGTGAATTTCCTGATTCCACGACATGAAGGATAGGCGCAACAACCGTAGAACGGCCCGTTCACCGAATCGGCGATCCTCATAGGTCCCATGCATTTGGGACAATGAGGCGTTGATTCCACCAGCATCTTGGCGTTGTCCTTGATGATCTCGCTCAGGAATTCCGAATCGGAGGCCAACGCGAACCCGTCATCCTGCATCCTGCTGACCAGGAACAGACCCTTCCTCGCACGCGTCATCGCCACATAGAACACCCTCCTCTCCTCGGGGAGTTCTATCCCTTCGTCACGTGCGACGAAAAGGGAATCCAGATCCCCCGAGACCCTGCTGGGGAATCCTCCGAACTCCCGCTCCGCGATGACGAACACGTAATCCGCCTCCAACCCCTTGGAGGAATGGGCCGTCAGGAATCTGACCGATCTCACATCCACCCAGGACGATTAATCCACATCCCACCTCCTGAACATCACATCCATGGAACCGGCGGAGCCCTCGAACTTGAATTGACCGCTACCGTATCCGAGCGCATACAGGTCCGAACGGGCCCTTCCTATTATGAACACGCTCTCCCCGGGATCGATATGCTCCAATCTGTTTGCGATCATGCGCGGAATCTCCTTGTCGTTGGATACGGGCAGCAATTGGACCGGTGGAGGGGACACCGGCGGAAGACCACGGATGCTTTTCCTCTGTTGGACGGGATTACGTGAAACGAACCTGGCGGCCACATCCACGATCTGCTGTGGGGAGCGATAGGTCTGTTCTATCCTGCGTATGGATATCGGCCCCCATTCCCCCCATACGGATTCGAACTCCAGCATCTGCCATACGTCACCCCCGGAGAACGAGTAGATGCTCTGCCAATCATCACCCACACAGAACAGCTTGAAACCCATGCTCCTACGAAGGGACGTCACAAGGTCCACGAGTATCCTCGAAACATCCTGATATTCATCGATCAACACCGCATCGAACGCGAATGACAACATGAGCCCCGCATCCAACGCCCTTGCGGATTGGATGACCATGTCGTCGTAATCGGTCAATCCCTTGTCCACACAGACGACCGAATACAGATCCCACACCTTGTCCAGAAGATCCAGCATCTGAGTCAGCGTCTCCCTCATATAGGGCGGGTTGTCTTCGTTCCTTTTCCTGAGATCTGAAACGGTGGTACCGGTGCACTTGCAACGGGATATCATGTTGCCGAAAGCGTCCGGGATCCTGTTCCCCCATGCCGACAGGACGTTCGATGCCAGATCGTTGGCATTCAACCTATCCACCGGAACTCCGCGATCCTCGAGAAGCGACCATGCGGCCGCGGGATTCCTGCCCGCTGCAACGACGTTGTTGTCGTCGGAGAACGCCTTGAACACCCTGCCACCGGGAAGCTGGGCGGTGATGTATCCGGGCGACCTCTCGTTCTCCGTATAGACCGGTGCGGTGTATTCGCATCCGAATCCGCATTCGAACAAGGCGTCCGCAACCGCCCTCAGACCCCTCATCCTGATCTGACGACCGTTCAACGACGTGTCCGTGAACTGGGTTTTGCGGAGTTCGTCCACGAACAACAGGAATTCCCGGGCAGACCTCCTGTCGCTCTGGAAGAGATCGTCGCATATCTCCCCCAACAGACGTGCCTTGACGGCACCGACACAAGGTCTTCCCCCCGTGATCCTGTTGCCCAGGGCGTGGATCGTCATGACATTGACGCCGTGCGACCTTCCGAACTCGGCAGTCAACACGCCCTTCAGATCCTCGACGGTGTTGTTCGTCAGGGATATGACGAGTATCCTGCGTGGATCGAGACCGTCGTGTTCGATGAGATGTCTGACCTTTCCGACCAATGTCGTGGTCTTTCCGGTCCCGGCACCGGCTATCACCAGTTGGGTGGGCGAATCGTCGATCACCGCATCCATCTGCTGTGGATCCAACCGATGTCCCTTGACCCTGTATGGGCGCAATTCAACGCACCGAACCCATGACCGCGTCATAGACCTCGCGGTATCCGAGACCGTTCTCCCTGCATATGCGGACAAGACTTTCATATTCCGGATATGCCTTCGAAATCCCTCCCCTGGTACAGAACTTGATATCCACTGGACCGTACGGGGTTTCGACGGTACGGACCTCCCTGTCCATTACGGACCTGCGGATCAGGGTCCTGCGGATCCCTATCGTGGTGGTCTCGGAGAAGACGACATCCTCCATGACATCGGCATCCGAGACGGAACATACGACGGACATCATGTATGCCGGACGATTCTTCTTCATGAAAACGGGCGTGTAGAACACGTCCTTGGCCCCCTTCTCAAAAAGGACCTCCATCGCACGACCGAGAGCCTCGCCTGTGCAATCGTCCATGTTGCATTCCAGAAGACATACCTCGTCCGAGACGTCGTCAGGGGTCAGGAGCATCGCCCTCAGAATCCCCGACGCCTCGGTTTCCCTTTTGCCCCCGCCCATGCCGATCCTTTCGATCCTGTATCCGGATGGGGGTTCGCAACTGCGGACCGCGGCGACGAAGGCCGCACCCGTGGGGGTGACGAGTTCCCCCTGCACCCCGGTGTTCCTCAACCGGATGCCATAGAACGATGCCAGTGCGGCGACCGCGGGTACGGGAACGGGCATGAGGCCGTGCTGACACCTCACGGTGCCGGTACCCTCGTAGAGTTCCGAGAAACTCACACGGTCCACGTTCAGATGATCCAGGCAGACGGCCAATGCGACGATGTCCACGATGGAATCCACGGCACCGACCTCGTGGAAATGGACCTTTTCGAGCGGGACCCCATGAACCGATGCCTCGGCCTCCGCCAATACGGCGAATATGCGCTTGGAGATCTCACGTGCGCCCTCGGTCATGTCCCCTGCGTCGATTATGGGGAATATGTCCCCAATTCCCCTGCCATGATGATTGTGGTGGTTGTGATGTGCATGCTGTTCGTGGTGATCGTGACCGTAGAGGTAATCCCCATCGTGATCGTGATTGTCCTCGTCCAGAATCACGTTGAAATCACATACATCCAAACCGGATTTCCTTTTCCTGGTGATCTCGACCCTGTATCCATCCAACGGGAGACTGTCCAGAACCCCTCTGAGGACCGTCTCGTCCGCCCCCAGATCCAACATGGCCGCCACAGCCATGTCCCCACTGATACCAGAATAACATTCGAAATGAAGAATCATGATCAGACCCTCCTGCGGGGATTGCGGAAAGAACACGGCATACCGACTATGCATTTCCCACACACACTGACGCCTCCGAACCTTGCACTGTTCCCCACGCCGACCCCGTCACACACATGACGATCGAAACCATCCGGTGTCAAGGCACCGCTGACGCAACGCCTCATGCACGCACCACAGGAACCATCGTTCTTGAAGGGACAGTTCTCACCCTGGACGGGCGGATCCGGTTCGACATCCAACCCTGTGACTATGGAATAGAATCTGCCGCAACACCCGGAATCGGTGATGAGCATGTTGTTCATACCGAATGTGCCCAGGCCCGCCATGCGGGCTATGTGTCTCTGGGACCATCTGCTCACTATGGTGCCCTCCGTACGCCTCACATCCTTGGGTGATTCGGCAGGGAAACCCATGGAACGGACCACCGAGGCGAGATGCTCCCCCAGACCGACGGAAAGGAGATTCGTCTCCATGTATGCGCGTCCCCACGAATCGGAAGGGGATTCCCCCTCGATGTTCTCCCTGGCCAGGGATTCCTTGAACGGGAGATAGTACGATACCACTATGGTCGCACCCGGGAGTATGTCGCCGGGAAGATGATGGGAATCCTGAACGAGGGCCTTCAACATGTCGAAACCGGGATCATGGGCATCCGCGAAACCGACAAGGGGTTCACCCCATATGGATTCGATGCCCCCATCCAGGCAGTATTGCCCCACGTAACGGGAGATCTCCTCCTTCAAAACAGCCCTGACATCCGGAACCATGGCACGAGGGAATGTGTACCGCGATAATAAGAATACGGAAAACCCCGGAGGAACACCCCCGGGGATGAATGGGTTTCAGAGTATGCCCATGTCCGTGAGCTTCTCCGGAAGGTAATGGTCCGTCACATAATCCAGACCGTATTTGGCCAAAGCCTGCTGCTCGGATTTCTTCTTCATCGCCAGCATGGCCTGTATCTCGGTGGTCCAGAACTCGTCGGCGAATCTGGGATCCGTCAGTTCCGCGTTAAGGGCACCGGTATCCTTGTCACTCAGGGCGTCGGTCGGCAGATTGTAGTTCAGGATATCGGATGCAGTGATTCCGATGAACTGCGCGGTGGGGGTGGCCAGATACTCCGAGATGTGTGCGGTCTTGATCGCACCGTACGCCACGGATGCGAAGATCCTGAATGACCATGGATCCCCGTCGGTGAAGACGGTGACCGGGAGGTTGTGCTCCTCGTTCAACCTTTTTATAAGACGCCTGGTGGACCTGGCCGGCTGTCCGGAGAGATGCACGAGTACGCAGTCGTGCTTCTCCGGGAAACCGTTCTCGATCAACCTGGCATACATACCTCCTGTCTCGATGGCCATGACGAACTTCGCGTTTCCGGGATCTATCTGGAAATTGTCCTCCTCCACGTTGTACGGCACCGCGAAACCGGCTTCGGACACGTCATCGATGCAGTTCATGGTCTTCATCCCCTTGCGGGTGCTGGTGGTGAAGTTCACATCCCCGAACACATGGGCACCGGATTCCTCGGGACGGAGTTTGAAATCCTCCCTCATGCAACCGGTGATGGTCTCCATATCCTCAGCCAGAAGGTTGCTCTCATCCTGGGAGTGGAATTTGGCATTGTTCCAACCCTCCGATATGTAGTACATCTCCCTCAATGTGGACGATTTGCCGTCACGGATCATCTCATTGATGAAATCCGCGGTGTAGACGGTCCTGAGCATCATGACCGCACCGTTGACGGTCTTGGCTGACCTGGATGTCCTGAGGTCGCCGTATTTCCACACATTGTGCTGAGTGTCGAATTCGATGTTCTTCTTCGACCTCATGGGCAGGGACATGGCGGGAATCTGCCCCCCGTCGAGTTGATCGTATATCCCCTCGACGACGCCTGTAAGACTGTCGAGGGCGAGCTTGTGCCTGTCATTCGTCGCCAAGATCCTCAGCCTCCATCTCTTCCTCTTCCTCTTCGACGAAGTCCCCCTCGTCGGTTTCAACGATTTCCATTCCTTTGATTCCCCAGTCGCCGGGAAGCATCTCCGCACCCATCACCATGACGGGATTGAGACCGGAGAAATAGATGTCATCGGCATCGAAGGTGTCCGCCATATCCCCTTTGAGCTCAAATGATATCTCCACATGCGCCGACGGGGGTATCGACCTGACCTCCCAATTCGCCTTTCCATCCTCGTTCATGTCCAGGAACAGCGGGTGGGAGAACAGCGAGAGATTCACACACTCCTTCGGAAGTTGCGCATGCAACCTGAACGTGCGTTCCAGGCTCGTGTAATTGTACACCGTATAGGTGATGGTACGGGCCTTCTTGCCGTCCTTC
Source organism: Candidatus Methanomethylophilaceae archaeon (assembly GCA_017507885.1). Lineage (GTDB taxonomy): Archaea > Thermoplasmatota > Thermoplasmata > Methanomassiliicoccales > Methanomethylophilaceae > Methanoprimaticola. The sequence continues at coordinate 17,867 of JAFVZY010000083.1, read as the reverse complement.
TTCACGGTGGGTTCGACCCATACCACATTCATGATCCTCGTAATGGTCCTGTCGAGATTGGGGACCGGCCTTCCCAGATGATCTGCGGCCTTCTTCGCCATGTCCGGAAGGATCTCCTGGACGATCTCGAACTTCGCGTGGGTCTTCTTCTTCCTCTCCATCTTGTTCAAATGGCTCTTGAGATTCCTAGCACAGAGTCTGAGCGCGAGACCTATCTCGCTCTGCAGTTCGGGGAATCCGGCGACCGCCTCCTTTCCTTCGGAGGTGAACGGGACCTTGGTGGAGGCCACGTGGACCAGGATGATGGCGGGTCCGAAGGGTATACCCTTCCCTCCCCTCTGCTCCAGACCGTATCTCCTCCAATCCATCTCGGAGATGGCCTTGGTTATGGCACATGCACCCTGCTGGTACAGCAACGGTACACGGTTGGCGAACCTCAGGATCTGGACCTGTCCCTCGGACGTTATGTCCCCTCCGTAGACTATCCCCGCCTCCACCACGAACGGATTCCCGTTGACGGCCTTGGGTGAACGGGTGACCGGTGTGGCGTAATACTCCGGGCGGAGTCCATCCAGGACGTGCATCAGACCCTTCTTGATCAGATTGTCACCTATCGGGGACAGGCAGTCCGTGGGAGGGGCCATGATCTTGGTGGTCTTTATCGCATCGAGGATCGCGATCGCGTCCTCACGGGTGATCTTCTCGGGCTTCTTGTCCCCATTGACCTTGGATTTCTCCAGGATCTCCTTCGCTATCCTGTCCGTTATCCTGGAGAAATCGTTCTTCAGGAATGCGGACACGGTCTTCTGTGACGAATTGGATGCGTATTTCAGAAGATCCCCGATCTCCATGCCCTCCGGATGGGGTTTGATTTCCTTGGGCTTGGGGGGCATGATGTCCGTGGCCCTCTCGAACAGATACCTCTTCCCTTCGGGATCGTGGAAGACCACCTGTGCATGGGGGTTGACGATGGCCGTGTTCTTCAGGTATTCGAACACGGACTGCTTCCCGGTGATGTATCTACCCTTGATGGTGTATTGGATCCTGGTGCCGTGCTCCTTGCCCTCCCAGGTGAAGGCCTTGTCGTTGGTGACGATGGGCCTGTTGGTCTTGGTGTCGATGACGATGTCCATCCCCCATGCGACCTCGTCCTCCCCTTCTATGAGGGATTCCACATGGGCCGGCTTCCCGGTCGTGATGTTGCCGTACATGACGGTGGCGGAGATTCCGATACCCTGTTGTCCCCTGGACTGTCTGAGTGCATGGAATCTGGAACCGTAGAGCAGACGTCCGAAGACGTTGGGCATCATCTTGTGTACGATGCCGGGACCGTTGTCCTCGATGGTTATCCTGTACTCCTCGTCCCCGACCTTCTCGACGGTGACCTCCACATCCGGAAGGATCCCCGCTTCCTCGCATGCATCGAGGGAATTGTCCACGGCCTCCTTGATTCCCATGAGAAGAGATTTGGAACGGGAATCGAAACCGAGGATCTGCTTGTTCTTCTCGAAGAACTCCGTGACGGAGATCTCCTGCTGCTTGGTTGCAAGCTTGTGTGCAATGGCCGTCTTTTTTTCCGGGGGAGAGGCCGAACCCTTCACAACTTCGTCAGAGGGCATCCGGGTTCGCGAATGCAGGGCGCGGTATTAATCCTTGTCCCGACAATGGACAGAGACGTGGGATGTGTCCAAGATGCATCATATTGTGTATTGGATTAGACATCCGTGTTCATCCACGGACCTTGGTCGCGACACTCTCGGCCAAATCCTCCACCCGTTCGCATTCCCCCTCGTCCGACTCCCGCGACCGATATGCATGAGGGCAGGAGTTCCACGAAGAAGGGATTGGACTTCAACGGGAATAGGGGAATCCCGGATGTCATGGTCATCACATCGACATCCCCTCCGATTCACAGGTTCTGCATCGGACGACCCCTGTACAGATCACAAGACGTGGACATGACGAAAAACCTGTGGCCACAATAGGGGTCCGGGGCGTTCGGATGGTAATCGTGCGATTCCAACAATGCCGTGAAAACGACGACCGTTACCCATGGTCGAGGGATTCCGATTACGGAACCGATCCCAGAGGGATGACACGGGATCCCCTCACATCATGATGCGACACGTGAATGGAAAAGTCACGGTTGTATGAAAATAAGGGGTTTGGGCGGGCGGATTCACCGCACCGCCGACGGGTCACTCGTCCTCGTCGAAGGTGGCGCCGCACTTGGGACACCGCTTCGCATTGGAGGGGACCTTCTCTCCGCAATCGCCGCATACGAAATACTCGGTGCTGGTGTCGACGGAGCCGTCCACATGACGGACCTCGGTCTCCACGGAACCCTGATCGAACCTGGCACCGCACTTGGGGCAGGCCTTCGCATCGGAGGGGACTTCGGAACCGCAATCGGTGCAGACGAAGTAATCCTTCTTGACTGCCCTCAACTCGTCGGGGACATCGATGTATGTTCCGCACTTCCTGCATGTGATCTCACCGGGCAGTACTATCGCATCGCATTCCTTGCATCTTCCATATCCCTGGGGATACAGACGGCCCTGGGCCTCCATCTTCGCACGGGTCTTGGTGATGGACCTGCGCATGAGTGCGGAGAATCCGAGAATCATGTAGAATATCACGGCACTGTACGCGACGGTGTAGATGGCACCGGTAAAACATATTCCGACCATGTCGTCACCGGAAACGCCGGTGTCGACGGTGAACTGCATACCCGTATCGTCATCCCAATAGACGGTGACCAGATTGTATGAATCCATCGGGAGATCTATGTCGGCACTGTAAACCGTACCCGCACCCACCGTCGAAACGGCGACCATCGGGATCCTGTCACTCAATTCCGTCGCCCTCATGTTTCCGAACGCTATACCGTCGATCTTTCCATGGATGACGTACGGTTCCGCGACGACCCCGCTAGGATAGACGAGTGTCGCGGTGAGAACGCCTGAGGACTCGTCATATCCGACATCCATGATCTTGTCGGAATCCTGATCTATCATTCCCGCGGTCTCGTTGTTCACACCAGTGTACATGAACGTACCCATGACGAGGGCGACTACGATGAACACCGCACCGAGAATCGCCTTGATCCTGACGGACTCCACACCAAGGAGATGGGGAAGCATGTACAGGATCACGGAAATGACCAGGAACCCTATGCACATGGTTCCGAAACCCACGGCCTCCAACACGAGGGATACGACCAATGCCACGGCCATCCCCAACAGTTGTCTGGGTTTGAGGTTCCTGAACTCGTCTACGAGAGACGTGCCATTCACCCCTGTAATTTCTGTCATCGACGGTGCATCCCATCCGATTAATAAACCTGTTCCGAATGGCACCTCGTATCATCGAAACACGTTCGACAGGAAACGTGACGGTAATAGAACCTAAATACAGGGTCCCCATGGGGAGGACTGGTTATCGACAATGGCGACGATTGAGGAACAAATCAAGGAATTGGAGGAGCAGATCTCCAAGACCAAGTACAACAAGGCCACCGAAAGTCACATCGGTAAGCTCAAAGCCAAGATCGCACGCCTCACCCAGGAAGAGGAGAAGAGACGCTCCTCCAAAGGACCCACCAAGGGATTCTATGTGAAGAAGGCAGGGAACGCCACCGTGGCGTTGGTCGGATTCCCTTCGGTGGGAAAGTCCACCCTTCTGAACCAGCTCACCGGAGCGAAATCCGAAGTTGGAGCATACCACTTCACAACCCTCGACGTCGTCCCGGGGGTCATGCACTACAACCATGCCAAGATTCAGATCCTCGACATGCCCGGACTGATCAAGGATGCATCCCGTGGAAAGGGAAGAGGGAGGGAGGTCATCGCCGCAGCAAGGTCCGCCGACGTCATCCTCCTGGTCGTCGACATATTCAACCCCAACATGAACGTCCTGTTCAAGGAGTTGTACAACGCGGGAATCCGCCTCAACCAGAAGAAACCCGATGTGGTCATCACAGGATCGGACCATGGAGGAATCCTGGTCAAACCCACACTCAAACTGACCAAGATCACTGTGGAGACGATCAAGGACATGACCGCGGCATACGGTCATGTAAATGCCACCGTCGTCGTCCGTGAGGACATCAACGTCGAACAGATGCTGGACGTCCTCGCAGGAAACAGAGTGTACATCAAAGCGGTCATGGCCATCAACAAGATGGACCTGGCCAGGGATGGACAGTTGGAGGCCGTGCAGGAGATGCACAAACAATACCTCACGGTACCCATATCCGCCGCCACCGGACAGGGAATGCCCGAACTCAAACAATCCATCTACGACACCATCGATATGATCCGCATCTATCTGAAACCCCAGGGGCAGGAGGCGGACATGGATGTTCCACTTATCGTCAAACGCGGAAACAACATCGGTGATGTGTGCGAGCTCATCCACAGGGATTTCAAGAACAACTTCCGTTACGCGATGGTATGGGGAAAGAGTGCGAAATTCCCTGGTCAGACCGTCGGAATGGACCACGTCGTCGAAGACGAGGATGTCGTGTGCATCATCGTCAAGAGATGATCCGCCTCCCACGGAAGAACTGGATTTATAGTCCCATGGGGATTTGGGGCACATGAAGATTTCGAAAAGGATATCGGACATCCCCATGTCCGGCATCAGGAAGATGTTCGACCTTGCAGGTCCGGACTCGATCAACCTCGGCCTCGGTGAACCCGACCTTAACCCCCCTGTCGAAGCCATCGAAGGCATGAACGCCGCCGCATCCAAGGGGCTGAACAAATACGGACCCACCGCAGGCATTCCGGAACTCAGAAACGCGGTCGCGGACAGATTCTCCAAATACGGTGAGATGACCGGCGACAACATCCTGATCACACCGAGCGGATCATCCGCACTCTTGGAGATATTCGAAAGCATGGTGGACCCCGGTGACGAGGTCCTCATACCCAGTCCGGGATTCGTCATATACGGACCCCACGCACAACTCTGTGGCGGATCCTTCGACGAATACAGACTCACCGATGGGGATTTCCAACCGGACATCGACGACATCCAATCCAAGATCAAAAGCAACACCCGCATGATCGTGGTCACAACCCCGTCCAATCCGACCGGAGGGGTGCTTACGGAGGAATCCAAAAAGGCACTCTGCGACATAGCCCAGGACAAGGACATAACCATCGTCGCGGACGAGGTCTACGATTCGTTCGTGTACGAAGGGAAACACGTCTCGTTCATGGACAGATTGGACGTATCCGTGGTGGTGAACGGATTCTCCAAGATGATGGCCGTCACAGGATGGAGGATGGGTTTCATCTGTGCGAACAGGGATGTGATGGACCCTCTCGTCAAGATGCAATACCACCTCTGCGCAAGCCCCAACATGCCTGCACAGTACGGGATTCTCAATGCACTCCCCGTGATGGACGGGTATCTGGAGAATGCAAGAAGCGTGTTCAAAACACGCAGGGACCTCATCTCGAGAAGAATCAACGAAATCCCGGGGATGTCCATCATACCTCCGCGCGGAGCATTCTATGCATTCCCTTCGTACGATTTGAACATGCCCTCTTCGGAACTGGCCACGGAGTTGGCTAAGAACAAGCTCATCTGCACTCCGGGATCGGCTTTCGGCAGATACGGTGAAAAACACCTGAGGTTCTCCTATGCCGCATCGGAGGAGAAAATCGAAACAGGAATGGATATATTAGAAAATGTCATGGGCCGTCTCAGGTGACCAAGGTGTCAGACGATTACGATCCAAATGCAGGCCTCTTCGGAGGAGACGAACCGGAACTCAGTCCTGAAGAACTCCACGTCAAGAGACTCTTCGGAAAGAACCCGGGAAGGACGGATGCCATGGCCGACCTCTTCGGCAAGGAGATGATGCAGGCGATCAATGCGGATTCCACCGTCCCCGAGGAGGGAAAGAGACAGATGATCTTCAAGATGGCCGCGAACAGCGTTCTGGACATCGTCATGGAGTGCCTCTCCCCCGAGACTGCGGAGGAGGTCGCCGAATGCTTCGACCATTACATCGGCATGTGCATCGTGAACAAGAAGTACAGCATCGACCTCATGAAGGAGCTCTACGACGCACTCGAGAAGGTAGAGATGGAAGAAGGGGAGAGCGAGGAGCAGTTCGAAAGCAGAATCGACGCGATGGCGGAATCCTGGTGGTCCATACCCCAGCCCCTTCTCAACAAGAGGAACCCCACTGATGCCATTCAGGAAGAGATCCTCAGATACGGATTGGAAGACTGATGTCCAACGAATGGTACACCGCATCCGCACCGGGGAAATTCGTTGTTCTCGGTGAACATGCCGTCGTATATGGCAAACCGGCACTCGTCCTGGCGATGGATCGCAGGATATCATGCAGCGTACGCAGGAGTAAACGGAACACTCTGAATGGGGAACCCCTGGATTTCAACAGGCAACCCCACTTCAGATACCTTACGAGGGACCTGCGTTATGCCATGGATTTTGTGACGAACAGTGAAATACCTGCAGGTTCGGGCCTCGGATCCTCGGCCGCACTCTCGGCCGCACTGGCACTGGCACTAAAGGAGGAATCCGGAAGACAGATGACGGAAAAACAGCTGGTGGACGAGGCATACGGTGCCGAACTGTATGCCCAGGGAAACGGAAGTCCGATGGATGCGTCGGCATGCGTCCATGGCGGTGGCATAGCAGTCAACCTTCCCGAAAGTACCGGAAAGCACCTTTGGAACATATCCCGCGGCAACAGGTCCTGGAACGTTACGGAAATGAACGTCCCCAAGATGACTTTCGTGGTCGGGAACACGGGAATACGTGCACCTACAGGCCCCCTGGTCGACAAGGTCCGCAGATTCACGAACAGGAGTCATTTCGCAGTGGACATCGTGGACGAAATAGGCAACATCACCATCGAAGGATATGACGCCCTCAGGAACAACGACGTGGAGACCCTCGGGAGGATCATGACCATGGACCACAAACTGCTTTCCATTCTGGGGGTGTCATGCAATGAACTCAACAGACTCGTCAACGCCACACTCCCCTATGCATACGGGGCGAAACTCACGGGATCCGGAGGAGGCGGATGCATGGTCGCACTCACGGACACCCCCGAGAAGGTCGCATCCGTCATAGAATCACGTGGAGGAACCGCATACATCGTTCAAACCGGTTCCCAAGGCGCACGTTCGGAACTCGAGATGTCCACAGACCCACTAATGGACATACCGATGGACCCCTGAACCGACGATGCCGTCGCAGCCGTGGCCTCTGCATAAGCCTCAGATGAACAAAGTTTTAGCAATAGGTCTCTGAAAACATTCAAAACTTCTCAAAATCGATCAAAATCTTTGTCTTTCACCCGATTTTCCGTTCGGATCGGGCGGAAAACCCATATAACCGTTCCATTCCATGCTCCTCCGATGCGATTCATTGTACCAATCGCAAAACATGCATGATGCCATGACGGCATTGTACGGGGTGGCACGGATGACCTTCGTACGCATCCCGAACTGCGGGCTCCTGATGGACGCGACGTGGACACGGCACGGGACATGCCCCACCGTCGGGTTGGCCGGTAACCCTCGCTTGGTGCATAAGGCGGAATCGCCCCCATTACGGGCACGGATGAACGGATGCGACGCTAGAAAATCGTTCATCTGAGGATAAGGATTGAATGAGAAACAGGGGGAGCGGGCCCCCTGTGAAAGGTTTCAGATGAGGTCCTCGAATCCTTCGACGACCTTGGGGAACTTCTCCTTGACGGCCTTGAGGAGGTTGTACACGTTGACCTCCTTGATATCGGCGGATGCGATCATCTTGATAAGTTCATCGATGGTCTCGTCATCCAGGGTGGCGAGCTTCTCCTTGGCCATCCAGTTCCTGAACAGCTTGTCCTCCATCCTGTCGCGCCACATCTTCTCGTAAGGCATGAGGGCCTTCTTGGAGTAGTCCCCGGTCTTGAAACACTCGGAAAGGACCTTTCCAGCGTACATTCCGGTCCTGCATGCGTGACAGATTCCGCCTCCGGTGATGGGATCGATGATCCTTGCGGCGTCACCGACGAGGACGATGTTGTCATCGACCGCGCAATCGAGACCGGGACAGGTGGAGACGAATCCACCCATGATCTCGAGACACTGGCCCTTGTTGAGCCTGGGATCCTCGGCGATGAACTTGTCGAGGTAGTATTTGGCATCGGCACCCTTGGTGCAAAGCTGTCCGGCGACACTGATTCCGACATTGGCGATTCCGTTGCCCTTGGGGAAAATCCATACATATCCCCCGGGTGCGACGGATCCGATGACGAATTCGCAGTAGTCGGGAAGGACATCGATGTTGCACATCCTGTATTGGATACAGGAATCTATGTCGCTCAGCTTGAGGGTGGTGTCGATTCCAGCCCATCTGCCGACCTGACTCTCGTACCCGTCGGCTGCAACGACCACCTTGGCACGGATCTCGATGTCCTCCCCCATGCTCCTTGCCTTGATTCCGACGATCTTGCCCTCCTCACGGATTACCGCGGTGGCGGAGGTACGGAGCATGATCTTCGCACCGGCCTCTGCGGCATCCCTTGCAAGGGCCTTGTCGAACAGATGCCTCTCGAGGACGTATCCGACCTCGGCACCTGCCTTGGACTCATCCAACTGGAAGGTGGTTCCCTGAGGGGATTTGATGACGGCACCCTTCATGTCTCCACGGATCCATACGGGATCGGGGGTGATTCCGACCTCCTCGAGCCATTTCTTGGAAACACCTTCGGCACACCTGAGGGGTGCTCCGATCTCGGCTTTCTTCTCGATGAGGATGGTATCCATTCCGCCCTCGGCACAGTACCTTGCGGCCATGCTTCCGCCAGGTCCGGCCCCGACGACGACCACGTCACACTGATAAGTCTTCATGCTGAATCACTCCTTGGAAAGTGCGGCCACGGGACAGAGCTTGACACATCTTCCGCATCCGTTGCAGTCGTCGTTGAACTCCAGAACGTAATCGTTCAGGAAGATCGCGTTCTTGGGGCAGGACCCCACACAACCTCCGCAGTGGAGGCATTTGTCGTAATTGACCTTCATAAGACACATCACTCCTGGTCCTTGGGGACTATGAGGGCTTCCGCCAACTCCCTCGCCTGTTCCTTGTGGGTGGCCTTCCACTCCTCCAAGGGGATGGAGAACTGTTCCTCCACACCCCTGCGGAGTTCCGGACCGCTGTTGTAGGCACAGAACGGGATGACGCGGCAATCGGGAGTCACGTAATGGACCCCGCAACGCCTGACCCTCTCGAGATCGTAATTGTAATTGTCCTGGAAATGCATTCCGCAGATGAGCATCATCTTCCAGGAGAATGCTGCCAGAGTCTCCTTGGATTTGTCGCTCATGACACCGGAGATGAGATCCACGAACTTCTTCTTGGAGAGACCTTCGGGCATCTTCTCCTCGTCGACGCACTTGTTGAGCAGCTTGACCAGCTTCATGGCATACAGCTTCTTGAAAGTGGCATCATCGGCCTTGTCCGCGATCTTGTCGAGTTCCGACGAGAACATGGCCACATCGACGAACCTGGGGAAGGGAACGACGTTTCCGTTCTCATCCTGGAAGAGGTATGTCGCGATTCCACAATGGGGGTGCGTGGTGAAGGTCACCTTGTTCTGACCGAGGATCGTGGATGCGAATTTGGAGATGGGGGCCACTACGGGGACGGGGTACCAATCGTCCTTGTTGGTGTAACCTGTCTGCTCCTCCACGCATCTGACGAGATCGGGGAGGGTGAACCTTCCCTCGGAGACCTCCTCCTGGGTGACACGTCCGGTGAATGAGACGGGCTGGAAGTTTATCCCTCTGATGACATCGGCGTTATCGAAGGCGAACCTTATGATATCTCCTATCTCGTGGTCGTTCATTCCAGTGACGACAACGGGAACCAGTACGATGGAGGGGCTGGATATACCCTCGGAAACGAGCCTCCTGCAGTTCTCGATGACCTTCATCTTGACATCGAGCATCCTTCTTCCCCTGGAACGCCTGTAGGTGTCATCGTTCAAGGTGTCGAACTGGAGATAAATGGTGTTGAGTCCGGCCAGTTTGGAAGCCTTCAGGAACTCATAGTCCCTGGCGAATTTGATTCCATTGGTGGCCACCTGGATTTGAGCGAAATTCATGGATTTGGCATCCGCCACGGCATCCACGAACCTGTCGTAGATGGTGGGCTCCCCTCCGGCGAACTGGACGGCAGTACATTTGATGGGCTCCTCGGACCTGAGGGTCAGAAGCATCTTATGGACCTCATCGAAGGTGGGTTCATAGACGTATCCCTGATCGTTTGCATTGGCGAAACAGATGGGACAGTTCATGTTGCACCTGTTGGTGAGATCGATATTGGCAATGGCGGTACAGGAAAGAAGGTCGAACCTCTCGTCCCCTATCATGAAATTCACTGAATCGTCCTGACCGTCCTTCAACGTCTCATTCATGGAGTTGTGAAGTCCGACTCCGTCGTGTGCGAACTTCTCGGCCTTGAGATAGAGATCCACATCGGACCAGTACACGTCGGAAAAACTCCTTCCGCAGTCCGGACACTCCTTCTCCATCATGACCTTGCCGTCCCTGGCAAGGATGTCGGCCTCGATGAGCTTGCCGCACTCGGGGCACAATGACCTGGTCCTCTTGGGAAGACCGGTCTTGCTAGCGTAATCAATAGACGTTTTAGTCATGGTACCTGTTCGCGGTTAAGAGGTCGTCATATAAAAGCAGACCCGTCACGAACCAACGGAATAAACGAAGTTTATTATGCCAGGGTCGGGGGATGTGGCGATCCGTTTCCATTGGAACCCTTCGAAACGGGTAACATGGACGCACACGGACCCCTTTAAATCCGTACATCCCTCGAACGGTACCCCATGAAACGCAACGATGAACGGGGCGCCATGCCGTTTGCGGTGATCGCGGTGGCGATACTGCTGGGATCGATGATGTGCATGGCTGAGGCGACCCAATACGGGAACGCCTCGGAGAACACGGGGAATGCCGAAAAGGATGCGGACGCCATCGACATCGCCCTGACGAACGCGAGGAATCACGTGAACAGGGGTCTGGGGGAAATCATACGCGACATATCCCTCAGCGGAGGCACGGGAGGCCTCTCGGAGAAGACCGCAACGTTCGACGACCGCGTATCGGATTGGATGTCCTTCCAATTCCCCCTGGAAGACGACGGTACCATCATGGAGCTGATGTCCCATGACATCGAACTAGGTACGGAGAATCTGTCGATATCCACATTGCCGGGGGCGACGGACGGGCACGTCCCGGTATATCTGAGGGCGACCGGGACGGTGACCGTGAAGGCCACCACAGTCACGGGCGTGACGGAATACGATATGGAGATCAGGTCGGACGGAAGCTGCTCCCTCCCTCTGACGGACTCCAGGGGATCCCTTTTCGAATCCCTCGTATCAGGTGAGGGGACCGCGATGTCCCAGATGGTGACGTATCAACTTGCATCACTCGCCCAGCTCAGGGTGGTGAACGGGTACGGCGCATTGTCCGTCCACGGAGGGAGGTCGACATCGGGGATAATAACACAACAAGATGTGTCCGATGCATATGAGAACGCTCTCGAAGTCATGGGACTGATTTGTTTCCGCGACGGCGACGGGGAACTGTCATCCAGGGACAGGGTGGACCTCGGGGACCTCATGTCCACGGATTCGGACGGGAAGGTGGTCATCGACGTCTCCGCCGTATATGCGCAGGCGCTCGAATCCCTTCTTGACGACATAGCGACCAGATGGTTCGATTACTTCTACGGCAACGTCATCGTGGATTACCTGGAGGATGTCCTGGAACCATTCAAGGATGCCATAAACGCCCTCAAATCACTGTTCACGGGGGAAAGCGTGTACAGTGCCGTACCACTGTTGAAAACGATGATGGAACTCAACGGATACGCGGAGGAGGACTACCGCCATCCCGTCGGCGGATTCGTGACGTTCGGGGTGAAAACATGGAGTGCGAGCGAACAGAAATACGTGTACAGCTACATATCGGCGGAATTTCCGCAGATCGACATATTCGAACTGGATTGGATAAAGAACTTCAAAAAGACCTATGACGACGGGGATTACATCAAGGACTACATCATGGAGATCGTACGCTCGGCGGGACTGAAACTCGGCGACAGATTGGGACTGGGAACCGTCGCATACGAAGTGGACCCCTACGACTCGGAAAGACTCGTGGACACCCTCCGGGATGCAGTGGGGTCGCTCATGGACGGAGGAGGGGAGGTGATATCCGACGCACTGTACGAATCCCTGGCGGAGGCCACGATAGTCGATCCGATCTACATGGAGCTGCTGAAGGCCATGGAGGAGAACAGGGACACGTTCACGGACTATGCGACGCTGGATGCGAACGTCTCGGCCGCATTCCTGGAGAAATACCCTCCTGCCACCGCGAACAGACTCGCGAGCAACGCCATGAAGTCGGCCCACACCCACTACGACCTCAAACTGGACAGGTACGTGAAGATGTTCACGGACCTCTCCGAACTCCCCGAATCGGGCGGGAGCTTCATCAGGGAAGCGCTTTCCGAGATATTGGCGTTCATATTGGATCAGACCCTCATCGTCGGGATAATAGAACAACGCATGGAGACCATGTGCAACGAGATGCTGGACCTCTCCATGATGAACTCCCATGGGGTGGTCGAAACACTTCCGGGAATGGATGTCTTCGAGATGTCCGATTCGGATGGGAACCGCATCATCGAACGCCTGGATGTGGAGATCGTATCAAACCCAGTCATATCGGAACCGGTCATCGTGGGAGATCAATGCGTCCATCAGACCGGATTCACGGACGACCGCACGGCAGCGTACTCCACCGTGTTCGAAACCAGCATCGGGGACAGAGTCGAATACACGGTGACCGGGATGGGAGCCCTGGCAGGAGCCATGAGGGCGCAATCATCCACATCCGAAGGGACGATCGACATCGACATGACCCTGACCATCCCGGTGGTGAGCGGATGGGCGTTGAAAGATGTGGAGTACCGCCCGTCGGACACCATCCTCACAGACGCCTGGAAGGTCATGCTGGATGTCCTCGAACCCGTGTTGGAACCCCTCAAGAAGGTGATGGAGGTGTTCAAGAAAGCGACGTCCGAGCTCTACGAACACATGGCTGATGTTGCGAACTTCGTATCCGGAATCGTGGAAACCCTCCTTGGAACGGTGGGCGGTGCCATACAGGAGATATGGGATTGGATCGTGGAGAGTGCGGACGCATTCGCTGCGGAATACCTGGAGAACTTCCTCATCGCGATAGGTCTGGAAAGGCAGAGCGTGTCGATGCCGTTCTTCGGATACACGCTGACCGTGTCCACCGACGCGCTATCCTGGACGGACAACACCAAAGAACTCATGACCGCACAGCTGTCAGGCGACACGGGAGACCTGGAATTCACCGCAGGACTCAAAATCAGGATCCGCGGTGAGACCGAAGCGGACAACGTCATTGTCACGGGATTCGGTTCCATCAAGGATGTGAAGGGGGACTGGAGTGTCAAAGGTACCCTGGACCCTCTCATGAAGGGCGGGAAGCACCTGTTGACACTGGACGGGAGGATGGGCGACACGGACGTGTCCCTGATCATGCCCGAACTGGTACAGTATCACGAACTGGGTTTGACATTGAGCGATGTACCAGGTCTGGGAGACATCCTATCGAACATACCGTTGCCTGTCGCAGGCATGGAGATGGGTGTGGATGCGGGATTCCAGTTGAGGTACTCGTCACCCGTGAAGAACGGATTGATGATCAACGAGTTCGAATCCAATCCGAAAGGAGATGACAAGGGCAACGAATGGGTGGAACTGTACAACAACACGACATCCACCATAGACCTGGACGGATACACGATAACGGCCTCGTCGGACTGGAGGGAGAAGGTCATGGGACTATCCGGAAGCATAGGACCGGGTCAGATGGTGGTCCTGAAGCCGGAATTCGTCCTCGTCAACGACTCCGGCAAATACACAAAATCAGGGGAGGCCCTGACACTGAAGGACCCGGATGGAAACAAGGTGGACAAGACGCCCACCTTGAAGGACACGGAAGACGACCACAGGACCTGGCACAGGAACTTCGACGGATGCACGGAATGGTCCTTCTCCGAAGGGACGTACGGCCAATGCAACGGATCGATGTTGGATGCGGTGATATCCGCATCCGACATGAAGGATGTGGCATGGGATGCGGTTACGAAGGCGTTCGACCGGGTGGGGGTGATAACCGATATGGACTCCCTGGGCGACTTCCTCGAATGCGTGGTACGCAACACCGTGGATGGAGTCATAGAAACGGTCACAGGAAGGTTGGTGGAGGCCGCGGTGTTCATCGAAGTGGATTTCTCAGATACCTTGGACACCGCATCGGCGGGACTCAGATTGGCGTTGCGCACCGAATCACAACTGCCGGAGGACATCCTGAAATACATCGTCGGGGAGATCGAAGGGATGATGTTCAACGTGGAGAACCCGTCCGGAATAATACTTCCGGAATCGTTCAACGACGAGGTGGACCTTGAACTCACCATGGGTACGTCGATCGGATTTCCCGAATTCCTGAACGGAGGCGACATCATGCCGGACCTTGAACTTGGAATCACGTTCTACACGAACCTCTCCTCCATCAAAGAGGTCGCCGGACGGGATGTGGGGAGACCCGAGGTCACATTCGGTGCAAGGATCCTGGACTGCATGCCCGAAACGGTCCCTGGGAGATTGAACTTCGACGAGGACATGAAGGGGGACCTGTGGGTATTGAAGGTCACCGTGGGATGGAGATGAAATCAGAGGGGCACGCTCCCCTCCCCTTATTTTTATACAAGGAGTCGATGCACAATCATGGCCGGAATGGATTACAAGGTGCCCACTGTGCTGTCGTCCGAGGAACTGATGGAGAAGGCGTTCCACAGGGCGTCCAAGATCTACAAGAACGGCGCCAACACATTTGACACACGCAAGAAGACCGCACTCGCCAAGGTCACCGCATCGGGCGACATCGTGGTCACCGCATTGGCGGGATACGTCGACAGGTTCCCGCGCATGGACAAGATGGACGATTTCCTCCCCCAGCTGGTGGACATCGTCATAGGCATAGACAGATACAAGAAGGCCCTGGGTGCCGTGAACTGGTGTGCCACCAAGGTCGAGAAACTCAAGAACGACTGTCTCAAGGACATAAGGCGCAGCAAGGATCCCGAAGTCATCGAAGCAACCCGCAGAAGCTTCTACGGCAGACTGAACTCCTATGTGGACAGGATCTCCGACGACCTCCTGTTCCTGCAGGATGCCAAGAACAAGTTCAGGAGACTCCCCGCCGTGGACCCCAAGGTCCCCACGCTGGTGGTGGCCGGATTCCCCAACGTGGGGAAGAGCAACCTCGTCACGGTCATGTCCTCCGCGGCACCAGAGATTGCACCATACCCCTTCACGACCAAGGGCGTCATCGTAGGTCATGTGCAGGACGATTGGAGGAAGTATCAGATAATCGACACCCCCGGACTCCTGGACAGGGAGTTCGATAAGAGGAACGACATCGAGAAACAGGCCGTCCTGGCCCTCAGGTATCTGACGGATGCGATGCTCTTCGTCATCGACCCCTCGGAGACGTGCGGATTCACCCTCGAGGTCCAGGAGAAACTGCTGAACACCGTGCAGAACGGTTTCCCGGGAGTCCCCATAATAGTGGCCGAAAGCAAATGCGACGTCATGAAGACCGGGAACGACCGCATATTCTTCTCCGCGCAGACCGGCGAGAACATGGATGCACTCACCGAGGCCGTCACCAAGGAGATGAGGGCCGTCTTCCGTCGCAAAGCCATCGAAGAGGAAGAAACGGAAGTGGAATGATGCCTGCCGCCAGCCCGGAGATGGAGGCGTATTTCGAGCACCTCTCCGCGATGAAGGATGAATGCTACGAAATCTCGGAGAAGGCCCGTGCCATGGGATACGATCCGGAAACGTTCGTGGAAATCCCCCAGGCCTCGGACCTGGCATCCCGTGTGGAGAAACTGCTCAAGGACTACGACGTCGAAGGGGTGGCGGAAGACATCAGAAGGCTCACTGCGGAATACGGGAATCGTGAGATAGTGGCACTCATGGTGGCCAAGGAGATGGCCAAGAGGCCCGCCGCGAGTCTGGAACTTGCCCTGGACAGAGCGACCCGTGTGGGTCTGGCCGTCCTCACAGAGGGCATCCTGGTGGCCCCTCTGGAGGGTATCGCCACCACGCGCATCCGCAACAACGCGGACGGAACCAACTATGTGGATCTGGTCTTCGCTGGCCCCATCCGTGCGGCCGGCGGAACAGGCCAGGCCATGAGTGTCCTGATCGCGGATGTCGTACGTACGGAATTGGGAATCGGGAAGTACATAGCCACGGATGCGGAGATCGCCAGATTCGATGAGGAGATTCCGTTGTACAAACAGCAACAACACCTCCAATACACACCCACCTCCGAAGAGATCGACCTGATAGTCAGGAACTGCCCCGTATGCGTCGATGGGGAGGGTACCGAAAAGGTGGAGATCTCGGGATTCAGGGACCTTCCACGCATAGACACGAACAGGGTCAGGGGAGGGGCCTGCCTGGTCATCGCGGAGGGGATGTGTCAGAAGGCCGCAAAACTGAAGAAGCACGTGGACAAGATCGGCCTCGAAGGATGGGATTTCATCGGAAAATTCCTGGATGCCCACAAGGTTCCCGAAAAAAAAGAGGAGAAGGACGACAAACCCCGTGTCAAAAAGGTCCAACCGCAGGACAAGTATCTGAGGGACATCGTTGCCGGACGCCCCATCTTCGGACATCCCTGCGAAGTGGGTGGATTCAGATTGAGATACGGCAGGGCACGCACCGCAGGGCTGGCATCCCTGGCATTCAACACGGGCAGCATGTACGCCATGGACGAATTCATGGCATTGGGTACTCAGGTCAAAATCGAAAGGCCCGGCAAGGCCTGTGTCGTCACACCGTGCGACGAATTGGAAGGTCCCCTGCTCCTACTGAAGAACGGAGACCTTGTCTACTGTCATACGAAGGAGGAGGTCCTGGAGATCCGCGACAAAATCGCGGAAATCGTTGACAACGGGGAGATTCTGATACCATTCGGGGAATTCTGCGAAAACAACCACACCCTCGTACCCTGCGGATATCCCTTGGAATGGCATAAATTGGAACTCGGATCAAAAGGGGATCTGCCAAAGGATTGGAGGGAACCCACGTACGCGCGCGCAAAGGAGATGTGTGCGGAACTCGGGGTACCACTCCACCCCAGGTACAACCTGTTCTGGTCCGATTGGCCTGTGGAGAGATTGACCGCCCTGAGGGACCATATACTCCGCAACGGAAGGTACATCGGCGATACCCTCCGCATACCGAAAGACCCCTCCTCGAAAAGGATGCTCGAAGACCTCGGAGCCATCCACAAGATGTCCGATAACACGATAGTCGTGGATGAAAGATATTCCGAACCCATAGTCGATTGCCTGGGATTGAAGGTGGATGGGGAAAGGTTGTCTGAAAACAGACCGTTCACCGGATCCAACGCATTGGAGGCCGTATCCGCGGCGGCGGGATTCGAAGTACGTGCAAGGGCAATGACCCGTGTAGGCACCCGCATGGCACGTCCTGAAAAGGCCAAAGAAAGAGAGATGTCGCCCAAGGTCCATGCCCTGTTCCCCGTCGGCAAGGATGCCGAAGCGGGAAGGGAGATCAACGCGGCAATATCCCAATGCAAATCGTCCGCATCCTCCAAAATGAACGGAAAAGGATTCATCACCGTGGAGGTCGGGAACAGGGTGTGCCCGGAATG
>JAFVZY010000082.1 GCA_017507885.1 Candidatus Methanomethylophilaceae archaeon | reverse complement strand
GGGGTGACCGAAAGTGCCCGAAAGTGCGGGATGCGTATGAAGGTCGTCCGTGTCACCCCGTACAATTCTATCATGGCATCATACATGTTTTTCAATTCGTACAATGAACCGCACCGGAGGGACATGGAATGGAACGGTTGCGTGGATTTTCCGCCAGAACCGAACGGGAAATCGGGTGAAAGACAAAGATTTTGATCGATTTTGAGTAGTTTTGAATGTCTTCAGAGACCTAATGCTAAAACTTTGTTCATCTGAGAATAGATGCAAATACCCCTACAACAGTCGATGGGGCGGGTTACACATGCAATGCGGAATTGACGAGGCCGGAAGGGGATCCGTCATGGGACCACTCGTGGTCGGAGCGGTGTTCGTGGAATCGGATGACGCCCTCGTGGAAATTGGCGTCAGGGATTCGAAGAAGCTGACACCGAAAAGGAGAGAGAAGATGTACGACCTCATAGTCGAATCAGCGATCGACTGGGGCGTTGTCATCCTACCTGCCGAGGGGGTTGATGAACAGAGGAGGGAGATGTCGTTGAACGAGATCGAGCTCAGGATGTTCGCGGAAGCCGCTTCCAAACGTCCCGTCGACACGATATGTGCGGATTGCCCGGATGTCAACGAAGAGGGATTCTCCCAACGTTTCAAAAATTACTTAGGATATGATGGAGAAATCATAGTAAAGCATAAAGCGGATGAATTGTACCCCGTTGTATCGGCCGCATCCATTGTGGCCAAAGTCACTCGCGACAGGATGATGGACGACATCCGCAAGGAGTTCGACGTCCCCATCGGAAGCGGATATCCCAGCGACCATTACACGATGGATTTCATCGCGGATTGGATCCAAAAGAACAGGTGCGCACCTCCTAACGTGCGCTGTTCCTGGGAACCCGTGAAGGTGATGCTGTCCAAGAGGGCTAACACCAAAATCACGGAATGGTGATAAGATGTCCATGAAACAGCAGATTCAGGGAATCATTGACAGGTTCCATGCGAAGATGGAGAAGGATCCTGAACTCAAGAAGGAAGTCATGCCTATTGAAAAGGTCATCAACGTGGACCTTGGGGAGGGGGAACAGTACTCCTTCAAAATCAAGGACGCAGAGGTGTACTACTTCGAGAGCGGCCTCCTCGACGAGGCGGACCTCACCCTCACCAGCACCCCCGAAGTCTTTTCCCAACTCATCGACGGAAGCCTCAGACCCATGAGGGCCTACGTGATGAAGAAAGTCAAGATCAAAGGAAAGATCGACGACCTCATGTTCCTCAAAAAACTGTTTTGAAACAGACTTAACAGCCCCGAAACTGACCGTTTTGGGGCTAAAATTTATATATTAAACAAGCTTACGCAGTTTTATAGCGAGGTGGGGTAGCCAGGATATCCCGTCGGGCTCATAACCCGGAGACCGGTCGTTCAAATCGACCCCTCGCTACCATTTTTCCTATTTTTACACACATCTCATGGTTTCTACATACCACGATACAAAAGGGTTCGGATCAACCCGATCGGACGATCATCAAAACGATGCATGTGACCCCATGGTTTCGAATCCCATGGGGTCGAAGAATTGGTAAAATGTTACTGGCGTTTGTCAGAGCAGGGATTTGGCTTCCTCTGCATCCATGTCGATGGCCTTGAGGAGATACTCGAGAGCCTTCTTTCCATAAGGTGCACGAGCCTTGGGATCCTCCATGATCTCCCCGTAGGAGGCCATGACCATGTTGTAGTACTCGATGGCGAACTCGCTGTAGAGGGATGCCGCCATGGACCCGTCCATCTCGGCGGCCTCGTTGTATGCAGCCTCCGCCTCCTCGAATTTGCTGATGGAGATGCAGAACGAACCATAGGACTGATAATAATCCACGCGCTCGGGATCGAGCTCGATGGCCTTCTTGTATGCATCCATGATCTCTGCGACATCCACCTTGGCACCGAACATGCCGGATGCATAGTTTCCGCACTCGGCCTTGCAATACCAGACCTCTGCGTTCTCGGGATAATCCGCAACAAGCTTCTTGAATGCGGTGTAAGCCTTTTTGAAATCCCCTTCATCCATCGCCTTCATCGCGTTGGCGATTTTCTTGTCGGGAGTTGATTCTGCCATGTCGGTTAAACCCTGCAGCGCGGATATAAACCCTTGTAAGAAACGTTAAAAAGAGCATATGAAACTCCTTATCGACATGAACGGGTTGACAGATTTTGTGGACGAAAGGACTCTGAACGGTTTCTCGTGCGACGAGTGGTCCATGCCGAAACACGACATTCGTGTTCTGGAGAGGTGCAGGGGACTCTGCAGGGAGAACAAATGCGGACACTACGGCACCAACTGGGGTTGCCCCCCGGGATTCGATCTGGATCTGGAGGCGTTTCTTGAAAAATACTCGAGGGCGTTCATGCTCAAAAGGAGATTCACGGTGGACGTCACCGATGCGGATTCCGTGAGATCCATCGCCCGCGAGGTCCAGGAGACGATCAGGAACGTCATGACGGAGATCCGCTCCAAAGGCGTGGAATGTCAGGGGTTCGCAGACGGGGGTTGCACCTATTGCGGGGAGTGTTCATACCCCGAACCATGCAGATTCCCGTCGGCACTCGTACCGTCGATATCGTCGATAGGACTGGACATGGAAGGCTATGCCAAGGACAACGGAGAGGAGTTCGCATTCGAAAAGGATGCCGTCACCATGTACGGACTCCTGCTGCTGTGAACGCACCGAATAAGGTTATAATAAGCGCGCGCAATTGAGCCTGCAGGTCAAAACATGGACAGAGAAACCGTTGAGCGTGTGGCCCGTGCTGCACACATCAAACTCACAGAGGCCGAACTGGAGGCCTACAGCAGGGACCTCAACGAGATCCTATCGTACTTCGAGCTCCTCGACGAGGCACCCGGCTGCGATGATTACGGGGTGAATCCCATAGACGTATGCGACGTCCTCAGGGATGACGAACCCAGGATGGAGATCGATCCCGACCTCCTCCTCAAAGACATGAACACCTACGAGGGTTACGTCAGGGGGCCCAGACTCTCATGAGCATAGACATGACGATGGAAAGGATGAGGGCCATCAACGACAGATACCTCATGTTCCATGCGATGGCGGAATCCGTCGACACCGATGCGGGGTTCACGTTCTCCGCCAAGGACAACCTCACATCCAAGGACATGGAGACCTGTGCGGGATCGAAGATACTCATCGGATACAAGCCAGTGTTCGATGCCACATCCATCGCCAGAATGCGCGAGGAGGGCGGATTCCTGATGGGCAAGACCAACATGGACGAGTTCGGATTCGGCACGTTCTCCACCAACTCGGGATTGGAGGTCCCCAGGAACCCCCATGACGTGGAAAGGGCATGCGGAGGGTCGTCCGGAGGGTCCGCCTGTGCCGCGGCTGTGT
This sequence comes from Candidatus Methanomethylophilaceae archaeon, assembly GCA_017507885.1. Taxonomy (GTDB): domain Archaea; phylum Thermoplasmatota; class Thermoplasmata; order Methanomassiliicoccales; family Methanomethylophilaceae; genus Methanoprimaticola. The sequence continues at coordinate 4,791 of JAFVZY010000082.1, read as the reverse complement.
TCGAGGATCATGTGTCCCTCGGAGTATCCACCGGGGGATCGATCTGTTGTCCCGCATCGTTCTGCGGGGTGTATGGGATGGCACCCACGTACGGGAGGGTGTCCAGATACGGGCTCATCGATTACGGCAACTCCCTCGACAAGATCGGTATCCTCTCGGCCAAGGCGGGGGACCTCAGGAGATACATCAACGTGATGGCGGGAAAGGATCCGAAGGACCCCACGTCCTGCGTCCAACCCGAACTCAAGAATGAGGAGAGGAGTATGAAATCCGTCGCGGTGCCCAAGGAAGGAATCGAAGGCCTGTCGAAGGACGTGGAATCCGCATTCAACAATGCCCTGGAGGACCTGAAACGCATGGGCATCGATGTCGAATACGTGGACATGCCGTCCCTTCGCTTCGCCATGCCCGCATACTACGTCCTCGCCACATCGGAGGCATCCACGAACCTCGCCAGATACGTCGGTATGAGATACGGACAGCAGGAGGGCGACCTCTCCCTGAAATTCGATGACTACTTCAGCAGCTTCCGTTCCGAATACTTCGGTGACGAGGCCAAACGCAGGATCCTTCTGGGAACCTACACCAGGATGGCGGGATTCAGGGACAGATACTATGCCAAGGCGTTGCAGGTTCGCAAGGTCGTCATCGACGACTACAAACGCATCCTCGCCGACCACGACGCGGTCCTCGCACCCACCATGCCCTTCACCGCACCCCGTTTCGACGACATCTCGAAGATGTCCGCACTCGACTCGTACAAGGCGGATTACCTCACCATCCCCGCCAACATCGCCGGAACGCCCCACATGTCCGTCCCCTGCGGATACGGATCGGATGGAATGCCCATAGGCATGCAGTTCGTGGCCGACCACTGGGATGAGAACGTGCTGTTCACCATGGCGGAGGATTGGGAGAAGGAGTTCGACCTCAGGAGACCGGAGGTGACCATATGAAGATAGGTCTGGAGATCCACGTACAACTTCCCACGAAATCCAAGATGTTCTGCTCCTGCCCCACAACCGATGCACCGGCACCCAACACCCATGTGTGTCCCACATGCCTCGGAATGCCCGGGTCCAGGCCCGTCCTGAACAGGAAGGTGCTGGAATACGGAATCATGCTCGCCAAGATGCTCGGATGCAAGGTGGCGGACACCACCTGGTTCTCCAGGAAGACGTACTTCTACCCAGACATGTCCAAGAGTGTCCAGATCACCCAGTACGACAACCCCGTCGGAGAAGGGGGAGTGTACTACCTCGGGGGCAAGAAACCCATCAGGATCACCCGCATCCACATCGAAGAGGATCCTGGAAAGACTAAGAGGGTCGGAGACCAATCCTCGCTGGTGGATTACAACAGATCTGGAATCCCCCTTGCGGAGATCGTCACGGAACCCGACCTGTCCACCCCCGCGGAGGCCAGGGAGTTCCTGGGGCAGCTCATCTCGGACATCAGACACGTCATCGATCTTCCCGGGGACGGCGAGAGGAGCATCCGCTGCGATTGCAACATCTCCGTCGGAAAGGAGAGGTGCGAAGTCAAGAACGTCACCGGATTGAAGAACGTGGAACGCGCACTCACCTACGAACTGGTCAGACAGACGAAGGTCCTGAAGGCCGGCGGAAAGGTCGAGAGGGAGACCCGCAGGTTCGATGAGGAACGCGGAGTCACCATCTCCGTCAGGAAGAAGGAGTTCGAGGCGGATTACGGATACATCGACGAACCTGACCTCGGCATGTACAACATCAAGGAGCTCGCCGAATCCATAAAGATCAAAGAGAGCCCCCTCCAGATGACCCTCAGACTCGCAAGGGATTACGAAATCGACCAGAAGATGGCGAAACAACTCGTAACCACGTCCGTATCCCTTGCCGAAGTGTTCGAAACCGTGGCGAAACAGTATGGAACCCCCAATGCAGTCAAATGGGTTGCAGGACCCGTCAGTGCGAACTGGAAACACATGGAGGCCCGTGGGGGGACCCCGGAGGATGTGCTCCCCGCGATAGCCCGGTTCGCATCCGGAGAGATCACCGATACCGAATGTGCGATGGAGATCAAATGCGCCATGACCGGCGAATCCATGGAATCCCTCGGCAACGCCACGGGCGACTTGGAGAACATCATCTCCGGATATCTTGACGAGAACCCCGGCATCGTATCGGATTACGCCAAGAACGACAAGGCGGCCAACAAGGCCATCGGATACGTCATGAAACAGACCGGAGGAAAATACTCCTCCGCAGAAGTGGTCGAAGCGGTCAAGCGCATCATCGAATCCAGACTCTGAAACCCTTTCACACATCCCCGGAAGAATAGTCCGGGGATTCCTTTTTCATGGTTCTTCCCGATTCGAACGTGTTTGAAAACCTCCGGGCGGGGGGAGGAGGGACGCGGTTCTAGACACCTTTGATGATTTACGGATGAACGGACTTTTGACATGGCGACCGTGGCATCCAACGGACGGGTGCTTCCAGACGGATTTTGCAGAACACATCCTCCATCATCTCGTTTTGATGATTTTACCACCTTTCACACGATTAAAATCGATTTTTTCAAAAATGTTGTTGAATTTTTTAATAATTGCCTCCGGGGCCGATGGACGAATCATGGAAAACGTACTCTTCGGAACGATGATGGAATCTTGCTTCAGATATGTGCATACAATCTCGATTGCATTGTTTTACTACTTTTCAATCATTAAAAAATCCAATTTTCAACATCTTATTGTAAAAACAACACAAAATCAAATGATGAAGTTGATTCCATAGACATATCCCGATTCCCCCCAGGATCAGGATTACAGTCACGGCGGTCGAACGATCCATAATGGTCCATATGTGTACTATCATCATCTCGATTTGCATATTTTCGAATATTTCACAAATCAAAAACATTGAAAAATGACGGTTATATGAGAATTTATGGGGGTTTGAACCCCCGAATTCAAAATCATTTCAATACAGTTTCTTCCGGATGATCATGTAGTCCAGTACAAGGAATGCAATGAAATACAACGATATCACAAGAAGGGAAACCCATGGGAAATCCCATCCGAGTGAGGTAGATCTGATTAGTTCCGAAGCATGAGTGAGGGGAAGAGCCCATATTACAGCCGCCACCACATCCGGAAGGGAACTGACCGAGAATAGCGTTCCACAAAGGAACGTCATGGGCAATATGACGACACTGTTGATGGATGTGAGCATGACGCTGGACTTCGAAAGAAGGCCTGCCGCCACACCCATCAGGGAGAACATCACGCAACACAGGAACATGGAGCATATCATCCCGGGCGTTGCCATGAACTCGGGTGCGATGAACAACCCCAACACGATGAGTATCGTGCATCCCAGAAGACTCTTGGCCGCCCCTATGACGGATTTTCCGAACACTATCGAGAGGAGGTGCATGGGGCTGAGTATCATCTCGTCGAAACTGGTGTGGAACAACCTCTGTATGACGATTTTCTGAGCGGATGTGGCGAATCCGGCCGTCATGGAGGTCATGGCCACGAGTCCGGGAATCACATAGGAGATGTAATCCACACCGCCCTCCACGGAACCGGACCTCATACCGTATCCGAATGCGACGAGATACATCAGTGGCCCCATCAGGGACGAGACCAGGATGGTCAGGAAATTCCTCCTGAAGAAACACATGTCCCCATACGCCACCCTGCAGATTTCCGAAAACAGGTTGTACATCAAATGGACCTCCCGGTCAATTCCAGGAAGACGTCCTCCAGATTGGTTGCGCGTATGGAATAGTTCGATTCGGGGGGCACGGATTCCGCGGCCTTCTTGGCGGAAGCCCGGTCGGGATAGTACGTGACATCATGCTCCCCATCACCCCTTTCGACCTCCAGCTTTATGGGACCCAACCTCATCTTCAACTCCCAGGGGGTGCCTTCCGCCACCATCCTCCCCTTGTTGATTATACCCACCCTGTTGCACAGGGATTCCGCTTCGAAGATGTAATGGGTGGTCAGAAATATGGTGGTGCCCTCCCTGTTGAGTTCGCGTATCATCTTCCAGAGAAGGTTGCGGGATTGCGTGTCGAGACCCGTGGTGGGCTCATCCAGGAAGAGGATTGCGGGCTTGTGGATCATGGAGCACACTATGGAGACCCTCCTCTTCCATCCGCCGGACAGCTTCTCCACAAGCATGTCCAAACGATCCGTCAATTCCATGATCTCGCACAACTCCATCATGCGCTTCTTGGATTCGGCCACGGACAGACCCTGCATCAGGGCATGGTGCATTATGTTCTCCCGGACGGAGATGTCCTTCTCGAGACTGTTCTGCTGTTGGATCACACCTATCTGCCTGCGTGTGACCAGATACTCCGTACGGGCATCCCTGCCGTCGATCAGTATGGTCCCGGAAGTGGGGGGATCCATGGTCGTCAGCATGCGGACCGTCGTGGTTTTTCCGGCACCGTTGGGACCGAGGAAACCGTATATCTCCCCACGACACACCTTTAGGGATATGCCGTCCACCGCCCGCATGTCCTTGAACCGTTTGACCAATTCCGTTCCTTCGATTATGTAGTCTCTTTCCGTTTCGTTCATTCCACAACCCCGTTCACATCCTGCAAAGTTGTCTGAAGGCCGACATGGATGTCAACCACACCCTTTAACCTGTATATTATCCTCAGATGAACGGTTTTCTAGCATTACATCCGTTCATCCGTGCCCGTAATGGGGGCGATTCCGCCTTATGCACCGGGCGAGGGTTGCCGGCCAACCCGACGGTGGAGCATGTTCCGGGCCGCGTTCACGTCGCGGTC
>JAFVZY010000081.1 GCA_017507885.1 Candidatus Methanomethylophilaceae archaeon | reverse complement strand
GTACTCGATGGGTTCGCCCTCCACGAGGATGGCACCAACGTGCCATCCCTCCGCGGGTTCGACGTCCAACTCCATGTCCTCGTAGAACTTCATCGTGAAGTCCCCTTCGGGGGACACGGTACCCTCTCCCTCGTGGGTGACGGTGACGTGACGGTCCGTAAGGGCCACTACACCCCCTCCGACGAGGAACAGCAGCACCACCGCGGCGATGATGTACCTCTTGTCCCACATCATTCGGACCCCTCCGGCTTCCTGAGGTTGCGGATTATGTTCACCACTTCGTAAGCGATGAGGATCGCGCAGGGGATCAGGACCAGTGAGACCTTCCCCTCCCATGTGGAGAGGAAGACGACCAGTTGGCCGAGCCACGGCGCCACGCCGGTGACCTTTCCGATTATGTCCCCGCTGTCTGAGGTGACCACCTGCACCGAACCGTTGGTGGGATCGTCGGCCAGTGAATCGCCCTTGAGCGTGTACGTGTAATGGTCGCCGGTCGAAAGGATGTCGATGATGCGGTGGGTGACGACCATCCTCTCGTGGGAGGCGGGATGTATGTAATCGAAGGTCAGCACGTCGCCGACCCTCAGAGAAGAATAGAACTCGTTTCTGGAGGTTTCATCTGTGGGCGTCTCGGATATGAAGACCATGCTCCCCACGGGGATCGTGGATATCTCGTACTGATCGCGGGGCTCCCCATCCATGGAACCGGATATGACTATGCGCGTCTGCGTGTCGGAGAAATCCAACGACCCTCCGTTCTTGTCGTAAAGATACCCACACAGGGCGCACACTGCCACTATTGCGACGATTATCGTCGCGATCGTCGAACGGGAAAACCTCAACATCCTCGAACCCACCTCTCACCCGGTGGGCCGTCGTGCGACGGTGAGACGAAGGAATGGAACCCCGTCCCCCCCCCCCGGGCCGAATCCTCGACGTCGTACGGGGGAGGGGCAAAGGCGGATGACCCCCTGCAGGAGTCATGCCAATCCCCACCTGTTCTAATTTCTAAGGTATTAGGAACTTAGAATGTATGACGTATATAACATCTCGTGAATCAGGAGGCATGACGATATCCGATACGATATCGGGTCCACGGGGCCCGTCCGTGCACGGGGACCCCGTGTGTGAAAAGGGGTCAGAGGTTCTTCGCCTGTGATTCTATCCAGGCGCGGATGTCGTCCTTGCGGGTGCTTCCGATTCCGAAATACTCCGAGAACCTCTTGGTGGTGGTGAGCTCCTTGGTCTGTCCGGCCTTCTTCGCCGAGACGAACCCCATCTCCACCAGCTGATGCACATCGTCGTACGTCCTCGGACCGCGCGTCCTGAACAGTTCCGACTGGAGCACGGGCTGGTTGTACGCTATGGTGCTCAGGGTACGCATAAGACCGTTGCTCATCTCCGCCTGGGAGAACCTCCCGGTGCAATGGTCGTACTCCGTGCGGAGCATCATCCTGTACTCAGAACCAAGTTTGGCGATCATTATCGCCGAATCCCTGGTGTCGTACTCCCTGCGCAGGTCCACCAACGCCAGACGGACCTCCTCCTCGGGCATGTCCGCCTTCTTCGCTATGTCCGATATCTTCAACGGGACCGCACTGGAGAACAGCGCGGCCTCCACCATCGCCTTCACATTCATCCCATCACCACTTCGGAAATACGGTCGTCCACGGGGTCCGGACCGGGCACGGGGCACACCTGCACGTACGCGTCCCCGTACGGATACGACTCCTGCCACACGTCCAGCATCCCGTCCCTGACCAGATGCAGAAGCGCCACCAGGGTGGACAGGTTCTCCGAGAGGTCGGAGGTGTACAGGTCGGAGATCATCACGGGTCCCGCACCCAGTGCCAGAACCCTCCTCCAGACCGCCTCCACGACCTTCTCGTCGTCCTCCTCGTGGGCCTTGTTGTCGAACCTCTTCGGTTCCTTCGCCTTCAGTTCCGCACGGACCCTCTCCCTCTCGCGCTGGATCTCCATGTCCCTGCGGGCGTCCTCGAACGCGTCGATCAGCTCGAACATGGTCACCGGTCTGGAGGGGGACCTCTGGAAGGCCTCCCTGAACGCCACCTCGGGCACCAGCAGGGGCTCTTCATCGAAGTCGAAATCCTCGAAGGCCTCCTCGAACTCGACGTCGGGCGGCGGCTCCGACCTGACGCGGGTGGATTCGGACTGCATCCTGAGTATCCTCCACGCCATGTGTACCAGTTTCCCGGCCACGATCATGTCGAACCTGTCCTCGGAGACCTTCCTCTCGTACATCCTCACGAATTCGGAGAGGTCCACCTCCCATGGATCTATCCCGTTCTCCAGCACGAGGCTGAAGACGGCCCTTATGGATTCGTCCACGGGATCCTGCAGCCTCTCCCCGGATTCCGCGGAGGAGAGGATGTGCATGTACTCGTTGATCCTCCTGTTGGTGTCGGCGTCGTCCGACAGGGCCTTGTAGAACAGGAGGTGCTGCTCCAGGTCGCCGGAGGTCGTCCCGCTCAGGATCCCGCCTCCATCCTCTTCCTCTCGGCCTCCTCCTCGTATCTGGACACCTCCGCCAGATCGGGTTGCATCACGACCTTGCTCACACCCGACGGGGGTCTGGTGACGCCGATAAGATGGTCCGCCAGCGCCAGGGTGACCTTCCTCAGGGACACCTGTATGAACTGCGCCTTGGCGGAGCTCTCGCGGACCCTCTTGGCCACCATCTCCGCGTTCACGGAGTCCAGGAACATGTCCACCTCGTCCAGGACGTAGAACGGAGAGGGCTGGTGCTCCTGGATGGCGAAGATGAAGGACAGTGCCGTCAGGGACTTCTCCCCTCCGGAGAGGGACTCCAGCTTCAGCAGCTTGCCGTTCCTGGGCTTGGCGTTGATCATCAATCCGCCGGCGAAGGGGTCGTCGGGGTTGTCGAGGCCCATGAACGCCTCGCCTCCCCCGGACAGCTGCGCGTAGATCGCCTTGAAGTTCTCGTTCACGGCGTCGTAGGACTTCATGAACAGGCCCTTCTTCTTGGAGGACAGCGAATCCATCAGTTCGTTCAGCTCCCTGATGCGTCTGGTGAGCGCGTCGACCTCCGCGGACAGCGAATCGTGACGGGCCTTCTTCACCTCGTAGTCCTCGATGGCCCTCAGGTTCACGTTGCCCAGTGAGGCCAACTCCTTCTCCAGGGCCCTGATCCTGCGCCTGATCTCCTCCTCGGAGGGCACGGGCTCCTCCACCGTGATCGTCAGGAGGTCCACCTCCTGCTGGCACTCCGCCACGGACTGGCGGGCCATGATTACCTGGGCCCTGTGTCCCTCGCATATGGATCCGGTGGTCTCTATGGACTTCGTCCTCTCGTCGATGGACGCCTGCAGCTGGAACCTGGTCTCCCTGAGGGCGTCCCTCTGGGTCCGGAGGTCCTGGATTCCGGACTCCATCTCCCTCTCTATGGAACGCAACGCGTCCAGATCGATCCTGGCCCTGTCCATCAGGGCGGTGTTCTCCGCTATGGCGACGTTGTCCGCATCGATGGCCTCCAACACCGTCTTCAACTGCATCCCCAGGGATTCGTTCTGCCTCCCCAGACCCTGTATCTCCGCATCGGCCCTTCCGATGCCGATGGTGAGCTCGGATATCCTCCCGCGGATGGCGTGCAGCCTGTCGCGGACGGCCTGCATCCTCTCCTGCAGCTCCACCGGGGCGATCTCGGCCATCCTGTCCTTGACCACCGTCCTTTCGGACGTGATCGCGGTCAGCCTCTCGGACACCGATGCGAAGGTCGCCCTCTCGGTCTCCAGATGGGCGTCGGCCTCCGCGACCCTCGAACGTGCGGTGCGGAGGTCCTCGGCGACGGCCCTCATGGATTTCTCCAGCTCCGCCAGGCGGCCCTTCTGCTGTGCGAGCAGCTCCCTCTGTTTCATCCCCGAGGAACTGATGCTCCTCATCTCGTCGTCTATACCGCGGATCTCGTCGCGGACGGCCTTGAGCTTCACCCTCAGCACGTCCAGGGCTGCGGTGGCCTGTCTGAGCCTCTCGCCGGCCTCCGCCAGCCTGTCCTCGGAGGCGGCACCGAACTTGAGCAGGTTCTGCTGACTGATGTTTCCACCCACCATGGCACCGGAGGCCTCGATCAACTCCCCGTGGGTGGTGACTATCCTGATCCCGCCCATGATGCGGCGTGCGGTGTCCATGTCCTTGACCACCAGCGTGTCGCCGAGGACGTACCAGAACGCGTTATAGTATTTCTGATCGAACTCTATGAGGTCGATGGCGTAACCGATGGACTCCTTGAGACTCATGATGGCCTTGGCGCGGGGCTTGCCGCCCATCATCTTGGTCAACGGGAGGAACGTGACCCTTCCCAGCTTCTCCTTCTTCAGATACGCGATGGCATCGGCGGCGACCTGGTCGTCGTCCACGACGACGGCCTGCATCTTCCCGCCGGCAGCCACGGACAGTGCGGTCTCCATGGACTTGTCCACGGTGGCCAGCTCCTGGATCGTGCCGTGGATGCCCTTCATGCCGCCCTTGTTCCTCAACGCCAATATGGCTTCCACGGCCACGCTTCCGCGATTCACCCTCTCGGAGACCTTCTTCTCCGCCTGCAGGGCGTTGTATTCGGAATCCGCCTTCTTCTGTGCGGCGAGCAACTCCTGCTCCTGCCTCTCCAGTTCGGACTCCCTCCTCTTGGCCTCCAGGATCCTGTTCCCGAAGTCCTCGGTGCTGGGTCCCGCCTCCGCCTTGACCTGGTCGAGGTTCCACTTGGCGTCCTTGATCTCGAAATCCAGGGCCTGGGCCTTCTCGTCCAAAAGGGCGTAGGAGGTGTGGGCCTCCTCGGATGCGGACTCTGCCTTGGCCAACCTGCCCTGGGATTCCCTGAGCAGTGCGGAGCACTGGTCGAAATCGGCATCGATGACGTTGAGCCTCTCCTGGAGCTCCCTGTGCTCCCCTCCCGTGGAGGCCATCTCGTCGGAGATCTCGGCCTCCTCCGCCTCGGCATCGACACGGGCCCTCTCGGCATCGGCCAACCTTCCGGAAAGGGTGTCGCGTTCCTCCGTGAGGCGTGCGATCTCCGCACGGTTCTCCTCCAGGGCCTCGTCGTACGCGGCCTTGAACGATTCCTGCTGCTCGAGATCGGACTCGGCGGTCTCCTTCCTGTCCCTCTTGGTGGCCAGGTCGACCTTCGCCTGCTCGATCCTCCCCTTCAATTCGGTGTACTCGGGACCGACCTTGGATGCGATCTCCGCCTCCTTCGCGACGATGGCCTCGTCGGTCTCGCCCAATCTGATCCTGAAATCGGACCTCTCCTGCTCCAGTCTGACGAGGTCGGCCTCGTCCTGCTCGATGTGACGCTCCAGATTGGCGAGCTTCGCCTTCTCGAGCTGCAGCCTGCGGACGGACAGCTGGGCATTGGCGTGGTCCATGCGCTCCTTCGCGTCCAGATACCTCCTGGCATCCTCCCTGTCCTTGCCCAGCCTCACGAGCTCCGACGACAGTTCGTTGACGATGATGGATATGCGGTCCATGTTTGTGTCGGCCTCGGACCTCTCGGACTTGGCCTTGTCGATATCCGCGTCGAAACTGGCGATTCCGGATATGCCGTCGAGGATGCGCCTTCTCTCCACGGCACCCATTTGGACTATGCGGGTGACGTCGCCCTGTTGCACCATGTTGTACCCGTCCGCGCTGATTCTGGCACGCGTGAGCAGGCTGTCGAACTCGGACATGGTGGACTTGCGGTCGTTGACGAAGAAATACGAACTGTAGTCGACGCCGTTGTCGGACATCTTGACGTAACGGGTGAGCCTCACCTCGTCGTCGTCCCAGGGCATCAGACGATCGGTGTTGTCGAACACGAGCGACACCTTGGTGTAGCCGGCCTTGTTGCGCGACTTCCCGCCGTCGAAGATCAGGTCGGTCAGCTTCCCGGCACGGACCGCCTTGGAACTCTTCGGCCCCAGCACGAAGAGGATGGCATCGGTGATGTTCGATTTGCCGGACCCGTTCGGTCCGGTGACGGCGGTATACCCCTCCATGAGGGGCACTGTCAATTTGCCCCCGAAGGACTTGAAATTCTCCAGTTCGACTTGTTTTAAATACACGTTACACCCCGCTACGGGCGTAGAGCGAAGACTCGTCCATCCCATCCGTGCATCGTCCGTTCGAAACGGCATTGATGCACCGTAGAACGTATGTTCTGCAGTATATTTTAAACTTAATAGAAATGGAGGGATTTACGAAACGGAGGTCTTCGAGGGAATGAGGGGGCCTTTTGCGATTTTATCGAGAATGATTAGGTAAACATGGACGTATGTTATGGAATTGTGCAGAAGGGGACGGCCCGAAGAGCCGGATCCCTTGCGGGGACCGATCGCTGGCCTTTGTGACCAGTCGATCACGATCGACAATTTGCCATCGTGATGGTGATACGGGACCCTCGGTTCCGACGTCGGTAAGGAATCATCCACTCGCCTTCTGCCGAAACATGGTCCCATGGTTGCCGGGGAATGCTAGTCCCAGGTAACCATAGATTGACCTTTTACGGCAAAGTGCCGTCGTCGGTGTGGTGGCCGACGATGGCACACGACCCGTTCACAGGAGGGTGGGGATGTCCGCCACGGATTCCAGAACGACGGTGGGGACCACCTCGGAGGATTCCAGATCGCTTCTGGTGGTCTCGCCCGTAAGGACAAGTATGGATTGTGTACCGGCGGAGACGGCCATCTGTATGTCCGTGTACATCCTGTCGCCGACCATCACGGTGTCCATGGGGTCGACCCCCATCTCCCCCGCGGCCATCTCCAACATGAGACGGTTGGGCTTTCCGATGACCACGGCCTTGACATCGCACATGTCCTCGAACATCCTGATGAACGGTCCGATGTCCACGTCGTAGAAGTCCTCGGTGGGACACAGGTCGTCCGGATGCGTGGCTATAAGCTCCGCACCCTCCATGATGAACCTGTACCCCTTGTTGATCTTCTCGTAGGTGATCGTCCTGTCGAATGCCAGCAGGACGACATCCGGATCAGAATCCACGATGTCCAGTCCAGATGCCTTCAGATCGTCGATCACGTCGTCCGCCGCTATGGGATACACCCTGGCACCCGGCCTCTGGGACAGGATGAACCTGGCGGTGGCCACGGTCGACGTCAGAACGTTGTCCAACGTCACATCGAAGCCCATGCGGAGCAGCTTTTCGAGATAATGGGTCCTCCTGTGGGCGGAGTTGTTGGTGAGGAACACGAACGGGATCCCGTGGGATTTCAACGACTCGATGAAATCCACGGCACCCGGTATCGGGATGCCGCCCTTGTAGACGGTCCCGTCCATGTCGATCATGAATCCGCCGAACCTCATTCCATCATCCCCTTGAGAATCTGCATGGTCCTCTTCAACTCCGCACGGGAATTCTTGTTGTATATGGTGGCTGCAGGATGATACGTGGGTATGAACGGGACGTCCCTGTCCCCGACGCATATGGTCGTGGGTATGTTCACCACATCGGCCATCGGCCCGTCGTATCCCATCAGGTCCCTGCATGCGGACTTCCCGAGACCGACCACGACCCTCGCATCCATGAGTTCGGACTCCAGGAAGGGACGGCACGCGGCCATCTCCTCCCCCGTGGGATCCCTGTTGCCCGGAGGCCTGCATTTGACGGTGTTGGTGATCAGCACATCCGACCTGTCGAAACCGGCCTCCTCCATCATGGCACCCAGGATCTTCCCGGAACGGCCGACGAAGGGCCTCCCCTCCAGGTCCTCGTTCTCGCCGGGGGCCTCCCCCACCAGGATTATCCCCGGTGCGGGATTCCCGTCGGGAAGGACGATGTTGGTGCGCCCCGAGCACAGGGGGCAGAGCGAACAGTCCGGATCGGGCCTCATCTGTTCTCGCTCACCAGTACGGAGGCCTTCACCAGAGGCGTGAAGGATACGCCCTCGGCACGGAGGTTCTCCTCCCCACCGGCCTCGCGGTCTATGACGGACATGACGCCGAGGACGTCCGCACCGGCCTCGCGAAGGGTGTGGATGGCCTTGATGCTGGATCCGGCGGTGGTGATGACATCCTCCACGACCAGGACCTTGTCGCCGGGGTTGAGTTCGCCCTCGATGAGCTTGCCGGTGCCGTGGTCCTTCTTCTCCTTCCTGATCATCACATAGGGGATGCCGGTGGCGAGGGACAGTGCGGTCGCCAGGGGGACGGATCCGAGGACGACACCCGCGATCCTGTCGGGACGTATGTTGTCGATCTGCATCCTCTCGGCCATGAGCTGGGAGATAAGATACAGCACCTTGGGCTCGGTGATGGCCTTCTTCACATCTATGTAGTAGTCGCTCTTGGCACCGGATGCCAGAACGAATTCGCCGAACTGCAGCGCACCGCAGTCCTTCAAAGCAACGGAGAGTTCACTCATCTCTAATCACCAGGGTTCCTTCTTGAGTCCCATCCTGTATCCGATGATATTCGCGACACGGTGGATCGCGAACATGAGGACGAGGATGAGCACGAGGGACAGTATGTGCCAGCCCTCGATGTATGTGGCGTACACCCAATCCGGGAAGAACAGCGCCGTGAGCAGGAAGGCTCCGGCCACGAAGTCGTACTGATCCAGGACGGGGGCCTTCTGTCCCCTCTCCATTCCGAACCTCCTCTTTATGAACGCTCCGCAGAGGTCGCCCAGAACCGCTCCGAACGAGAGGCATGCGAGGATTCCTATGTTCCCGTAGAACGGACCGTATCCCCAGGAGCCCGAGGGGTCCCAGATGAGGGATACCGCTATGAGAATCAGACCGAGGACGATTCCGGTAAGGGCCCCTCCGAAGAAGCCCCTCCAGGACTTGCCGTCCCCGAATATCCTCCTGCCCCTCCAGGACCTTCCGAAATCCATCTTGGTACCTCCGCCGAACACGACGGCGGCCGAATTGGGAATCATCGCCGGAAGGAACAGCCAAAGACCGGTCAACATCACGACAATGATTTCGAACACATCCATGGGTGCACCAAGGTGCCGTATGTGGTGATGGGTTTAACCCTTTGCGCGGATGAGCAGGTCGTGACGGGCGAGGCACACGAAATGGATTCCGACACGTGCGGTGTCGTGGAACCCATGCGAAGGGATGCAGGATACCGTGCATACGGCAATCACGGAAAGGACCGCGATACGACCTCTGCCTGTTGTCATCGGATGGGATGGGGCTGTCCGCCATACGGGAGGGTTCCACAGCGACCTGACGGACATCACCGGATCAAGGACGCAATGCCGTGATGGGGAACACGTACACTCCATCCTCGGTACGGAACGAATGACGTGTCATGCCGCATATGACCCCCAACACGGCAGGGGCCCTCTCGGCATGGTGATCGGACATCTTGTCCCTGAATTTCTTCAGATTCCTGACCGCCTCCTCTACCTGGTTGAATCCCAGCTTTATTTCGAAAGCACCCCAGGTCCCGTCCTCCATCTCCACTATGGCATCCACTTCCATATTGGAATCGTCACGGTAATGGAAGACCCTGGCGCCGATCGATTGTGAATAGATCCGAAGGTCGCGTAAGCAGAGGGATTCGAACATGCACCTGGTGACCGTCAGATCCCTCATCAGACGCTCCTTCCCGACTCCCAATGCGGCAACCGCCAACGAGGGATCCACCAGATGCCTCTTCTTGGTCTTTCCAACCCGCACACTCGATTTGAGATTGGGGTTGAAGGGCAACACATCATCGATGAGATACAACCTGTCGAACACGTCAAGATAATCCGTGACCGAATCATAGGACACGGGAAGGGAATCGGACGCGACCGATCCCGTTGAATCATCGGACAAACCGGTATCGTTCTGTATCTTCCTGTTCGATGCCAACGTGGTCTCGTTGCGTGCGATCGATCTGAAAACCATCCACAACCCAGATTCCTTACGAATCTTGTCATCCATATGGGCTGCGGAATCCATGATCGTCTCGAGATATCCCCTTACGGATTCCATCTTAGCCTCGTAGTCCAGGTTCAGATTGCCGGGCCAACCTCCTGCGGAGATGAGTTCGACCAAGGATTCCAACGTCAACATGTTGTCCACCATGGGGATGTCCTCACCCGACATGATCGCCTTCAGAGATATCTCCCCCGTGGAGTCCCCGGATTCATAGAGGGACATCGTCCGTATGCGGAGATGTTTGATACGCCCGGCACCACCATGCATAGGGCGTTTGACACGTGGTACCGACGATCCCGTGAGAATGAATGAACCTTTGACGGAGGTGCGATCCACCTCGGACCTTACGGCATCCCATATCCCTGGAACCTCCTGCCATTCATCGATCATGTGGGGGCGTTCCCCTTTGAATGCAGCCCATATGTTGAATTCGACCAGCTCTTTGTTAGACGTTCCGAACTCGTTGTAATCCCCCAGCATGAACGAGGAGTTGGAACTGTTCAACCCAATCCATGTCTTTCCACACCATTTCGGACCTTCAATGCACACGGCTCCGAACGAGGAAAGCGCTTTCTCCAATTGTTTTTCCGCTATGCGGGTGCGATAACCTTCGGGTTTCAGGGTCACAATACACGATATGAGTATGAATATTTACCAATTACTGATAATGTGTTATCATCAACCCGAAGATTTCGGACTTTTCAACCCGAAGATTTCGGACTTTTCAACCCGAAGATTTCGGATGGTCACACCAGAATCGGATGAAGATTTCAGAAACCACCCCTGTTCATCAAGACGTTCCACCTCTTTCAACATCATACGGAATTGTAAGTCCGATCCATGGACGAGGCCTGTTTCCACTGGAAGCTGTTTACGAGAATTGAGAGAGGTGACGTGACCGCACAGACGGTCGTTCAAATATCAAGAATAAGAGCATGTACCATGGAACAACCACAACATGCAGTGAAAAACGATATAATCGTGCATCCGGTTGCATACTTCATGGCGAACGGACCACACGATTTGGATTTTGATGCGTTATACTCCATCGTGGAACCCATCGCGAAGAAATACGGTATGTTGCGTGTGAGCATATTCGGTTCCCGTGCGCGCGGGGATTACAGGGACGACAGCGATTACGATTTTTGCATACTGCCTCCTAGGGGCATGGGGCTGTTCGCCATGGGAGGATTCTATGGCGATTTGGCGGATGTCATAGGAATGGAAATCGATGTCGTGTCCGAAAACGGTATTCGCAAAGACTTTGCGGACCGCATTTCCAAAGACCTCAAGGTGCTCTATGAAGCGTGATTTGGAACTTGTCCGCCAAATGCTGTCACATCGTGAGGACATCATGTTGGATGTGGAAGTGTTTGGATCCGACGAGGAGGACTTCATTTCAAACACGGCATATCAAATATCCACTGCATTCAGCATTCAATACATGGGAGGGTGCGCCAAAGGCCTTTCCGCCGAACTGAGGGAAAGACACCCGGAAGTAGGATGGAGGGAGATGATCCGCATGAGGGATTTCATAGCCCACAACTATGGCAATGTGGATCTGTCCATTCAATGGGACACTGTGAAAAACGATATACCGGCATTGAAAAACGCCCTGATGAAAATCGAATCGCTACCATCATCCGATGGGTGGAACCCGTAAACGAGAATGTGCAGGGGTGGGGTGAAAACCCCGCCCTGCAGTGAATGTCGGATTGTTCACGGGAAGAGGGACTTGCAACGGATCAGGTTGTTGAGCCTGCGTTTTCCGAGCATCCTCATGCAGAAGCAGGTGCTCCACTCGGACCTGAATCCGAAGGTGTCGGCGAGCTTCTTGTTGAAGGCGGCGGTCTTGAGGGGTTTCTCCATGATGGACCTCCACTCCCTCTCGTAATCGTCGAGGGTGGCCTGCCCTTTGACGGTGGCGCCTGCGACGTTTCCCGCGATACGTCCACCGATCATCGCCAGGGGGATTCCACCTCCGTTGACGGAGATGACCTGACCTGCGGCGTCACCCACGACGAGTCCGTTCCCGGAGACGGTCCTGGGGATGGGGCCCTCGCTGGGGACGTACTTCCCCTCGATACGGGAGTGGTCCTTGAACCCGCGCTTCTCCACGAACTTGTCCATGTACACGGAGACGTTCTCCTTCGCGAACCTGGGGGAGCATCCGACGCCGATGTTGGCACGACCGTCCTTGGGGATGATCCAGCTGTATGCACCGGGGGCGATGTCACCGAAGAACATGTAGAGATAGGGCTCGAAATCCCCTTCGACCTGTGCGGTGACCGCGGGATAGGGGTTCCTGTTCCTCTGAAGACCGAGGTTCCTTGCGACCCTGGAGCCGGGACCGTCCGCACCGATGATGACCTTGTACTCGATATCGCCCTGGGACGTCTTCGCGACACCGTTCTCGATTCCGTGGAAAGCGCAATTCATGACGAGTTCGGCACCCTCGTCCATGGCGCATTTCGCAAGATACTGGTCGTAGAGGTCCCTGTCGATGGTGTATCCGGGCATCTCCAGGAGTGTCTCCCTGCCCTTGGGATCGACGAGCATGATACCCTCGGTCTCACGGCATTTCATGCTCGCAGGGATGCGGTAGAGGGACTCCTCGTCCTTGAGGGTGGGGAACATGTTGACGACCTCGCTGTCCGCGGGCATGTACTCACCGCACCTCACGGGCACTCCGACCTCGGGACGCCTCTCGATCATCATGACGTTTGCACCGGACATGGCCGCATACTTGGCCGCGGTGCTGCCTGCGGGACCTGAGCCCACAACAAGAACATCGACCTTTGTCTTCTCAGTCATAAGAATCACCTGTCGCGACTGACGACGTAATCCGCCAAGGAAAGAAGGGACTGTTTGTATACGCTGTCGGGGAGGGGATCCAACATGGCCTTGGCATCCTCCGCCTTCTCACGTGCCCTCTGGAGACATCTCTCGACGGCATCGGTGTCCCTGATGATCTCAAGGGCGCGGACGACCATGTCCGTGGTCACATCGACCTCCTCGAACAATGCCGTGAGCTCCTCCTTGTAACGGGGGTCCTCGAGGGCGTAGATCAACGGAAGGGTGGGTTTCCCCTCGAGAAGATCCGTTCCGATGGCCTTCCCGGTGTTGTGAGGATCGCCGGTGACGTCGAGGGTGTCGTCGACGATCTGGAATGCCAATCCCAGTTCGTGTGCGAAATTCCCGACGTTGGAGATGTAATCCGAATCGGGATCCGCGGTGTACGCACCCGATTTGGCCGAAGCCTCGAACAGCTTGGCGGTCTTTCCGGAGATGATCTTCAGATAATCCTTCTCGGTGACCCTGGAGACGTGCTCGTAATCCTTCTGGACGAACTCCCCGGATGCCATCGCAGACGAGGCCTCCAGGACGTATCTGACGATCTCGGACTTCACATCCACCAGGAGGTTGTATCCGACGGCGAACATGCAGTCCCCGGCGACGATGGCCTTGGTGGTGGTGTACTCCCTGTGAAGTGTCTTGCGACCGCGTCTGATCTCACCCTGATCGTTGATGTCGTCATGCACAAGGGTTGCACTATGAACGATCTCGAAAGCCGCTCCGATGTTGATTGGGGTCTGGACATCGGTTCCTCCACACATGAGATATGAGATTATGCAAAGGGAGGGTCTGAGCCTCTTCCCTCCGGAAGAGACGACATAGCGACACATCTCGGTCAATTCGGGGTTTTCGAACTGCAGAGCATCCATCATGGTCTGCTCGCAGATTGAGAGTTCCTTATCGATACAGGAATGCCAGGGGTCGACCATTAGCCGACAGTAACAAGGGGCACTACTTAACCATTGGCTTTTCGCCACGGAAATGGTTTAGAACTCAACAAATCACAACGGAAAAAACAGGAAGACCGGGCCGGATGGCCCGTAAAAGGTTTGTTTACAGGTTATTCGAATTCCCTTACAGCAGGTAGGGGCCGAGCAGGGCTGCGGCCGCGGACTCGCAGAGGTCGAAGACCAGCTGGGGGTAGACTCCGAGGACGATGACACCGACGAGACAGATCACGATCGCGACCATGAAGGGTGCGGGGACCTTGATCTTCTCGGTGTTGTCCCCCTTCTCGATGTACATGGCCTTGACGACCCTTGCGTAGTAGTACAGGGAGATTGCGGAGTTCAGCACGGCGATGAATGCGAGCCAGACCCAAGTGGAATCCACAGCCCCCTCCATACCGTAAAGGGTGGAGGAGAACAGGAAGAACTTGGAGGTGAATCCTGCAAGGGGAGGGATTCCTGCCAGTGAGAACAGGAACAGCATCATGGCTGCGGCGAGGAAGGGTGCCTTCTTTGCCAGTCCCCTGTAGTCGGAGATCATCTCACCGACACCGGCGCAGATGAGTGCACCGACGATGAGGAAGGCTCCTCCCTTCATGAACACGTGGGTGAACATGTGGAAGAGACCGGAGCTCAGAGCGTACTCGGACATGACGGCCATGACGATGAGGATGTATCCGGCCTGCGCCACGGAGGAGTAGGCGAGCATCCTCTTGATGTTGTTCTGTGCGATCGCAACGATGTTACCGACGGTCATGGTGATGGCCGCGATGATTGCGAACAGGTACTGGACGGTCTCACCCAGGAAGGACACGGAGGCGACTGCCACGAACATGACCAGGAAGATCTGGAAGAACACGCTCAGACCCATCTTCTTGGATCCCGTTGCCAGGAACATGGAAAGGGGTGTGGCGGCTCCCTCGTAGACGTCGGGTGCCCACATGTGGAAGGGGACGGCTGCGATCTTGAATCCGTATCCGGCGACCATCGCGACGATTCCGACTCCCAGGAGGAGGTTGATCTCGGGGAGGGTCTGGACCCATGCCGCGAGTGCCGCGATGTCGGTGGTTCCGGAAAGACCGTAGATCATGGAGATACCGTAAAGGGTCAGGGCGGTGGACATTCCACCGACGACGACGTACTTGACGGCGGCCTCAGCGGCCCTGGGGTCGTTCCTCTTCATGGAGACTGCTGCGTAGGAAGAGATACTGGTCAACTCGACACCGACGAAGATGGTCAGGAGGTCCGAGGAAAGGACCACGAACATCATACCGAGGGTGGCGGCGAAGATCAGTGCGTAGTATGCACCGGTGTTGAATCTGGTGGTCTCGACGCTTGCGTTGGAGACCAGGAGCATCAGCACGAGCACGATGCTGAAGAGCAGGATCAGGAGACCGGAGTAGGCGTTGTACTCGAAGAGGTCGAGTGCGGCACCGACGTAGCCGTCGGTGAGCATCATAATGTTGACGACCATCGAAACGACGGCCAGTACGAGTCCTACTGCCCAGGTGATATTCCTGTTCTTTCCCAGGAGCTGGACCCCGGGGAGGATGAGCGCCGCCACGATCAGGAAGACCAGGGGCGCGATTGCGGTGTAGTCACCGAATATTGCGGTCATATCCATCAGATCACCCCGAAGACAGGGAGGGTTCCGATGTAGGGAACGATGTAGTCGAGTGCTGCGTCGGGCCAGACTCCGAAGAGGGCGACCAGTGCAACGAGGACGGCCATTGCGATGAACTCGCACTTGTCGACGTCGTGTGCGTGGGTGAGGTCGATCTTGGTGGTCTCGGGTCCGAAGATGGTCCTCTGCATGGCCCACAGGTAGTATCCTGCGGTGAGCATGAGGGACAGCAGGCAGAAGAGGATCAGCCAGATCATGTTCTCGCCCTGGATGAACTCGTAGAACGAGAAGATGACTCCGAACTCTCCCCAGAATCCGACGAGTCCGGGGAGTCCGAGGGATGCCATGAATCCGATCATCATGAAGAGTGCGAACATGGGCATCTTGCCGGCGAGTCCACCGAGGAGGGGAATCTCTCTGGTTCCGACCTTGTGTCCGATCATACCGCAGACCATGAACAGGATTCCGGTGATGAGTCCGTGTGCGAACATCTGGAAGATGGCGAAGGTGATACCGGCGTCGTTGAGACATCCGATACCGAGCATGACCATTCCCATGTGGCTGATGGAGGAGAATGCGACCATCTTCTTGAGGTCCTTCTGTGCGATACAGGCGAATGCACCGTAGACGATGGACACCAGCGCGATTGCGATGATGACCCACTGCCAGTAGGCTGCACCTGCGGGCATGGCCTCGAGACAGATGCGGATGATACCGTAGGATCCCATCTTAAGCATGACTCCGGCCAGAAGGACGGAACCGCCGGTGGGTGCCTCGGTGTGTGCATCGGGAAGCCAGGTGTGGAAGGGCACGGCGGGCATCTTGACTGCGAATCCGAAGAAGAGCAGTGCGAAGACCATCGCCTGGAAGGAGGTGGCTGCGGTTGCGATGACGGGGTTGATCGCCGCGAAGGCGAAGTCGACACCGTTTCCGGTAATTGCTGCGGCCTGGAATGACATCGCGAAGATTCCGATGAGCATCACAAGGGATGCGACGTGGGTGTAGATGAAGAACTTGATCGCGGCGTAGTGCCTGCGGGGTCCTCCATACCAGGAGATCATGAAGTACATGGGGATGAGGGTGACCTCCCACATGACGTAGAACAGGAAGTAGTCCGCGGCCATGTAGACTCCCATGAGTCCGACCTCCATCGCGAGTACGAGTGCGTGGAAGTAGTTGGGCCTGTCCTCGTCCGCGTCGTGCACGGAGAAGACGACGACCAGCAGGACGAGCAGTGCGGTCAGGAAGACCATCAGGATGCTGAGTCCGTCGACCATGAGCGAGAAGCTGATGGTGATGAAGCTGGTGCTGATCCATTCATAATTCTCTGCGAGTGTGCCCATGTCATCGGTGAACATGACCACGAGTGCGAGCACGAGGGTGATGGCGGAGAACGCCATTGCCACGTATTTCGCGTTTTTCTGCCTCTCGCCACCCATGAGAAGGGTGAGTATCGCTCCGATCAGAGGGATGACGATGAGCAGGGACAATATGGGTATTTCCATCTCAGATGCCTCCCAGGACCATTGCGATCATAAGGAATCCGACAGAAAGCAGTGCGACTCCGATGAGGACCATGGACGAATAGTCGTGGACGTTACCGGTCTGTGCCTTGCTGACTGCCTCTCCACCGCCAACGACGGCTCCGGAGAGTCCGTTGACGGTTCCGTCGACGATCTGCCTGTCGACGTAATCGACACCGCGTGCGACACCGTATCCGACCTTCCAGGAGATCTGGTTGTAGAGGTCGGGGAACCACCATCTCTTGGTGAGTGCCTTGTAGAGCCAGGACTCCCCGTCCTTGTTGAACATGCCGGGGTTGATGCTCTTCTTCACGTACATGAGGTACGCGATTCCGATACCGACCAGGGCCAGGACGATGGTGAGGTAGGTGTAGGGGTTGGTGAACAGGTGCTCGAAGTAGTGTAAGGCTCCTCCTGCGTGTCCTCCTCCGACCTGGAATCCGCCGGGGATGACATCGAAGGAGACGATTGCATCGAGTCCGACGAGGATGAGGAATCCGCTGGCGAATGCGAAGACGGAGAGGATCATGAGGGGCACGGTCATGGTCTTGGGGGACTCGCCGTGACAGTGCTGGGTGGCGTGGCCCTCCTCGCCCATGAAGGTCATGAACCACATGCGGAACATGTAGAATGCGGTCATGAAAGCGGTGATGACCGCGATGACCCAAAGGACGGTGAACCAGACCTCGTGGCTTCCTGCCTCCATTGCGATCTCGAGGACGAGATCCTTGGACCAGAATCCGCTGAAGAAGGGGAATCCGGCGATGGACAGGGATCCGATGAGCATGGTGATGGAGGTGATCTTCATGTGTTTGTGAAGACCGCCCATCTGGCGCATGTCCTCGGTACCGACGGCGTGGATGACGGATCCGGAACACATGAACAGCAGGGCCTTGAAGAAGGCGTGGTTCATCATGTGGAAGCATCCGGCGACCATACCTGCGGATCCGGCGACGATGAGTTCCTCGGAACCGGACTCGAGACCGAGTGCGACGAGGTATCCTCCCGCACCGAGTGCGAGGATCATGTATCCGAGCTGGGAGATGGTGGAGTATGCGAGGACCCTCTTGATGTTCATGTTGTTGAGGGCCATGGAGGCTGCGATGATCGCGGTGAGACCTCCGATGATTCCGACGAAGAGCATGACCTCTGCGTTCTGGATGAAGAGGGGCCATCCCCTGGCGACGAGGTAGACTCCCGCCTTGACCATGGTCGCGGCGTGGATCAAAGACGAAACGGTGGTGGGTCCGGCCATTGCGTCGGGAAGCCAGTCGTGGAGGGGGAACTGTGCACTCTTACCGATGACTCCACCGAAGATGAGGAGCATGGCGAGGGTGAGCATGTCGGAATCGACTGCCGCGATGTTCGCGGAGTTGAACAGGGTTGCGTAATCGAGGCTCTGGAACTCGAAGAGCAGGATGAACAGACCGGCCATCAGACAGACGTCTCCGAGACGGGTGACGAGGAAAGCCTTCTTTGCAGCGGAGGCCGCGTTTGCGGAGGCTGCGTCGCCCTCGGGGTGCCTGAAGGACCAGAATCCGATCAGCAGGTAGGAACAGAGACCCATGACCTCCCAGAAGATGAACATCTCGAGGAAGTTGCTGGAAACGATGAGTCCGAGCATTCCGGTAAGGAACAGGGAGACCTCTGCGTAGTATCTCTTCCTTCTCTCTCCCTGGTCTCCCATGTATCCGACGGAGTACACGAAGATGAGGGTGGAGATGAACGAGGAGAACAGCATCATGACGCAGGTGAGTCCATCGACGTAGTATCCGAGGTTGATCTCGAATCCGCCGGGGATGACGAACCATGCGATCTGTTCGGTGACGGGTGCGGGGTAGACATCGCCGGTGAGATACTCGTAGGAGATCAGTGCGGCGAGGATGAATGAGATGAGTGCTCCCGCGATTGCGAAGTAGCCTCCCTTCTCAGGGGTCTTCTGACCGATGAATCCGATCAGAAGGAAGCAAATCATCGGCACGAGGGGAACAAGCCATGTGTATTCTATGAACATTCTTACCACCTCAGCGATGTGAGCTTCTCATCGTCGAGCTCGGTGGTCTTCCTCATCTTGTAGGCGTTGAGCAGGATGGCGATTCCGACCGCGACCTCTGCGGCTGCGACGGAGATGGACATGATGACGAACGCCTGACCCATGATGTCGTTTGCGAATGCACCGAAGGTCACGAAGTTGATGTTGGCTGCATTGAGCATGAGCTCGATGCACATCAGGACGATGATTGCGTTGTTCTTGGTGAGAACCCCGTACGCTCCGATGGCGAACAGGATTCCGGCGAGGACGAGGAAATACTCCATGGGGATCATTCGTTCTCGACCTCCTCTCTGGAGATGCAGACTCCACCGATCATTGCGCCGAACATGAGGATGGCGAGGGGGATCAGGACGAGTCCGTATTTTTCGAAGATTGTGTATGCGAGACTGTTCTCTTTGAGCTCGCCGTCGGCATCCCAGATGGAATCCTCGGCATAGCTGTCGCTGTTGGGGTTACCGGAGAACGTGGGCTGCTCGACGGGCACGTCACCGTACTCGGGAGTGGTGTTGTCCCAGTCGACGGAGTAGACCCCTGCGACGAGGACCACGAGGAGCAGGACTGAAACGGTCGCTCCAAGCACGACTCTCTTGTTCATTGGGAATCTCCTCCTTCTTTCTTCATGATGTACCTTCTGGTGAGCATGATGCTGAATGCGAACAGGATGGTGATCGCTCCGACGTAGACGAGAAGCTGGATGACTCCGACGAACTCGGCCTCGAGGAAGAAGTAAGTGAATCCGATCAGCAGGAACACCAGGGCGAGATAGAACGCGCTGTGAACGACCTCCTTGTCGACGACGACGTAGATGGCGGCGATGACGATGATGCAGGACATTATGAGGAATGCCACGAGATCAAGGTTGGCGACCGCGAATTCGCCGAAGCCGAGGAGCCAGTTCCAGATGTTCATGATAACGTCTGTGATGCTCATCAGAGCACCTCCTTAATGACGAGTGCATCCTTGGGGCAGTCGAGAACACAGTTCTTGCAGCTGATGCACTTTCCGTTGTCGATAATCGGACGGAGAATGGGCCTTCCCTTGTCATTGACTCCCTTCTCGACCATCTCGATGGCGTCGACGGGACAGACCTTGGCGCACTTCTTGCATCCGATGCATTTGTTGTCGATCAGCTCGGGCCTGTCGAGATCGAAAAGGGAGACGCGCCTCTCGGGGTTTCCGTTCTCGATGTCGGAAGGCAGGGTGACCTCAAGTTTGACTTCCATGCCCTCGGTGGTTCCCTCGTAGTGGAGCCTCCTGGGGCCGTAGATGAGATCGAACCTCGTGTACTCGGCAAGCTCGTACTCGGGGGTGACGGTCATTGCATCGACGGGGCAGTACTCGGCACAGTATCCGCACATGGCGCACCTTCCGAGGTTGACCTGGGGCCTCATGACCATCTTTCCGTCGTCGTCCGCGACCTCGACCAGCTTGATGCAGGCGGTGGGACACATACGGACACACATTCCGCATCCGACGCACTTGTCGAACCTGAGTCCGGGGCGTCCGCGGTAGTTGTCGGGGATCCACTCCTTCTCGTAAGGGTAGAGGACGGTGACGGGCTTGCGGGTGGCGGTCTTGGCGAACAGTCTGAGGACGGTCACCAGGGGCTTGAGAACCCATCCGCTCTTTGCAAGGTTCTTGGGATATTTGTCAAGATATTTCATAGCCATCAGAACACACCTCCGTCTTTGAGGAGGACGACGATCATCAGGTTGACGACGGCGAGGGGCATGAAGACCTTCCATCCGATGTTGAGAATCTGATCGGTCCTGACACGGGCAAGAGCACACCTGGTGAGAATCATGAAGAAGAAGACCAGGAAGTTCTTGAGCAGGAACACGAGCTCAGGGATGGGGAGGTATGCCCACTGGGATGCATCTCCGATGAAGGGGAGGGTCCATCCGCCGAGGAAGAGGATGGTGAACATTCCGCAGGAAACGGTTCCTCTGAGGTAGTCTCCGAGCATGATGAGACCCCATTTCATTCCAGCGTACTCGGTCTGCCATCCCTCGACCAGCTCGGCCTCCGCCTCTGCGATATCGAAGGGGACACGCTCGGCCTCTGCGACGGCGCATGCGAAGAACACGACTGCACCGATGCACATGGGCACGATGTTCCACAGGTGCTCGTTCTGGAAGTAGATGATGTCTCCGATGTTGAAGCTGCCAGCCATCAGGGAGACGGTGGCGATGATTATCAGCATGGGGACCTCGTAGGAGATCATCAGCTCTGCGGCCCTCATTCCTCCGATAAGGGAGTACTTGTTGTTCTGGGCCCATCCGGACACGAGGATCAGGAAGGGGGCCAGGGCGAAGAAGGCCATGATGATGAGAAGACCGGAGTCGTAGTCGACGACGTACCACCTGTAGGACAGGGGGATCATACACGCGACCAGACAGGACAGACCGACGATGAGGGAAACACACCAGATGTAGGTCATCTTGTCGACCTTGGTGGGGATGGTGTTCTCCTTCATGAAGGTCTTGAAACCATCTCCGACACACTGCATGAATCCCTTGAGACCGATCATGGTTCCTCTTCTGTCCATCATCCTTCCCATGACCTTACGCTCCATCCACAGAACTAGCAGACAGACCACGAAGGCGACGAGGAAGATGATGACCATGAACAGGATCAGTCCGAAGAGGACGAGGACCTGCTCGTCGACGAGCCAGATGGATATGGGGTTGCCGGGCCAAATGAGGTTGACGAGCCAAGCGATGAGTCCTCCGAGGATCTCCCACAGCCTGTAACCGATGTCAAAGGGCAGGTTGTAGGTGTCGAAGGGGACGTAGGGGTTCGACATGAGATCGGTGAATGTGATCCACTCGTGAATGCTACTGTACTGCATATGGATCACCTGTCGGTCTCCCCGAGACACATGTCGATCTGAGCGAGGACTGCGGGGACATCCGCGATCCTGGTTCCGACGGACTGGAGCTTGGCGGAGGATACGTTCACAAAGATGGGACTGCGCACCTTGAGCCTCCAGGGCCTGTCGGTGCCGTCGGACACGAGATACATGAGGGACTCTCCACGGGGATCCTCGAGCCTGGTGAAAGTGGTACCGGCGGGAACCTTGGAGGGGGTCTTGATCCTGTAGGGGGCGTTCTTTCCGAGGGCCTTGACCTTCTGGACCGCCTGCCTGATGATGTCGCAGGACTGGAACATCTCCTCGACACGAATCATGTACCTTGAGTAGCTGTCTCCGGCGGTGAGCACGGGGACCTCGAAGTCCACCTTGTCATAGTTGTCGTAGGGATCGTCACGGCGAATGTCGAAGTCGACACCGCATCCCCTCATAGCGGGTCCGGTCAGTCCGACGTTGGCGACCTGCTCGCGGGTGAGGATACTGATTCCCTTCATCCTGGAGACGAAGATGGAAGAGTCGTCGATGAGATAGATGATGTCCCAAAGGGCCTTCTCGAAACGGTCGACGGTCCTGAGGATGTCCCTGTCGAACAGATCGGTGGTGTCGTTCCTGACTCCTCCGATACGGGGGTAGTTGGTGGTCATCCTTGCTCCGCAGAGCTTGACGTTCAGGTCGAGGAAGTACTCCCTCTCCCTCATACACCACAAGAACACGGTGAGGTTACCGAGGTCGGTACCGACCGCTGCGAGCCACATGAGGTGGGACTGGATACGACAGACCTCGTCTGCGACGATCCTGATGTACTTGGCCTTCTCGGGAATGTCGATTCCGAGGGCCTTCTCCACGGTCATGCAGTAGAGGTGGGTGTAGGTCATGGATGCGGCGTAGCAGAGACGGTCGGCCATGGGGATGATCTTGGGGTACTCCCTGTTCTCGGTCTCCTTCTCCCATCCGCGGTGAAGATATCCGACGATGGGTTCGGCATCGGTGACGATCTCTCCGTCCAGCTGGACCTTCAGGGTCCAGAGACCGTGAGAGAAGGGGTGCTGGGGACCCATGATGACCCACATCTTGTCGGTGTCCATCTTCTCCATGTTCTCTTCGATTTCTTTAATCGGCACAATTGAATCGGTCATGTTCACTCGGACCCCCTGAGCTTGTAGGACTTCCTGAAGGGGAAGAACTCGTAAGTTTCGGGCGTGAGAAGTCTCTCGAGCTTCGGGTGGTTGTCGAAGACGATTCCGAAAAGCTCCCAGGTCTCCCTCTCGTGCCAGTTGGCACCCTCCCAGATGGGGGTGACGGAGTCCACGTGCATGTCGTCGGCAGGGATGTCGACGGCGAGCTCGATCATTACGCCGTTGTAGTAGTTGGTGAGGTGATACACGGTGGCCAGGTGGTCGATGTAATCGACTCCGATGACGGTGGAGCAGTGCTCGAACGTCAGGTTGTCGTGGATGTAGGTGCACACCTCGAACAGGTTCTCACGGGGAAGGGTTGCGTAAACCCTCCTCTCCTCGGTCTTGACGACCTTGACAGCGGAGAATTTGGCGGGGAGGATCTGTGCGATCTCCTCGACGGTGGGCTTCTGATAGACTGCGTTCGCATCCATCTTCAGTCCTCCATGATGACTCCGCCCACCCGGTTGTGGATGTCGGTAGCGGCAATGGGATCATCTGCTGCGCTGACAGGCAGGATGTACACAGCGCCGGTGCCGCCACGGCCGGACTTTGCGTGGTTCAGGGACAGGGTGTAAAGACCCTTGCCGGGGGACTTGATCCGGTAGACCAGATAGTCATCCGGTGCAGAGTAAGCGGTAACGCCAGTGCCGGTATATTTCCAGGAAGCGGAGCTGGCGGGCATTTCCTGTTTCCAGTTCAGGTCTTCCAGACCGTACAGCCGGCTGATGTCTTCCAGCTTGTCATTCAACTTGGGACTGCCGGAGTAGATACCGTTGAGTTTGTCTGCCAGGTCAAAGTCGTAAATGGTCTTGTTGGGGTCAATACCGGTGGTATCGGGCTTGCCGGTGTACTCGAAGTTAAAGCCCTCTAAGTACATATTCAG
>JAFVZY010000080.1 GCA_017507885.1 Candidatus Methanomethylophilaceae archaeon | reverse complement strand
GTGTGGCGCAGACCGGAACAGGCGGAAAGATACCATCTGGTGAAATACGGTCCCGCCATCATGATAAAGACCCGTCTGGGCATAGGTCTGATGGACAGACTGGCCCGTTACACCCGTTTCTGGAGGTTCTTCGGGTTCCTGTCCAAGTTCATATCGGCCGCATTGATGGCGTTGATGATCTATGTGGTCATAGTGGGCATAATCAACCTGCCCTCCAGGATGGGGGGTTCCTCCATCGGCATCGAGTACGCCCTAGCCATCCCCGGGTTCAACCCGATTCTTCCGTTGAGTTACGGTATAGTCGCGTTGTTCGTGGCCATGGTCGTACACGAGATGGGTCACGGGATCCAGGCGCGTGCCAACAACGTCGACGTGAATTCCACCGGGTTGCTGTATGCCGTCGTCCCCCTGGGGGCGTTCGTGGAACCCGACGAGGAGGGGATGTCGAAATCATCCCGCAGGGTGCAGATGGACGTCTACACCGCAGGGATATCCGTGAACACGATCTGTGCGGTCCTGTGTATTTTCATACTCATGTTCTCCATGGGTTCCGTGTCGTCGCCATACGACGACAGTCCCGCCGTCACCAGCGTGGATGCGGATTCCCCTGCATTCGATTCGGGACTGCCCATATCGGCGATCATCACAGGAATCTCGGAGGACGGCGTCCTCGTGTATCCCGCCGAGGCCGTGTGGAGCAAAGGCGTTGTGTCCCTCGGTTCTTCGGCCACGGAGGTGGACCCGTCCAAGAAGTATTACATAGAATACGTCCACGATGGACAGACGAGGATGTCCGACGTCCCCATCCATCTGGGCGTCTATGTCAAATCCGTCGTTTCCGGAGGTCCGGCGAACGAGGGGGGGATAGGTCATTCCGTTTTCATCTACTCCATCACCAATGTCACCCAGGGCGGTGACGAGGAGGTTTTCTCCACCACCAGCGAGTTCACCGGATACATGTCCGGAACCAGGGCGGGGGATGAGGTCCTCATCAGGACCATGGACAAGAGCGGTTCGTTCCAGGAGCACACCCTCGTGTTGGGGGGTAACGGCGGTATAGGCTATCTCGGTGTGTATGTGGATTCCGCCGGTTTCGCGCTGACCACTCCTGAACACATGTTGAGCATCGCCTCGAATCCCTTCGCAGCCGCCGATGGAAGCCCGATGTCCTATGTCACATCGTTCCTCTCCTATCTGTCGGGACCGATGAACGGCATGGCCCCCGTCGACGATGACGTCCAGTGGTGGTACGACGTCCCCATGGGCGATCTGTTCTGGATCCTCATGTCCCTTGCCTATTGGCTGTTCTGGTTGAACATACTCCTGGCAATATCCAACATGCTTCCCGCATATCCCTTCGACGGAGGGTTCGTCTTCCGCGGAGGCATCGATTGGCTTCTCGAGAAGTTCGGTGTAAGGGATGCGGAACGCAGGGAGGAACTGACCTCCAATGCGACCAATGTGGTTTCCAATGTGATGATCTTCATGTTCCTGTTGATCGTCATAGGGTTCCTGATCTGAGGTGAGTCGATGATCGAGATATACATGATGAACGAGGGAAGACCGGTCAAGACCGATGTCATCGGTCCGGATGTATGGATAAACATGGTCAATCCGACCCCCGAGGAGATCGACTACGTCCAGAACGCACTGGGCATAGACCGCGAAGCCATAACATCGGCTCTGGATGACGAGGAGGGTTCCAGGACCGAGGTCACCCCGGATTACACCCTCATCCTCGTCGATGCACCGACCAGGGAATGGAGGAACGGGAGGGAGGAGTTCACCACCTATCCCCTTTCGATCACGGTCACGGATTCGGCCATCCTCACGGTCTCCCTGGTGGAGATGTTCGCACTCACCAACATCACCGTCAACAAGAACAAGACGATCAACACCATCAACGTGGCCAACCGTCCCCGTTTCGTTCTCCAGATCCTTTTCAGGATCGCCGTGAACTATCAGGCTGACCTGAAATACATAGAGGTGAAGAGGATGGCCATCGAGGAGTCCATACGCAAGGCGACCCGCAGGGACGATCTGTTCGAACTCCATGAATTGGAGTCCAACCTGGTCTACTTCAAGACGTCGTTGGCCGTCAACTCCTCCGTCATAGACAGGATGAGTCGTCAGTCCCGTTTCGTGTCCTCCGAAGAGGACCGTGATCTGATGGATGACGTCAAGATCGAGATGGAGCAGGCTCTGGAGATGACCGCGACCTACAGTCAGATCATCAAGGGTACGAGGCAGCTGGTGGAGTCGGATATCAACAACTCCCTGGCCACCGTCATGAAGTTCCTGACCATCATGACCCTCATCATATCGTTGCCGACCATGGTCTCCAGTTTCTTCGGAATGAACGTCCCGTTGCCGTTGGAGGACAACCCCTATGCGTGGGGCGGTATACTCGCGGTGATGGGCGTCATGTGCATAGTGTCCGTCCTCGTCCTCCGCAGACGCGGATTGTGGCGCTGATCAAAATACCATAGAGGTTTCCGTATGTCTTTGAAGGAACTTGCAGATTCAATCAGATCGTTCCCGGGTGTCACCCGTAAGAACGACATCGAAGAGGTCGTCGACAGATTCCCCACCTCCGGGTGCCCGCAGGTGTTCGCCGCCGCCGGCGAGGATGCCGCCGCCATCGATGTGGGCGACAGATACGTCCTGTTCGCCACCGACGGTATAATGGAGTCCCTGGTGAAGGCCGATCCGTTCCTCGCGGGATACTTCTCGGTCCTCGTGAACGTGAACGACATAGCCGCCATGGGCGGACGTCCCCTGGGCATGGTGGACGTCCTCTCGTCATCACCGGGGGGACCCAGATCCGCGATCCTGGATGGGATGCGTGCCGGTGTGGTGGATTTCGACGTCCCCATAGTGGGCGGCCACACCCATCCTGACTGTTCGTACGATGCCGTGGACATCGCGATCATCGGCAGTGTCGCCAAGGATGCCGTCCTCCTGAGCAGTTCCGCGAGGGAGGGGGACGACATAGTGTTCGTGTTCGATCTCGACGGGGAGTATAGGGACCATCTCCCACTCGCGTACATAACCACCATGTCGAAACCGAAGAGTGTCGTCACAGGTCAGATGGAGGCCGTCGCCACCATAGCGGAGCGCCATCTCGCACACGCGTGCAAGGACATCAGCAACCCCGGACACCTCGGGACCCTGGGCATGATGCTCGAAACCTCCGGTAAGGGAGGTCTCGTGGATGTCACGCGCATACCCCGTCCCGAAGGGGTGGACGAGATAAGATGGGCCGAGACGTATCAGGGATGCGGTTTCGTGTTCTCATGCGATCCGTCATGCTCATCCGAGATAGCGGAGGTGTTCTCGGAGGTGGGTTGTGCGACCAGTGTCGTCGGAAAGGTGGACGGGTCCCGTTCCCTCAGAATCACCGATGGTTCGGAGACCGTCGTGTTGTTCGACTTCGAGAACGAGATAATCACCGGTTGTTCATCCGATTGAGCCAATCCAATATGTCGGGACGGGATTTCTCCCCGGGTTTGCCGTCGAGGAAGCAATGCATCTCGCCTTCGTAGATGATCGTGTCCGGTCTCAATCCGTACCTTTCGAGTATTTCGGCGGCCTTGCGGACCCCGTTGCCCTTCTGTCCAACCGGATCGGATCCGCCCGACATGAACAGGACGGGAAGGTCCTTGGGGATCCTATCGAAATCCTCCTCGTCCACGAGTCTCAGGATGAGCGTCATCAGGTCCCTGTATGCACCGTATGTGAATTGGAAGTTGTAACGGGGATCGTCCTTGTGGACCTCCCACAGGGAACTGTCCGTGGTGCACCATGAGCTGGCGTTCTCCGAGGTCTTGTGTATGCGGTTTATCAGACGGCCGGTGGATTCAATGATCATCGGACCGGTGTGGTCGGAACCATAGACCCTCTCCAAACCCCTTATGCCGGATATCAGGGCGGTGACGAAACCGCGTGGAGGGTTTCCCGAACCCAGTGCCAGGAGGCCCTTGTAACGTCCCCCTTCTATGGTGACGCATCTGCGGGCGATGAAGGAACCCATGCTGAATCCCAGAAGATAGATGGGTATCCCCGGATAACGCTCCTCGATGACGGACGTGACTTCGAATGCATCCCTGACCAGTTCCATGTCCCCGTCGGAATCCGCTATGATGCCCAGAACTGGTCCCGTATCCCCATGGCCCCTGTGATCGTGACCGACCACCGCGATCCCGTGGGAATTGAGGTATGTGGCCAGACCATCGTAGTTCTCGGCACACTCCACCATTCCATGCAGAATCTGAACGATCATGCGGACCTCCCCTTCGGGTATCCATTCCATGCAATGCAGTCCGATGTCGCGTCTTGCGGATGGAATCCAGAATTCTTCAGCGGCCATGACAACGGATTCCGGGAACTCCGACTTTAACCTTTCCACTATTGGTTCGGATGTGTGTTGAAAAAAGCGCCTGGCCACAGGAGTCGACACCCCATCCCTGGTCAAGTTTGCCATTCCGCTTCTCAACCCTGCTTTCCCGTAAACGTCAGACGCTCGGAGTAAGGCTGCTCCCGTCAGGACCTGACCCGGTTCCCCCGATGAGGCGTGAACGACGACCCTCCGGTCGCCTTCGTCGCTTACACCAACTCTACAGGACAAGATTTCATTGTTGCTCGATGGGCTTGATCGTTCAGAGGAGCCTTCCCCTGCTGTCGCCCCCGCGTATTGACGATTTCGGGTGTAGGGCACGCCAAGCGCCCCGGCCAAGCCAGACAGGACCCCTATCGGAGGTCATTATAAAATAACTTCCTATGGTTGGTTCGGTCTATACGGTGTTCTCACGATGTTCCGATACGTCGCATACCCTGTCGAATCGGATGTCGTCTCGCATAATATTTATATATGATATATTTGATGGATGCGTGTTACTTGTTAGCACGCAACATGGTGAAAAAATGGATTTGTTCGTCATATTGTCATACATCGGAAGCTTCGCCACCGTCGTCTTCTGTTGTGTATATGCCTTTGTCAAGTCGCGTCAGCCTGAAGAGGAGGTCGAGGAATGAGCGAAGGCGTCGACCTGTTCACGTTCGGCGTGATGGCTGTCATCTTCATTGCCGTTACCCTTCTTCTTGGAGTATATGGATACAGGCAAACCAGGGATAACAGTGAGGATTTCCTTCTCGGTCGCAAGAGGACGAGTCCGCTGATCATTGCACTGTCCTACGGTGCCACGTTCCTCAGCGCATCCGCGGTTATCGGATTCGGTGGTCAGGCCGCCGTTCATGGTATGTCGCTGATGTGGCTGTGCTTCCTGAATCTCTTCATCGGTCTGGTTGTCGCATTCCTGGTCTTCGGGAAGAGGACCCGGAGACTCGGCAGAAAACTCGGTGCATCCACTTTTGCCGATTTCCTCGGGAAGGTGTATGGTTCCAGATTCATCCGTGTGTTCACCGCGGTCCTCATCATCGTCATGATGCCGATTTACACCGCGGCTGTTCTCAAGGGCGGTGTCAATTCGCTTGCAGTCCTCACTGGACTCACCGATTTCTATGATTACATTCTCATTGGACTCGCGATCATCGTCGGGGTCTACGTGGTCTACGGTGGAATCATCGCCGTCATGTACAACGATGCTCTTCAGGCCGGCATCATGTTCATCGGGATGTCCGTCATCCTGGTCATCACGTTCCTCCACTTCGGAGACGTCGGAAACGCCATCGGAAGCCTCGATTCCCTCTGGGATCAGAAGATCGGCGAGGCCGGTCTCGGTGTCTTGGAAGGATTCAACGGATGGACCAATACGCCCGAATTCGGTTCCAAGGAATGGATGACCGTGTTCTCCACGTTCGTCATGGGTGTCGGAATCGGTGCACTCACCCAGCCCCAGCTCGCGGTCAGATACATGTCCGCCAAGAGCGACAGGGATCTCGACAAGTCCCTCGTCATAGGTTCCATATTCATGCTCGTCATCGTCGGAACCGCATACACCGTCGGACCGCTCAGCAACGTGTTCTTCAACGAGGCACACGGGTTGACGTCGTTCCAGTACCTCACCAGCCTCGGACTCGGAACCGATTTCATCATCCCCCAGTACATCCTCGAGTTGTTCCATGGAACCACCTTCGGAGATGTTTTCATCTCCCTGTTCCTGTTGTCCCTGGTCTGTGCCGCGATATCCACCATCAGTGCATTGATGCACACCATCGGTGCCGCCGGCGGATACGACCTCTACTCCGTCTTCTCCAAGAAGGCTGCCGGCGATCAGAGTTCCGTCAGGACAACCCGCATCGTCATCGTCATCATGATGATCCTGGTCGTCGTCTACTGCTATGTCATGCCCAAGGACATCATCGCCAAGGCCACCTCCATATTCATGGGAATGACCGCATGTGCGCTCCTGCCCACCTACTTCCAAGCCCTGTACTCCAAGAAGCCCTCCAGGGTCGCGGCGGTCTGGAGCATGGTCGTCGGAACCGTGTCCTATCTGGTCTTCGCGTTGTTCTTCAACACCGGTCTCTCGATCTTCATGCCCATCTGCAAGATGATCACCGGACAGGCCGTCCTGTTCCCCGACAGCATCATCGCATATGTGGACCCCATCCTGATCGCACTGCCCCTGTCCGTCATCACGATGGTGGTGGCGTTGCTGGTCATCAGGAGATCCGGATCCCCCGCATCCACCGATTCGGCCTGAGGTCGTCGAGGTCCTTCAAAGAGGGGAGCAATCCCCTCATCTTTCCCCCTTCTGTCACGGATTTCTGGATTGGTTTCCGCAATCATCCCTCCGGATGTCGTTCCTTCACCCATCCAACGTGGTTGGTTGCTATGTGGTTACATGTAACCACTTCCCGTTTTCAGCGGATATTGGTTGCGATAATGGTTATATTTGCACCAATCATGAAATTGGCTGTAACAGCCAGGATTGATGATTGGTCGTATGCATTACTCATCACTCATTTCTCTTTCTGTTGCCAAAGGATAGTGAATCGATGAAAAACAGCAAACTCCTGACGATGATCGCAGGTATCGCAATGATATCCGTCATCAATTGTGGTATCGGGGGGGGGGATTCGGGCTCCTTGATGGAGACGCCTC
>JAFVZY010000010.1 GCA_017507885.1 Candidatus Methanomethylophilaceae archaeon | reverse complement strand
GCGCCCCTATCGTTCGTACTATGCCTTTGATGACCGTAATACGCATGAAGAGAACCTTGCAATCTATATGGAGGACTTGGAGAAACTAACCTCTCGGTAGAAGGTTCCGGGGTGGACCCTGGAGGGGACGATGTAGTCCCTTGCACCCTCGGGGGTGGACTTTCCGAGGACGGGGGTCTCGATCTCGAGGAAGTCGTTCTCATCGAGATAGTTCCTGGCGAGATGGATGAGGTTGCTCCTGAACTTCATGGCCTGGACCATCTCGGTCCTCCTGAGGTCCAGATACCTGTACTTTAACCTGGTATCCTCGTTGGGTAGGACACCCTCCTTCTGGTCTCCGAGCTCGAACGGCGGTGCGGCGGACTTGTTGAGAAGCTCTGCACCGGTGATGAGGACCTCGATCTCCCCTGTGGGATTCCTTCCGTCCTCGGTCCCCTCGACCCTCTTCCTGACGATTCCGTCGATGGAGATGACGGATTCACGGGTGAATCCCTTCATGGTCTCGGTGATGGCTTCCCTGTCGCTGCCGGCGGGAAGGTCTTCGGGATCGAAGACGATCTGGGTGATTCCGTACCTGTCGGCAAGATCGATGAACGCCACTCCTCCGTGGTCCCTGGAGAATCTGACCCATCCCTGGAGACAGACCTCCTTTCCGAGGTCTGAAGACCTCAATTCTCCGCATGTGTTTGTTCTTCTCATTGAGAACGCCTCTTACTATGACGGAGGCTATCGAGAAGGATTATAAAAGAATGTTCAAAAGACAGGTTTCGCGCGGGCGCGGGCGCAAGAAAGGATGTTTATAAATGACATGAGACATGACCGCAGAACGGAGTGAAACAACCATGACGGACGAGATTTTCAGGGATGACGGATACGTCTTCGAGTTCGAAGCCAACATCCTTTCTGTGGAGGGCGACCAGGTCGTCCTGGACACTACGGCATTCTATCCCGGCGGAGGGGGCCAGGTATGCGACACCGGCTCGATCAGGGGACAGAGGGTCACCGAGGTCCGCTACAAGGGTGACGACATAGTGCACATCGTTCCCGGGAACGACCTGAAGGTCGGCGAGAGGGTCTGGTGCAGCGTGGACTGGGACAGACGCTACGACCTGATGCAGGGCCATACCGGGGAACACCTCCTGTTCTGCTCCCTGAAGAGGCAGGACCCCGAACTGGAGGTCGTCAAGATTTACATCTCCCCCGAAAGCAAATACGTCATAGTCAACAGGGATTTGACCTGGGACCAGATCAGGGCCGCCATGGTGTTCGCCAATCAGGCCATCGCCGACAACCACAGCGTCACCAAGACCCTGATGGATAGAGACGACCCCGAACTGGAGAACGTGAGGATCAAACTGGACAGGATCGCGGAGGACGAACAGATCTCCGTGGTCGCCATAGGCGACATAGACCTCTCCGCATGCAGCGGCGTTCATGTGATGGAGACATCCGAACTGGAATACATCATGGTGGACCGCAAGGTATCCGCTGGAAAAGACGGGGTGGCCATCCATTTCAAAGTAGCCGAACAGGCCAGGAGGGCTGCATCCGAACTCGCATACAACATGCTGGAGATCGTGGATGGAATCGGATGCAAGATGGATGATGCACCGAAAGCCGTATACAACATGAGGCGGGAGGCGGAACTCAACAGAACCCTCCTGAAGAACGCCACGAAACAGATGATTTCCGTCCTCCCCACCGAGGATGTGAACGGATGTCCGGTATCCGGCATGGTTGTTCCCGGAGGGGACCGGAACATCCTGACCGAGGCGGCTGAATCCGTGAAATCCAAAGGAGGCGTGGCCGTACTGGTCTCGGTCGCGGAGACATGCTCCGTCATGGTTGCATCCGGAAACCCCGCCGTGGACTGCAGGGGCGTCCTCAAGGAAGGCGTCTCCGCATTCGGAGGCAGGGGTGGAGGAAAACCGGACTTCGCACAGGGAGGGGTGCAGGACGCATCCGTCGCCGACGAGGTCCTGGAATCACTGCTGAACGTCGTCCGCTCTGCACTACTTAAATAAGGGGAATATGGATTCGGTGGCATCATGTCCGGAATGAGATTAAACGACCGCCAGATGAAACAGGCCATGAAGAAGATGGGTATGAAGCAGACCCCCATCACCGACGTGACCGAGGTCATCATCAGAACCAAGACAAACGAGATCGTGATCACGAATGCAGATGTCGTCTGTGTCGAGATGGCAGGCACCAGGAACTATCAGATCTCCGGAAACGAGACCACCAGGAGTCTCGGAGAAGAGCCCTCCGCACCTGTCGCGACATACTCCGACGATGACGTGGAGCTCGTCATGTCCCAGGCGGGATGCGACCGCGACAAGGCCATCGAGGCCCTGGATGCCACGGATGGACAGCCTGCGGAAGCGATCATCAGGATAATCAGCGAGTGATAAGATGTGTTTGGCAGTTCCCGGAAAAATCGTCAGCATAGACGATTGCGTCGGAGACGTGGACTTCGGCGGAGTCATCAGAAAGCGAACCTCTCCATGGTCGAGGCACAGGTCGGGGATTGGGCGGTCGTCCATGCAGGCTATGCGATCCAGATAATGGATGAGGAGGACGCCCAGGAGACCATCAGGCTCTGGAACGAGGTCGTGGAATTCGACCAGAAGAATCCCGAGTAAACCCTTTGAAATCTCAACGGCCCCGAGGGGCCGCCTCATTTCTTCTTCTGTATCTTTCCATCCTTCTTCTTTCTGACCACGGTGGTGGATTGATTCGCTGCGACCTGTTTCGCGTATGCTTCGGCCTCCGCCTTCGTCTTGAACAATTTCAAAGCCTTCTGGGCGTTGGCCCTCTTCACCTGCCATCCGCCATTGGGATGAGTGGAGACGAAATACGCCCCGGAGGGTTTCGCCTTGGTCTCCTTGGTTTCTTCGGTTGTCGTCATCAAATCCAAGTATCCAATAACGGGTTTATAATTATTTGATGACTGTGTTGAATAATTCATCCCCTTGCCACGATTTCATGCGTTGATTGTCGAACGTTCAGAACTGGACCCGCAGGCATCGAGTATGAATCCTCTACGGATCGAATAGACCTTGCACCTGTACTTTATGGTCTGCACCATG
>JAFVZY010000009.1 GCA_017507885.1 Candidatus Methanomethylophilaceae archaeon | reverse complement strand
GATGAGGTTTCGGAAAGGACGTAGACGGCACCATGGTCGTTACCTACCAGGACCATGCCGTCCACGACTGTGGGTGCGCACATGCTGTACGCGTTTCCGGAATACGGTGAGACCTTGACCCTCCAGACCACGGAACCGGTGTCGGAATCGATGCACCATACATGGCCCCCGTCGGCACCCTCGGTGCCGGGGGAGTAGTCCATGCTGTAGAGCCTTCCGGCGCTGTAGGTGATTCCGCCTATGGAGAGTGCGTCGGTGTCCTGCACCCAGAACAGGGAGCAGTCGTCGATCCAGATGGA
Source organism: Candidatus Methanomethylophilaceae archaeon (assembly GCA_017507885.1). GTDB lineage: Archaea > Thermoplasmatota > Thermoplasmata > Methanomassiliicoccales > Methanomethylophilaceae > Methanoprimaticola. The sequence continues at coordinate 23,057 of JAFVZY010000009.1, read as the reverse complement.
GTAGTATCCGCTGACGACCTCCACATCCTGTCCGGTGCGGTAATCCTTCAGATACTGTGTGTCGGCGGTGGCGGAGATGTACGCGTAGAACCTGCCGTCCACGGCCACGGGTTTTCCGCAACGGATGTCCTTCTGCCAGACCACGGAACCGTCGGTGACGTCGACGAGCATGACCCCTCCGCCGGTGGAGGCCATCTCCCCTCCGGAATAGCACACGAGCGCCCTGCCGTCACCGCAGTCCACGATGTTGGAGGCCTGACCGACACGGTTCCCGGAGAGGTCCTTCACGACGGAGGTCCATATCGGTTCCCCTGTGCCGGCATCCACGCACATCAGTCCTCCGGAGTAGTTGCCCGCCATCAGGACCCTTCTGCCGTCGGATTCCATGATGACCGGGGGATGATAATAGAAGCAACCCTTCACGTCCGACGGGGGGTTGAAAGTCCAGATCTCCCTGAAACCGTTCTCCCTGTCGATGGAGAAGCATCTGACGAGGCCGTCGGAGGTGTTCAGATACAACGCTCCGGAGTCGTAGACCATGTTGGCCACCCCTGCCTCCAGGTGGATCCTGTCCTGATTGATCGAGGGGTCGTTCTTGCGGGGGATGTAGGATGTGACCTTGGATCCCTTGCACATGTCGCCCTCGTCCCCCACGGGTGCGAGCTCGGCCACTCCCTCGCCGGTGAAACGGTCCAGGCAGTACACGTGCCAGTTCCCCGAGGATATCAATATGAGGTCCCCGACGATGACGGGGGTGGTTATCTCGATGTTCCCCGAATTGGAGTATGTGACGGACCACATCAGTTCGCGGTTGACGGGGTCCAGACAGACGATCCTCGCAAGCGAGTCCATGCCCACGCTCCCGTATTTCCCCGCAACGGTGTGATAGATCATGCCGTCCGCGTAGAGTATGGAGCAGTCCACGGCACCGGCATAGGTCTGATACCACTCCAGAGGGGTGGCGACGCTGCCGGGTCCGACGGATTGACTGACCCCGGATGCGGAGGAATCCCCCTTATAGGAGGTCCACACCACGGGATAGTCGGGGTTGGATGCGGGAACCAGCGTGTCGTGCGGATAGTACGCGAGGGCGATGAACCCTCCGCCGTACCTGTCGGACACATCGGTGGTGAGGAACTCCCATTCCACGGTGTTCCATGCATAGATGCGCCATCCGCACTCCTGTCTGTTCAATCCGGTACCCACGGTGACCGTTTCCACCCCATCCACGGACGACACGGTCCTGGAATCGCCGGTGGGGGAGAAGGTGACACGGTCACCGAGGACTGCAAGGAGTACTCCCTCCAGGGTGCCGGGGGCATCCGACGGGATGTCGTACCATTCCGTGCAACCGTTCCCGAAGTCCACGAGAAGCCTCGTCTGCGGCTGGGTTGCGGGATCATCGACGGCATCGACCATCGGAACAAGGCATGCGACCAGGACGGTCGCCAGGATCAGGGAAAGGGTCACTTTTGCCATTCCAACAGCCCCTGTGCCTTCACGTATGTGAGATACCCGTTCTCGGGATCGTTGTATGAATCGTTGTAATACTTGACACCGACCACGTCGGTGGGATCTGCGGCTATGAAGGAGTCGGGATCCATGATCTTGGCCATCAGCTCCAAGGCCTCCGGGAGCCTCGCACCGGGTCTCGAAAGGAGACTGGCGGCGTCACCTGAGAAGACGTACACCTCGCCGTTCTCGTAGGCGGGGGTCATCTTCCACAGGTCGTTGAAATTGGAGAGCAGTTTACGGTACTCCCTCTGGGAGGTTATCTCCTCGGCGTCATGGATCACGATGATGATGTCGGGCTGGTTGTTGTAGACCGCCTCCTTGCTCACCATGAACCACGAGCTCGAATCGTCGGCGAAGATATTGTCCCCGCCGAGGGATTGGATCATGGAATCAACATACGTTCCAGAACCGGGGGTGTATGGCGAGTCGCTGATCCCGAGGGATATGAAGACCTTCCTTCCGGACAGGTCTGTGATGCCGCTTATGGTGTTGAGAGCTTCGGAAGCATCGGAGATATATCTGTTCCCGTCTTCGGAGCAACCGATGGCAGATGCACAGATCCACAGGTTCTTCAGGAAATCGTCCGTGTCCGTCGCCTCGTACAGCACGACGCAGTTGATTCCGGATTTGCGAAGCTTGTCCGCCATGGTCACATGCTCGCCGGTACCCCCATCCAGGAACACTATGTCCGGATTCTGGGCAACCACGAGCTCGTAGTTCGGATCGGTGTATCCTCCGACGATGGCGATATCGCCGCCGTCCTGCCTCTCTACGAGGCTGTTGGGATAGTCGCTGTACCTGTCGGTTGCGGTGATGTATTGAAGTCCGCCCACGGCCGCGACGGTCTCGGTGACCGATGGGGCCAGGGTCACTATCCTCAGGTCGTTCCCATCCAGGGAACGCCCGTCCTTTGCGTAACTGTAGTATGTGAAGCCCGTCTGGTCGACCGCCGGCATCATCTCGCTACCGGGACCTGTTCTGGCCCAGGAGATGATCCTCTCGCCGGACACGTCATAGGACGATGGATCGTCAATCTCCACCCATGCCCCGTTGGAATCGAGAACGTACATGCCCCATTCCACGTTCATGAGTTCGGGCATCCCGTCGACGGAGTACACGGTGCCGTCATCGTTGAGGACGACCTTGTAACCCTGTTCGTAACAGGCGGCGTCAAGGGCGTCCATGCCGTTCATTCCTTCGGTGAAATCCAATTCCACCCACTCCACATTGTAGTATGAGAAATCGAGCATCACACCCTGCCTCTCATCCACGGAATCGACGGTGAATCCCACCGTCCCGATCAGAACCAACGCCACGACGGCCGTTACGGTCGCCATGACGATTTTCACCGACGATGCCTGCATGGTCGGCCCCTGTCCCTGTTCCCGCCCGGTGAACCTTCAGGGCCCCGTGAAGGGGCCCCTCGGTTTCAGGCGGAACGCCTCCTTATCATGAACACCGCCACCAGTGCAGCGATTACCACGACCGCGGCGATGCCCACATACAACATGATGTCGTCCCCGCCGGAACCGGATCCGTCCTCGGAGGGTGTCGAAAGCTGGGTTCCCACCGCGTACATGGAGAGATGGTCGGCGGTGAAAGAGACCCTTCCGTCGGAATAAACGACATCGGAGGCCTCATGGGCGGTTCCGTCGGAATCCACCCTCCATACCTTGAGGGTCTCACCATCCTGAAGGACCACCTTGCAGTCGACGGTCATGGTGAATGTTCCGAATTCCTCCTGGGGGACATCGCCACAGACCATGTTGATGTCGAACACGAGGTTGCTACCGATGACCTCCTTCTGGGAGGATGAAAGGTCCTTGGCGGCGGCCTTGACGGCGGAGAACGTGAGGATTCCACGGGTCTGGAGCCTCTCAAGGACCTCCGTATCAAGGGTTATGGTACCGACTCCCGAGGTGCATTCCAGAACGGCACCTGCATCCACCATGGTCATGATGTTGCTGTCCAGAACGGTGGGACCTGCCCTGACCACGATGGGGAGCTCGGGATCGAGGGCCTCGCCCATGGCTGTGAAGTTGACGATTTTCTCACCGACGAGTTCGACGACAACCTTTCCATCCTCTATGAACGCCTCGGTGCCTGTGTCCAATGCAGATTCGACCCTGACGGAGGATTCGGTGGTGATTCCGGAGGAGGTCTCCGTCTTCACGGTGGACTCGATCTTGACGATGGCGTTACCGGTGGTGGTGACGGTCTCGGTGGTGACGAGGGTGTTCGTCAACCTGTCCTCGGATACCTCCAGGAGTTTGACGATGACGTCCCCGTTGACGTTGGTGGTCTGAACCGTCTCGGAACCGTACAGGGTGCTCTTGATTACGGATCCGGATGCGTCCCTCTCCACGTAATCCTTCTGTATGAGGGCGATGACGTTCCCGTCCTGATCCCTGTCGTATTCCCTGTCGTTGATGACGGTCTCCGTGACGGAACCCTTCACCGCGCCGTTGGGACCGTATACGGTGGTCTCGGTGGTCACGATCGTCTCGGTGTCCTTGACCTTGGATGTGACAACGGTCTTCTTCGAACCGCCGTCGGAGGTGGGTTCGGTTCTTTCGGAGGTGTTGACGGTGTATCCGTCGTCGATTTCCGCTCCGCGGAGGACGGTAACGGATATGGGGTAGTCCTTCCCGTCCGCGGACACGGTTACGGTGGTCTGTCCGGGTGCGACATAGGAGATGACGAGGGAGTCGTTGCCGTCCTTGACCGCGGATGCTATCGAGGAATCGGTCATGGAGAACGTCCACTGTGCGGTCTTGGAGACCTCGACGGTCACGGATCCCTCGTGGGGGACGGTGACGGAATTGGGGAGGATGAGTCCGTTGGGGCTTGTGGAGAAGTACCTGAGGGTCTTTCCGAGGGCCGCGTCAATGGATTCGTAATCGGTGATGACGCACTTGACGTACCCGCCATCCTCGAGATAATACCATCCGTTGTCGTACCAGGGATAGAAATGGGTCTGTGAACCCTCCTCAAGGAGGATGATGTAACGGTACATCGCGACGGTGGTACCGTTGTTCTCGGTACCAGTCCAGAGTTCGGTGTAGGGGTCGGTGACGAGGTTCCATTTCTCACCCACCTCGTTCAGTCCGTAGATAACGTAGGTCTTGGAACCAATGGTGACCTTTCCGTCAGATATGAATGCGGAGGGGTAGAGTTTCTCGATGACCTTTCCGGCATTGGCACCGGTGGCGGACTGGGATACGGCCGTCTCGCTGTCCATGGTGAAGACGGTGATCCAGTTAGAGGATGCGGGGATGTAGCAGTCGATGTAACCGCGATCGACATAGTACATGATTTCTCCGTTGGGCCCGGCGTGTATACCCTGAGAGCACCACTCGGTGTGGGTGGGATACTTCTTGACGAATTTCGGATCCATGACCCACTCTCCACCGACAAGCCTGTCGGTGAAGATGTATATGCCCTGGGCGTGGGAGTCGTATGGAATCAGATAGATGTTGATGATGCCATCGTCCTCATGGGCGACGTTGACGACGATTCCGCCATGGGTCATGTAGCTTCCGGCGGCCTCCTTGGGGATGGGGGTTCCGTCCGCCCTTATGTCGAAGGATATCATGCAGGTGCCCACGTCGTTGGTGCTTCCCATGGTGTCCTCGGGGGACGCCCTGACGTTGAGATATCCGCGGTCGCCGTGGCAGACGAGACCGCTGGCTATGCCTCTGAAGTCACTGCCATCGGGGGCCATGATATTCTGGTATTTCGGGACACCGAACTCACCCTTGTCGAAATCGAATTTCACCCACATGAGGGATGAACGCTTGTCCTCCAGTGCCCCGATCACACCGTCGAAGAGTCCAGCGGTGTACGCGGTCAGATAGAAATACCCGTTATGATGGGTGAGCCATCCGTCGTCCCAGGGCATGCCCGTGAAACCGGTGAGTTCGCAGGTGACGGACCTCTCGGTGACGGTGTCGAATGCCGTAATCGCCCTGTATCCGACGGTTCCGGTCCTTTGGTCGGCCTGCAGGAAGAACAACCAGCCGTCCTGGGATATGAACGAGGAGAACTGCCCGTACTGGTTGAACACGAGGAACTTCTCCTTGTTGGTGCAGAGATTGACCTTCACACCGTTGGACAGGTCCTTGTCCACATCGAGGGAGGTTTTGTAGATGGAGTAAAGCTGACGACCCGCATCATCCGTACCGTTGGTGATGAAACCATAGAAGTACCCGTTGTGATATGTGGCGAAGGCCAGATTCGAAGGGATGTCGTAGAGGTAGTTGAGGTCCAGATCGAAGGCCTTGTTCCCGACGGTGTCGAAGATGACACCCCCGCCGTAGCTGAGATAGTGGTAGAAGTCCACACCACCCAGGGATTGGACGCTCCTCACGGCGGTTCCGCTGTCGATGTCTATCGAATACAGCATCTCGCCTGCACGGACGTAGAGGTAATCCCCCACCACGAGAGGTACGGATGGCATTCCGATCCAGTTGGATCCCACCCTCACCAGCTTGTCAGAAGCGAAGGACCAGTTGTTGACGATCTCGTCATCGACCCCGAGGAGATCATCCACATCGATGATGTTCACGAGACCCTGCGACGAGGAATAGTTCCTGACCTCGGGGGTGATCACGGCTTTTCCCGTGACGGATTTGATGGTTATCGTGTTGAGGGAGGTCTCGTATTGACAATCGCCTTCGACCGTCCATTTAACAAACTCGTAACCTCCGGCACTCTGGAAAGCCAGTTTCAATTCGTTCTGGAACCTTCCACCATCATATTCCCTTCCGGTGGATGCATCCACAACCGTTCCGTGTTCCGATTCCATGACGACCTCGTTGTCTGCGGCGTCTACAGAGGATGCGGACAGTAGAACGAATGCGGAGACCGCGACGATCAGGACGACCGCCTCCAACAATCTTCTATTCATCTTTATTCACCTTGCCATCAGGCGGAGGATAGTGTCCTCCAATGCAGTAGGGCTAGACATCCAACTAATTTAATAGTTAAGTGGTTGGTTAAAACGTATTGGAAATGACAACCAACTAACCATTGGAAGGTGGGGAATCCATTGTTTGATTAAATATAGATATATAAATCATGAATGAAAAAGAACAAAAAACAATTGTTGTAAAAAGTAATTATTATGGATTTTTATAGTAAAAGAAATTACAATAGTTTAAAAAAGAAATCCAATTGTCACAACCTTTTGAAAATGCGGATTACACAGCATCGGGGCGAATACGGAGCAATCGGTAGGATTCACGACCAGAAAGGAAGTGTGGAGAATCCGCGATAGGAAAACGTGGGAGGGATGGAACCCCTCCCGGAAAAGGTTTCGACCGGTGCGTCACCTCCTCTTCAGGAAGAGGAACGCACCGACTGCGACGATGGCGATGACGGCGATCGCCGCGATGATGTAGATGGTCGTATCGTCTCCGGATGATTCGGAGAGGGGTTCGACGGTCACCGCGCACTGGTCGGAGAAACCCCCGTCTATGGTGATGACCGAGACGGTTGCGGTTCCGGCCTTGAGTGCGGTGATGTTACCGCTCTGGTCGACCTTGACGACAGAAGGGTCGGAGGACGACCAACTGATGGTCTTGTGGGTCGCATCGGAGGGCGAAACGGTGGCCGTGAGACGGATGCCGTCCCCTTCGGTCAAGGTGCAGGAGTCCCTGTCGAGGACTACTCCGGTGACGGGGACGGTACCCGGGACGGGAACGAGGACCGTGACCACGCAGGTGGCGGAATGACCGCCGTCGACGGTGGAAACCGTGACGGTGGAGGTTCCGGCCTTGAGTGCGGTGACGGTTCCGTTCTGATCCACGGTGGCCACCGTCGGGTCGGACGAGGTCCATGAGACGGCCGGGTTCGTGGCCCCGGAAGGGGTCACGACGGCCTGGAGGGCCGTGACGTCATCCACATCGAGGGTCACGGATGTCCTGTCCAACGAGACGCCGGTGACGGGTGTCGTGACGGTGACCGTACAGGACGCATACAGACCGGCACCGATGTCGACGGTCAGGGTGGCGGTACCGTCGGACACGGCACGGACCCTTCCGTTCTGATCCACGGTGGCCACGGACACGTCGTCCGAGGACCAGGTCATCCCCTCGAAATAGGATCCGGAGGGCAACACCGTGACGGTCAGGGTCGTCTCATCGCCGGGATTCAAAACCATCGAAGTGCGGTCAAGAGTCACGGCCACGGGTATGAGACCCACGGTGACAGTTGCGGAATGGTCATAGAGGGCACCGTCGAAGACACGTATGTCGTGCTCCCCCTTGGAGAGTCTGACGGCTTCGCTGAGGATTCTGAGTTCATCCCCCTGCAACGCCGTTTTGGAAACGGGTGCGGAGGTGACACCATCCACGGAGATGGTGAACGAATCCTCCATCGTCATATCCGAAAAGGCCAGGACGAGGATTCCGCTGACACCATCATCCGCGTCGATGTAGGATGCATCGAAGGCGTCGCATGCCCCGCCGCCGATGTTGTTCTGGGCGGAGGCGTCCACCTGCGGGAAGGCGACGATGGCCAACGCGATGACGACGGACAGTGCGATGATGGTCTTCAGACAGTTCTTCATTTTCCGGTACCTCCTCATGCGACGGCTTCGATCTTCAGAACCTGTCCGTGGTAGACGATTGTATCGACATCGGAAACGGGGACGCCGCCGATGACGTAGTCGCCCTCTGGGACGGTTATGGTCACGGAGTAGTTTCCGAAGGCGATGTAATCGCCGTCGGAGACGATGTTGTCACCGAATCTGATCTCGACGCCCTCGGGGGTGTCGATGGAGATGAAGTCGGCGGCGATGTTGGATGCACCCTCGGATGCGGGGGTGGTGTAGGTGGTTCCGGCGAAGTCGTAGCGGTACGCGACGATGCAGCTCTGGATCCTCTCTCCGACATCAACCTCGACGGTGGATTCCCCGTCGACATCGACAGCGGCGGTCCTGAAGGGGTCGAGGTAGAGCGAACCGTCCTTCTCGACGAAAACGGAGTACTGGACGAGCACGGTACCGTCGGGGACTCCGGGCACGTGTCCGGCGAGATCGACGACGACACCGGTTCCGTCGACGAATCCGGTGACGGTGGCGGAGGTTATGCGGGAGAACGTGGAGTAGGAACCGTCGCAGGATGCGGCAGCATCCAGGACCACCTTTCCGTATGCGGAGGAGACCTTCGAGGAGGCACCCTCTCCGACGGGGGTGTAGGAATCGAAGTCCACGGCGGTGACGTTGGAGTAGACGGGACCGTCGATGACTGCTCCCGCGGGAACGGTGAGTGTGACACCGTCTGCAAGGATGAGTCCGCCGGTGATGCTCAGGGTTCCGGTGACGGTGATGTCCTTGATCGACTTCACGATACCGGAGATCTCGAACTCGAGGGTGGGATCGACTACGGAACCGGGGGCCTGGGAGACCTTGTACATCATACCGTCACCGTTGGAGATCCAGACGGAATCCTGAACATCCGCGTTACCTGGCATCTTCTCTTTGGATGCACCCACGAAGGTAAAGTAATCAGTGATTTGCGATGCGGATCCAGAAGCAGAGTTGAACGATGTCGTCTGGATAGTGGAACCGGCACCGATGCTCAGATAGGCGAAAGAATAGCAGTGATTGAAGATATTGCCTCCAATCCACGTGTTGGCGGGGATATCGATGGACCTGAGGTTCTCACAGTGGAAGAATGTCTGATTCTCGAGCCTGAGGTTCTCAGTCCTTCCGTCCTCGAAGACGACCTCCTCGATCCCCGTACAGTAGTAGAATCCGTTGAAACCCTTGACAGTGGTGACCGTGTTGGGCACGACGACGGTACCGGTGGCACCCTGGAGACATGTGATGAGAGTCTTGCCGTCTGCGGAAATCTGAAGGGGCCCGATCTGCTTCCAGAGATCGAATCCCTCGGGATACCCTATTTCGACGAGTTTCTTACCGTTGGCGATGAGACCGTAATCACTGGTTTGGATGGACACGTTCTTCAGTGTGAAGTCTGTGAGCTCGTTGCATTCCGTGAATGCGCCCTGACCCACGGCGACGGTCACGTCGTACTCACCCACGACGATGGATTCGATGCCTGTTCCACGGAATGCCTGGGACCCGATGGAAGTCAGGGATGCAGGGAGTTCCGTGAGGACCACGTTGGGACATTTGGTGAAGGCGGCACCGTCGATTCTGGTCAACGAATCGGGAAGCGAGGTAAGAACGAGGTTGCTGCAACCGTCGAAGGCATTGCTTCCGATCGAATTGAGATTCTCGGAGAAGATCACGCTCTCGAGAGACGTGCAGGACATCGCGAACATGAAATTGATGTCGACGATGGAGGACAGGTCAAGGGCCTTGAGGTTGCCACAATTATAGAAGCACATGGAACCCATCTTCTCGATTTCTCCGAGACCGACGATTTCCACAATCTTGGAATTCGAGAATGCACTTCCGGGAAGTTCCTTGATCTTTCCGTTGAGGACGACCTTCTCGACACCGGACTCGGAGAAAGCGCCATTACCTATGACCTCTACAGTATCGGGCATGGTGTAGGTTCCGGTCATACCGTTGGCGACATGGACGAGGGTCTTTCCGTCCTTGCTGTACACGACACCGTCGACGGACGAATACATTGTGTTCTCGGCGGCGATGTTGAATCCCTTCAGACCGAATCCCCAGTTTGTGGTATTGAAACCGGGGATGGTGGCCAGATTCGCAGGCAGGTCCAGGATACCATTGTAGGAGGAGTTTCTGAACACACCATACGATCCCATGGATTTCAGACCGGATCCGAGATCGATCTTGGTCCTCTCGATTATAACGGTTTTTCCATCCACACCCTCTCCGTTTGTTCCGAATGCGCTACCGCCGATAGATTCGACGGTGTCGGGGAGGACGATCTCGGTGATAAGGTAGCAGCTGCGGAAGGCACCATCACCGATGGTGACGAGACCTTCGTTGAACCTGTAATCCTTGAGGACCTTGCATTTATCGAATGCGTATTTTCCGATGGACACGATCTTGTCCGAAACGGTTACAGTCTCCAATACACTGCAGTTCTGGAAACAGTTGGCGGGAATGGCGGTAACGGTGTTTCCGAATGTTACGGACTTGAGTGCCGAACAGCTATTGAACGCCTGGGCGGGAAGGGTAATAACGGCCTCGCCGTCACCGAACTTGACGGATTCGATGGTCGTGTTGCCTCTGAACACGGCTTTGGGCATGGCCACGGTGCAGGTGACGTCCGCCTCCTGCTGCTCGACGGTGATCTTGGTCTTGATGGTCGCGGGGATCACTATGTCCTTGGTCTCCCCGTCCCATGCGGTTATGTTCGCGACGGCATTGTTCGGATCGACGGCGGATATGGTGTACACGCATCCACCGTGGGTGACCGTGGGGTCCGTGGATGCGGAATCCGCGGTCACATTGTCCAATGCCATAACCGCGGTTCCGCACAGGATGACGCAGATTATTGATATGAACATCATTGCTTTTCCATTCATGATAACACCTGTAACGCATGGATGATGCACGCCATCCATCCATTCCGGAAACGGAGAAAACACTCCGCCACACGGGACGCATGGATCCGAAAACAGAGGACGACCGCTTGAAATCCAGGTTAATCTGTACCATTATTCTTGGCTCGTCGAAACGGGAACCACGTTCCCCGTGGCTTCGCCTCATCGGAGTGAATCATGGCTAATATATCCAATCGATTTAATAGTTGTCAGATTGGATAAAAACCAAAATTAAACCCAAGCAATACAAGGACATGCTTCCAAAAAACGAAAATTCGTTTAAATACATATATAAATAAATTAAATACGATAGTTCCTAGAATGATTGTTATAAAAATAAAAGATAATGGATAAATAAATTATTTATAATAACAAAAATTGATAAATTCCAAAGAAAATCGGAATGGACAAGGCCCGATACACGCGAGGATACGATACATCCAACCATGATTGATGCCGATGAAACGATGGAATCAAATACACCGTAACCACAAACCCCTTCCATGCTCAGAATCCTGGAGGAACCGTCGGGGAAGACGAGGATGCGCTTCAACGACAACGACCTTATGTTCGTGATGGAGACCATACACGACAGACATGTCAGAAGAAGGAGGATCGGTCGCAACGAACTGTCGCAATTCACCGGAATGGAGGAGAGCGTGATCCGCGGCATAACAGGAAAACTCACGGAACTCGGGTTCCTGGACACCACCCGCGGCGGCTCCGTCCTCTCACCCTTGGGGGTGGATTTCATCGACGCCCTGGGTGTCTCGCTCCTGCATCTGAAGTATACGGACTCCGCCTTCGGGATCCATCAGGTCACCCTCAGGGTACGGGACATGAGCGACCGCGTGGTCTTCGGAGTGGAGCAGAGGGACGCCGCCCTCAAATCCGGAGGGGACGGCTGCACCACCATATTCTACAGGAACGACCAACTCCTCATGCCTCCGAATTGGAACGTGGATGAGAACACCCCCGAACTGTCGGAACAGATACGCAGGTACGACCTCAGGGAGAACGACCTGATACTGATAGGCGGAAGCAACATAGGACTCAGACAGGCCGGTGCCGCCGTCAACTCCGCAATGCTGGATCTCGTCGGGAAAAGATCCAACGCATCCCCGTGATCATACACGTGAATCCGATGTCATCCGTGGATCGCGACAGGTCTTCCCACGGATCCTCGTCATGAGGGTCTCCAACGGTACCCCATAGAAGCACGCGGCCTCTATGCACGAACTCCCCTCCGCATACATGGCCTCCGCCGAATCAAGGGGATCCCTGACGGGTGTCTCCGCCGCATCCTCGAAACCATCCCCCAGGACGTCCCAGTTCCTGGCCATGCACGAGGGGCACTTCACGGACCTGGCGCCTCCACGGGGATACCATTCGTGACCGCAACGCAGACAGACGTTCATCCTGTCGGGAAGATTCCACTTGGACGAACGGCACGAGGGGCATCTGGCGGGTCTCCCCTCCCCTCTGCTCCTCCATACGTGACCGCACCTGAGACACGTCCTGTCCGTCCCCTTCGACGTGGGGATCCGATGTTTGTGGAAGGACCTTCCGCAGAATGGGCATCTGATGCATCTGTCAGGCGAGTCGGGTGTACCGTCCATACCATCGGATTACCGACAGTATGTATAAAAATGCCTCCACACCATTAAATCCGAGTTCCCCTTCGCCATCCCGAAGGTGAAGGATACGGGTGGATACAAGGATGCGATGAGGTCGGCTTTCCCCTACACCCTCCCCGTCCTGGCAGGATATCTTTTCATGGGTCTCGCCTTCGGGGTGATGTTCGAGGAACAGGGTTACTCGGTCCTGTGGGCCATCATCGTGAGCGTCTTCGTCTACGCGGGTTCGGGACAATACCTCGCATTGAACTTCTTCGTACCAGGATACTCCTTCATACAGGCCATAGCCCTGACGTTGATGGTCAACATCAGACACGTCTTCTACGGATTGTCCCTTGTCGAAAGATGCAACCGCTTCGGATGGAAGAGGTGGTACCTCATATTCGGAATGACGGACGAGACGTACTCCCTCGCATGCACGGTGAACGTCCCCGAAGACGTGGACGAGGAGAAGTTCCTCCTGTCCATCACGCTGCTGAACCATGTGTACTGGGTATTGGGAACGGTCATCGGTTCCCTTGCGGCATCCGCCATACCGTTCAACTCCGAAGGGATCGATTTCGCCATGACCGCCCTGTTCCTGGTGCTGTTCATCGAACTGTGGAGCAACAGGTACAACAGGCCCGCGGAACTCCTCGGAGTCGTGGTGTCCCTGGTCTGTCTCCTGGTGTTCGGTGCAGACGGGTTCATCCTCCCCACCATGCTCCTGATTGTAGCGATACTGCTGGTCCGCAGGAGGAAGTTCGAATTCCCATCGAAGGGGGCTGGAAAGGATGCTTGACGCGACCACATCCCTGCTCATGATCGCGGTGGTCGCCATCGCGACGTTCGCGACACGTGCGGCGGCGTTCGTGGTGTTCCCCAAGGGGAAGGAGATCCCTCCGACCGTCAGATACATAGGCAACGTCCTCACACCCGCCGTCATCGGAATGCTGGTCGTCTACTGTCTGAAATCCACGAACGTGTTGGCCTACCCGTACGGACTACCGGAACTCATCGCATGCCTGGCCGTGGTCGCCCTGCACCTGTGGAAAAGGAACACGCTCCTGAGCGTGGGTGCGGGAACGATACTGTACATGTTCCTAGTGCAGTTCGTGTTCTGAAACGGACTTCGGAAGAAGAGGGTAGGGAGGACCTGCATGTTATATCTTGCCTCCCACAGACGCGCGGATGCCGAAACATATCGCCAACGATATGAACTGATGCATCGATTTGAATCCCAGTCAATGTAATATATCCTATCTGAACGCTAACCTTTAATAACACGCGCGACCTGAAATCCTCCACGACTGGACATTGTAGTTCGGACATGTTCGATGCACCGGATCATTGATCGCCGACACTGATACGGCGGAGGAATTCCGATGAGAGAAAGAGAGAAATTGAGAATGACCCGGCACCCGGTCGGGATGGCCCTGTCCATCCTTGCTGTGGTGTCGATAGCATGTTTTCTGATGATCGGGGGCATCCCAGGGACGGATGCCACCGAGCAGACGGAGGGTGACTTCAAATTCACGGTCACCGATGACGTCGCGACCATAATCGGATATACCGGTACCGTCGATGATCTGACCGTACCCTCCCAACTCGGAGGGAAGGACGTCGTGGCGATCGCCGGATCCGTGTTCGCAGAAAACACGAACCTGAAGAACGTTACCATCCCGTCCACAGTGACGTCCATAGGACTTCGTACGTTCGTTGGATGCACGTCGTTGGAATCGGTGTCCCTTCCCACGAACCTCACCGAATTGGGTTCGAGCGCGTTCGAGGGATGCACATCCCTGAAGACCGTGACCATTCCCGCATCGTTGACCGAGATCGGATCCGATGCCTTCTCAGGATGCACATCCCTGGGGACGGTCGCTTTCGCACCCGGTTCCGTCCTGGAGAGAATCTGCGACGGGGCGTTCATGGACTGCGTCAAGCTCGACGGAATCGTTCTGCCATCCACCCTGAAGTATCTGAAGAGCTCAAGCTACTATTCCACGGGCTCGGTGTTCAAGGGATGCACCTCGTTGACCTCCATCATCATCCCCGACGGCATGCTCCAGCTCGGAAACGAGAGCTTCAAGGGATGCACATCCCTGAAGACCGTGACCATCGGCGAGGACTCCGCCCTTACCACCCTCGGCGAATACTCCTTCGTCGATTGTTCCGAATTGGAGTCGCTCCATGTACCCAAGGACATCGGAACCAGTCCCCGTTTCATCTGGGGAACCGACTTCACCGGATGTTCCTCGTTGAAATCCTTCACCGCCCATCCCGACAACCCCACATACGCCGCAGTCGACGGCATCCTCTTCAGCAAGACGAAGGTCGAAGACCAATACGTCCCCAACAACATCATCAAGTACCCCGCCGCCAAGGCAGGGGACACCTACATCGCCTCCGAGACGATAAAATCCCTCAACATGGGCGCGTTCGACGGTTGCGCACTCCTGAAGACAATCGACATCTCGAACACCACCGTCACCAGCGTGATATACGGGGTGTTCAAGGGATGCACCTCGCTCGAGACCCTCAGGCTACCTGCAACAATAAAAAACATCGACGGGACTGCATTCAACGACTGCACCTCGCTCGCCGCATTCGACATCCCCGAGGGATGCGAGTACATCTCCACCGTCGACGGAGTGCTGTTCGACGAGACGAAGAGGAGCCTCATCAGATATCCGATAGCCAAGACCGGTGCATCGTTCAACCTTCCCGAGAACACGGTCTCCATCGAGAAAGGGGCGTTCCAGGGATGCTCCGGACTGACCGAGATATACGTCACCGGCCCCAGAGGGACCATCGACATCGGAACCGGAGCATTCGAGGGGTGCAACGCGAACCTTGTCACCCTCTCCAACGGCAGAACCTCCTGCAAGTCCCTGGAGCTGTACTCCGACGCCTCCTTCGAAACCAGAATCACAGACATAAAGACGTTCGAAGGAACCGTTTTCCTCAGATGGGATGCGGAAACCGCGGTGGGCGGATCCAACGTCACCAGCAAGATGACCTACGACCCCTATGGTGGTGCCGTCCTTCTGAAATACGGCGGAACCGAATCCTCGATCACACTCCCCTCCGTCATCGGCGGTGCGGACCTGGTCGAACTCGCCGAGGCCCTCTTCAGGGACAGGACAGACATCGTCAAGGTGGTCATACCCGACACCGTCAAGACCC
The DNA here is from genome assembly GCA_017507885.1 of Candidatus Methanomethylophilaceae archaeon. GTDB lineage: Archaea > Thermoplasmatota > Thermoplasmata > Methanomassiliicoccales > Methanomethylophilaceae > Methanoprimaticola. The sequence goes on along the minus strand of JAFVZY010000009.1, from coordinate 7,242 downwards.
TCGGGGAGAACCTGTTCGAGGATTGCACATCCCTTTCGAACGTGACACTCCCCTCGGCCATCGAGGAGATCCCCGACTACGCATTCGTAGACTGTAAGTCGCTCACATCCATCATCATCCCTGCCACGGTGACCAACATAGGACAGACCTCCTTCCAGAGGACAGGCCTCATCGAGATCGACATACCCGATAACGTCGACAGGATCGAAGGATATGCGTTCAACGAATGCGCATCCCTGAAGACCGTCAACATCGGAGCGGACTCCAGACTCTACAGCCTCGGGGAACATGCATTCGGAAAATGTGGGAACCTTGAGACGATAGACCTCCCTGCAGATATGGGCAGTCTCGGTGCACACTGTTTCGACAGCTGCTACAGGCTCTCCGGAACCTTCGTGATCCCCTCGGTTTACAAGGTCCCCACCGGCTTCCTCTACTCATGTACTAGCCTCACCAAGATCGTGGTCTCCGACGGAACCGCCGTGCTCGGATTCGAGGCGTTATTGGGATGCTCCTCCGTCACCGAGCTCGTACTCGCCGGAACACTCAACACCATCGACTCCAAGGCCGTGGCGGGACTCGACTCCCTCTCCAAGGTCACGATCACCGCCAACAGCGTGGTCCACTTCTCCGTGGCGGACAACGTCCTGTACGAACTGGACGATGACACGAAGGCCCTCTACGAGATGCGCCTGTACCCATGTCAGGACCCCAGGGAATCATACACCGTCCCCGCAGGCGTCAAGTGGATCGACGACTACGCGATGATCGACAACCCCTACCTCAAGACCCTCACCCTTCCCGCATCCATCGATACAGTAGCCCCCAGCGTGAACGACTGGTTCCTCAATGGATTCGAATCACTCGAGAACATCTACCTCGACGGTGAGAACGAACACTTCCAATCCGTTGACGGAATCCTGTTCAACAAGGACGGTACCGTACTCGTCAAGTATCCCGCCATGCACAAGGTGGGCGGGGTCGCGATAACCTCCTACACCGTACCTTCGGAGGTCGACACGATCCTCGATTTTGCATTCGAGTACGTGGGTCTTCTGGAGGAGGTGTTCATCTCCGATGCCGTGACAACCCTGGACATATGCACATTCCAGAATTCCACTTCCCTCAAGGAGGTGACCCTCGGTGACGGGGTGTCGACGGTTCTCGACAGCTCCTTCAGTGCCTGTTCCTCTTTGGAAACCATCTTCATGTCCTTCCCGTCATCCAACACGAGGACAATACTCGTCAGTCTCCTTGAAGTAGGCGTGATGACGAACAGCGACATCATCAAGCCCGAATCCGGAACTGGTACGATCCTTATGACCTATCCCGAGTGGGTCGGAGGTGACGAGAAGTACGAGGTCGTCTACACCCTGTCCATCGGGGACTACACCATATCCTTCGACCCCAACGGCGGAACCGGAACCATGAATAGCGTGGACGTCCCCGTGGGAGGATCCGTGGCCCTGCCCACCAACACCTTCACCTACGAGAAGATGGGCTTCACCGGATGGAACACCAAGGCCGACGGAAGCGGAAGCGGATACAGCGACGGACAGACCGTCAGCGGACTCAGCGAGACCGCCGGATCCACCGTCACCCTCTATGCCCAATGGAAGGCGAACCAGTACACGGTGACGTACAAGGTCGACGGAATCCAGGTCGGAAACATCGAAACCTACGACTACGGCGAGACCGTGGACATACGCGACCAGTACGTCAAGACCGGATACACCGTATCCGCATGGTCCAGGACCGCGGACTTCGCCATGCCTGCAGAGGACGTCGTCATCACCGCGACCTCCACCATCAACAAGTACACCCTGACCTTCGATACCGCAGGAGGATCCGCAATCCCCGCGATCACCCAGGACTATGGAACGGCGATCACCGCACCCTCCGACCCGACCAGGACCGGGTATGTGTTCGCAGGATGGGACAAGACCATCCCCTCGACCATGCCGGCGGAGAACATGACCCTCACCGCCCAATGGTCCTCCTCCGATTCGTACACCATCGCCTTCGATTCCAACGGCGGAACCGGAGCCATGGATGATGCCGCTGCGGAAATCGGAAAATCGATGAACCTCCCCGCATCCACCTTCACCAGGACCGGGTACACCTTCGACGGCTGGAACACCGAGGCCGACGGAAGCGGAACATCCTACGCCGACGGACAGGACGTGAGCGGACTTTCCGAGACCGCCGAATCCACCGTCACCCTCTATGCCCAATGGAAGGTGAACCAGTACACCATAACATTCGACACCAACGGTGGAAACACCTTGTTCCCCCTCACCCAGGATTACGGAACCATCATCGATGTAACGGTGATACCCGTGAAGGAAGGAGAGATCTTCGCGGGATGGAGTCCGAAACTCCCCGCAACCATGCCCGCCTACGACATGACCGTCGAAGCGATCTGGGCCACCGTCCTTGTTGAACCGACACCCGAAGGTTCCGTGACCACCATGACCGATGAGACCGGAACCGTCACCACCGTCATAACCAAGGAGAATGCCAAGAAACCCATCGTGATCACGACCCTGGAACCCGTGACGAACGGGGACGATCTCATGGTCAAGGACGAATCCATCGACACCGCGGTGGGTCAAATCGAGAACCGCCCGACCGGATCCGAAGACGCCGACCCCGTCATAGATGTGCCCGTCGGAGAAAAGAACGAGGCATCCGTCTCATCCGGATCGATGTCCGACATCTCCGATGCGGGTGCGAGCTTGAAGATTTCCGGAACAACCGGAACCATCATGCTCGACAAGGACGTGTGCAGGACCCTCTCATCGGCCGAGGGGGACATACGCATATCCATCGACGAATCCGACGGTACCGGACTCACCGAGAAGCAGAGGCAGATTGTCGGGGACAGACCCGCATTCATCCTCAAGGCCCAGTCAGGTTCCGGATACCACCACGAACTCGGTGGAACCGCCACCGCGACCCTACCCTACGTACCCCTCCCCGGAGAGGACGTCTCCAAGCTCCGCGTGTTCCATGTGAACGACGACGGCGATAGGGAACTCATCGATTCCGAGTACGATTCCGCATCCGGAATGATGAAGATGAGGACGACCCACTTCTCCGTTTTCATCATTGACACCGCCGAGGACGAATCCTCCGGCGGAATGGACATGACCCTCATCATCGCGGGAGTCGTTGCGGCAATCGCCGTGATAGCGGTCGTCGCAGCGGTCTACCTCAAGAGGAAGGCCTGATAAACCCTTGTAAAACCCTCCCGGAAACGGGAGGGGAACCCCTTTCCTGCTTTTAGATCCGATCGACGGGATGGGGGATCAATCCGAACATGCGACACCAATCGATTCCTCGGCCGCCTTGATGCACGCCAGGAGGTCGTCCGCAGTGTTCCTGAGGGTCCCGGCACCGTCCGAGGACATCCTGAACACGAGAATCGAACCACGCAGTTCGGACTCGACGTATCCCATATTGTCCGGACCCAGGGCATCCATCACGGATTCGGCCACTGATTCGTCGGGATAATCTATTTCGAGTTCCAGTAAAAGCATGAACGACCATCGGAGCGGTTCATGATATAACTTGCCCTGACCGTGAACCGGACGACCTGTCGATCGGGGATGATGGAAAAACGTTGAACTGAATCTCGAACAACCGACGGGAGGGACAAGGACCTATCAAAACCTTGTCCGACCCGTCGTCTTTGAAATCGATCGATTCCCGGAAGCACCCGATCAAGGGATCTCGGAACCGACATGGGATGTCATATCAGAAATCCCCCTTCCTGTATTCGTCATAGTCCAGAATCAGAACATCGAGATCCTGAGCCTCATCCACGGATTCGTCGGTGAAACCGGTCTCCGAAACCAATACAGCGATGTCGCATTCATTCGCCTCCATGGCCCTGAGAACCTCATGGACGTCTTCGGCACCCGGTTCGTCGGGACTGTATATGAAACGAACAGCCATGATTCTTCCTGATTCCGTGTTCACCACACGATCCGCACCATCCAGCTCCCGGTTCAGATACTTCACGACGGATGGTTCCACGCCTCCGGCGATAGGGCCATCGATGGATGCGACACCACCAAGAACCCTTTTTGTAGGGGAGGAATCTTTTTTCAAAGGACAATACTCCTCGGAATCCATATACTCGTATTCGGATTTGTTCTCCTTTACATCGGAATCATTGTTTCCCTTGGAAAAACGATTGAAAAGACCTTTCAGACCTGCCATGACAACCATCTCCTATTGAAAACGGTTTGAATAACCGCCCTCTGATGGAACATGCACATGACATGGACTTCGTTTACTATAGCATATCGGCTAACAACATCATTTGTTAATTCTGAAATTAACGTAAATTCAAAACTGGTGAAAACACCAGCATAATGAGTCGGACAGGATAGCATCCGCTGGAGTGGGGATGAATCCTGTAAGGTTGTTTATCATGCGTACGGGAACAGATGAGTGAGATCCAGGTGCATCCTGTCGACGGCCTCGAAGAACAGGTCGCGGGAATAGTCGTCGCCGGAGAAGAAGAGCCTCATGCCCTCCCTGTCGAAACCTATCCTGCATCCGACCAGTTTGTCGTCCAACATCTCGACCGTTATGCGTCTTCCCCCCTCGGGCCGTGCCGCCTTCAATGCGGCATCCATGGCGGTTTGGACACACGTCGCCAAAGCGTCCATGATGACCATCGAATCCTGTCTGACCGGTGTGTGTATGAACACGTGCGACAGGCCGTGGCATGTCTTCATCATGCGGAACCTCTTCTCGATGTGGGCCTGTCCGAGGTACCTTTGGATGACCTCGTCCGAGGTCATCCCCTCCGAAGGGTCGGAGGCCTTCCGCGCATGCTACAATCTAAAAGATATCGAAATATCATCCAATATTGATTACATAGGGTTCGAAGCCTTCCGCGATTGTCATTCCATAACAGAGCTCAGCATACCGAATACTGTGGACCATATCGGCGATGGAGCCTTCTACATATGCGAAGGCCTCGTAAGATTGTACGTCGATGCGGATATCGCTCCGCGCATGTTCGGATGGTGTGTATCCTTGGAAAAGGTTGAGATGGGAGAAAGCGTAAGCAGCATCGGAAGCATGGGATTCTACAGATGCGAATCGCTGACATCCATTGCCATACCATCCGGAGTATTGGGAATCTCATCTGAGGCATTCCTCGACTGCATTTCGGTGGAACGTATCAGCCTGGGGAGCGTGGAGAAGATCGGGAGGTCCGCGTTCAGGGGATGCGAATCGCTGACATCCATCGATCTCCCGTCCACACTGTCCTCGATGGGCGGATATGCCTTCGCCGACTGTATAGGCATCAAGGACATCTATGCCTATGGAAAGACCCCTAGCGGAGACGGGACGGTGTTCCTGAACGTCGAGGCCACGGTACATTGCCAAGGGGCAGATCTGGAATCCTGGGAGAACAGCGGTTTCGGGTTGACGGTCAATGGTGACCTGAAGGGCGAATCCTCAGACATTCTGATTATTGCAGCTGTTTCGGTCGCCGTATTGTTTATCTTAGCGGTATCTGTCACTGCCATCCTTAGAATGAAAAGATGATCCTCGCCCGATACGCTGAAGAGGAAAATCGCTTCGCTGAAGGCGTAGACGATACCTTTGCGAATCAGTTCTTCAGAGCCCCCAACGGGAGAATCAGTATACCATCATCGCGCCTGTATGCGTAGTGCTCGGTACCAGTGACGACAGCCATGAAGGCGGGTTTTCCCATCTTGTCTGTATCTATCCTTCTGAGGACACTCTTCAGCGTCGAAACACCCTCGTTGATTAGGCTTTCGCCACCGAGTTTCACTTCCAGAAGGGCATATCTGCCATCCCTCAAATGGATGACGATATCGCATTCGTTGTCCAGATTGTCCCTGTAATGATAGATGTCCCCATCCAACGATTCCGCATACACTCTGAGATCCCTTACAGCAAGCGCTTCGAAGAAGAATCCCAGCATATTCAGATTGTTCATGAGGTCCCGGGGGCCGATCCTAAGCGATGCTACCGCCAGGGACGGATCGATGAAGTATCTGGTATCGGAGGTTCTTATCGCCGTCTTCGAACGCAGATTGGGGTTCCACGCCTTCATGTCCTCGATCACGTACAGTTTTCTGAGAGCCTGCAGATACTCCGACACCGTCTCTTCTGAGACGCCTGTGGTGTCATTGGAAGATATGTCGGCAGAGATCGATGCCTGGGATATCTGACTGCCCTGATTCCTTGCGTACGAACGCAGCAGCGTTCTCACTTTCTGAGGATTCCTCTTTACTTTGTCCACACGGGACATGTCGGTCCTGATGACCGCATCGATGTAATCGAACGCCTGATCCAATGCGATGTCATCGTCCATATCTACCAATTCCGGCCATCCGCCCCTGCATATGAGGAAAGCGAGTCTGTCGAGATCCAATTCGGAGTGTCCGGAGACCTGCTGTGATTCGAACAAGGATGAGAGGCTCACTTCACCTGTCGAATCTCCTGATTCGAAGAGGGTCATGGGACGCATGACGAGCCAACCGAATCTGCCGGTTCCGGAGTGAACAGTTTCAGACATATCGGTAGGAACGGACGAGCCCGTAAGAATGAATTGGCCCTGGCCTTTATAGCGATCGACATGGTGCCTTACCGCATCCCACAGTTTGGGGGCGACCTGCCATTCATCCAGGAGCCTCGGTTGTTCTCCCGTGAGCAATCTCTCCGGATCGATTTCCGACAGGATCCTGTTCGCATCTATTGTACTGGGGTCGTCTATGGACAGGACGCTCTTCGAGACCTGCTCCGCAGTGGTGGTCTTGCCGCACCATTTGGGCCCCTCGATCAGTACCGCCCCTTTGCTTCTGAGTTTCCTCTTCAGAGCGGAATCCACGATACGCGGTCTGTATGAGAATGTCTCTTCATCCATATTTGCGGATGAATCAGGGGGTATAAATATAATCCGATATTTGTAGAAAAATCAATACGACATATGTATCAATATTAATCCGATATTTGTAGAAAAATCAATCCGACATGTAAGATCATCAATTAACCTCAACCGAACGCCTGTCTTCATGGTTCTTATTACAATTCTACAAAAGTGACGACTGTGTTGAATAATTCATCCCCTTGCCACGATTTCATGCGTTGATTGTCGAACGTTCAGAACTGGACCCGCAGGCATCGAGTATGAATCCTCTACGGATCGAATAGACCTTGCACCTGTACTTTATGGTCTGCACCATG
>JAFVZY010000079.1 GCA_017507885.1 Candidatus Methanomethylophilaceae archaeon | reverse complement strand
CGCGATGGGAATCACCAACGAGGAGAAGCAGATGTTCATGAAGGAGTTCGAGAGAACCGGAGCACTCAAGAATGCTGTGGTTTTCCTGAACCTCGCAGACGACCCTGCAGTCGAGCGTATCGTCACACCCCGTCTCGGTCTCACCACCGCGGAGTACATGGCCTTCGAGCTCGGAATGCAGGTTCTCGTCATCATGACCGACATCACCAACTACTGTGAGGCACTCCGTCAGGTCGGAGCAGCTCGTGAAGAGGTGCCCGGAAGGCGTGGATACCCCGGTTACATGTACACCGACCTTGCACAGCTCTACGAGCATGCTGGAAGGATCAAGGGAAAGAAGGGATCCATCACCCAGATTCCCATCCTGTCCATGCCCGGTGGAGATATCACCCACCCCATCCCCGACCTTTCCGGTTACATCACCGAGGGACAGATCGTTCTGTCCATGGATCTCCACAGGAACGGTATCTACCCGCCCGTTAACGTCTCCTCATCCCTCAGCAGGCTGATGGGAGGAGGAACCGGTAAGGGTAAGACCCGTGAGGACCACAAGGGAGTCTCCGACCAGCTGTATGCATCCTATGCAGAGGGTAAGGATCTCCGTGGACTCGTCGCTATCGTCGGTAAGGACTCCCTTTCCGCCAAGGACAGGAAGCTCCTCGACTTCGCCGATATCTTCGAGGACCGCATCGTCCGCCAGGGACTGGACGAGGACCGTTCCATCGAGCAGACCCTCGACCTCGCCTGGGAGATCTTCCTCGAGTTGGATCTTGACCAGCTGACCAGGATCGACCGTAAGTACATCGAGAAGTACCTGCCCAAGGAGTGATACCATGGGAGCACACGATGTCACCCCCAACCGTTCGGTTCTCCTGGACCTCAAGAGAAGGATCAAGCTGACCCAGAGTGGTTACAAGGTCCTCAAGATGAAGAGAGATGGTCTCATCATCGAGTTCTTCGAGGTCATGGAGAAGGCAAGGAAGATGCGTGAGGGTGTCTCCTCCGACTACGAGTCGGCAATGGAGAAGATCACCATCGCCCGCGCTGTTGAGGGAGAGATCGCCGTGAAATCCGCGGCGTATGCCTTGAAGGCGGACCCGCAGGTGAAACTGGGCAGCAAGAGCATCATGGGAATGATGGTCCCCAAGGTCGAGGCCGAGAGGATCCACACCAAGATGACCGACAAGGGTTACGGTGTGATCTCGACCTCCGCCTACATCGAGGATGCATCCATCGCGTTCGAGAAGCTTCTCGACACGATCGTGCGTGCAGCCGAGGTGGAGACCACCATGAAGAAGCTGCTCGATGAGATCGAGAAGACCAAGAGGCGTGTCAACGCACTGGAATTCAAGATCATACCTGAACTCCAGGAATCCGAAAGGTTCGTCAAGTTCAGTCTCGAAGAGATGGACAGGGAGAACACCACCCGTCTCAAACACCTGAAGAGAAAGGGAGCCGCTGAGGAATGAAATCGATGCAGGAACGTCTGGAAGAAATCCGTGAGGACCCCGTCAAACTGAAGAGGGTGTTCACGGTCATCTGGGTGTCCGCGTATTCGATGCTCATGCTCGGTGCCTTCCTCATCATCGGGGTACTGATCTACGGTAAATTCTACTGAAACCCTTTAAACAGGCCCTTCGGGGCCTACCTTTTTTCCATAGATGATTTGAACGAAGGGGATGTCGAAGCATCCCTCGATGGTCCGTAGGACCTTGTAGAAATGTGATCCGGATCACTTGTGGAAGTTCCTCATGTCGACCTTTCCGTCGGAGAGGCTGACTATGGGCATGATTCCAGGGTCCGGGTTGAAGTTGTGCATCCTCTGGTATTCGGTCTGATCCTGCCATGTCGATGCATTGATCATCCTGACTCCGTTGTATATCTCCTGTCCGGCACCATGGACGTGACCCGAGACGAAGATGTCCGGAACATGGTCTATGACGAGGTAGTCCTTCTTCTCGGGTGCGAGGGCGTTCCTTTGTCCGTATATGGGTGCGAGGTGTCTTCTGACACACATCTCTTTCATGACCTTCAACGGATGGTCGTAACTCATGCCCTGCATTCCCGAGATCCAATCATCCATGCTTTTACCATGGTATGTGAGGACTGTTCTGCCCTCCACGTTGAGATACACGGGGTTTCCGAGCATCAGGATATTGGAATCGAACGATTTCGTGAAAACCTTGTCCAAGGCAGGTTGGGGTTCCGCCAATCTACAGGCATCATGGTTTCCCGGATGTACAACCATCTTGATGTGGTCCGGGATGTCCTTCAGATATTCTGCCAGTTTCTCGTATTGGGTGTATATGTCCTTGATCTCCAATTCCTTGTCCTGATCGGGGAACACTCCGATTCCATCGACGACGTCCCCGGGGAATACGAGGTAGTGGATGTCCTCCTTCACGGAGTTGGCCTTGAGCCAGGACACCATCCTGTACCAGGTGTCCTCCAGGAATGTGGTACTGCCGACATGGACGTCGGATAGGAATGCGATCTTGGATGGCGTGTCGGATTCCTCCCAGACATGGTCCTTGGGGATGTCCGGTCTGAAGACCTTCTGGGCCATCAGAAGGGTTCCGCTCACGGTGGGTTTAACGGATACCCCCACCACCTCGTCATGGACGAATGCTTCGTTGGCGATGTCGGAATCCTTGCTGATCAACACCTTCGCCACCCCCGTCTCATCCTCCAGGGTGAGCATGGTGTGGCCGTTCTTGGTGGTGTTCTTCTCATACACTATACCGACTATCTTCGTCTCCCTGTCCAATTCCTTGGCACGGGCGATGTCCACCGCCCTTCCGAAGTCCCTTCTCCTCTCGATCAGTCTGCGGATGGTGTGATACCTGTTCTTGAAATACATGGCGAAGTCGTTGATCTTCCCCTCACAGGTCGATTCCCCGGTGATGTCGCTGTTGGGCATGACATGTATGTCGGGGGTGAACCTGTTGTCGGGGACGATCTCCTTCTTCGATTCGAAGATGACCATGTCCCCCGCTATGCAATCCATGATCTGTTTCCTGTCCACGAACATGGCGTTTTCGGACAGATGGGAGAATATGGTGTTGGTGAACGACAAGGGGTCGTTGTTCGAGAGGATCATCTCCATGGCGTCCGGGGAGAAGAATATCCTCCTCTTTGCGGCTGCCGACAGTATGTCCTCCCTCATGCTCCACCCTATGCACGGGCCTCCTTTATTTGTTTGCTCCCTGTTTTTCACATCGTTATATACACCTATCCTCTTCCTCTCATCATGGCAACAGTGAACGTCTTCTGTCAGGTCAATCCCAGTGAGGATCCCGAAAAGGTCCGTGCGGCAATCCTCTCCATATTCCCGGATGCGGAGTTGGAGGAGACCGAACGTGGTTTCAGGGGAACCGCATCCCTCGACAGGTTCTCAAGGATCATCCGCAGACAGAAGATCCTAGATGCCACCCGCGGCGTGATGCTTTCCGGAATGAAGGGTGATACGACGCGTTTCTCCCTGAACAAACAGGTGGCCACCGTCGGAAAGGTCTCGTTCGCCGATAGACGTCCTGTTCTCGGTGCCATCGAGGTCACCGTCACGGACGATCAATTGGAGGCCCTCATAGATCGTGTGGCACCGGTCACCGTCGACGGGGAGGAGGTCAGGATATGACCATAGGCGTCTCCTGCACGGCATTCAGTGCCGATTCCCCCGAGGAATGGATAATCCCCATATTCGAGGAGTTCGATCATTGGGAGATATTCTCCGAGGCCAATCACTCCGTGGTTAACAACATGGACGTGTTCAGGGACATGTTGTGTTCCTATGACATGTCGTATTCCATCCACGCACCCATCGCCGATCTGAACATCGCGGCCATGACCCCCCGTCTGAGGGAGGCATCCTTGAAAGAGACCCTGGATACCATCCGTGCGGCATCCGAATTGGACGTCGGATTGGTGACCGTCCATCCCGGTCTGGCGTCGATGGTCGTGAAAGGGTTGGAGTCGGAGGCGTTGGAACTGGCGAAGGCGGCCATGAAACCAATCGAGAAGGCATCCATCGAATATGGCGTCACCGTCGCCATGGAGAACATGCCCTCCGTACCGTTCTTCCTCGGTCGTACAGCATCCCAGCTGGCGGATATCGTCGATGGTACGGATCTGGGCATCTGTTTCGACATAGGTCATGCGAACACCATGGGCGAGATTGATGCCATGATCGAGCTCCTGGGTGACAGGTTCGTCAACATCCACATCCATGACAACAACGGTGATAAGGACTCGCACATGACCATCGGTGATGGTTCCATCGATTTCGTAACCCTTCTCCCGAGGTTGAAATCGTATGCGGGCAACCACATCATCGAATCCAAGACCTTCGAATCAGCCGTGGAATCCCAGGAAAGACTCGAGAAACTCCTCCATTGATCATCAAGGGAGGGGGTTTCGGACCCCTGTACCCTCAATTCCCATCATGTTGTATCAGGGTCGGGATCTCTTTCCAGAACCCCCTGTTGCGATAGAGGTGACGGAGTAGGTACAACACCGAAACCAATCCCACCAACATCAACCCCAACATGGTCAGTGCGGACACCGTCATGCTGACCTCCGTGAACACGACCATGTAGTCCGTCAGGAAATGCATCATTATGCATGCATGGACTCCGAAACGGACGAAGAGGTATCCGAACAGTATCCCGCTCAGGAATACGGGGATCACCTTGCTGAAGCCCCAGGACCCCATGTGTGCGAATGCGAACACCAGTGCGGAGATGATTATGAGAACTACGGCGAGACGGCTCATGCCGAATCCGCCGAACAGGCATTTCCACCATCCGTCCTTTTTGACATACAATGCCGCCAGGGTCATCGGTATGCCTATGTAAACCATTCTCGAAACGACCTCCTCCCATACCGCGGCATCGGCGTATTCGAACAACGATGCGGGCGACGATCCGGATGGGAGTGTATCGGGTACCTGTATCCCCGACCCCATGGAGGTCATCACCGCGTTGAGTGCCAATGTGATCACTATGGAACCGCTGAAACACACCGACACCCAGAACAGGGATGTCCCTTCCACGGCTCCGTTGTGGTATGATTCCTTTTTGAACACGTCCCTGGAACCGATTATCATCAGTATCGCGGATGCCGTGATCGCACCCACGAGGGCCAGCCACCACAACTGCAGTGACAATCCTTCCAGATATCCCACGACCACGAGGTTCGGGACCAGGAACAGGATCCCGCTCCTGTAGTCGACCAGCCATTCGAAGGTGGATGCCGTTCCGGACCACATTCCGAACAGTTCCGAGACGAGGGTCACCATCGATAGGATGATCGATATGTATGCGACGGCCGTGACGATGTCGGTGCCGCGTCCATGACGTCCCCCATCATCCAATCTCTCTCCGCAATAGGGGCAGAACGATGCTCCGGGGAAATCCCCGCATCTGTCGCAGGACATGTTCACACCAGATGTCCCATGACGCCGTCGACCCTTTCCACTTCAAGGACCACCAGAAGGCTTTTGCGATATCTGGCGATGTCCTTGATCTGGGATGCGATGTATTCCTCCCTTTTTCCGGAGAGGAGGGCATAACTTTTCACCTTGTTCACGTGTGCATCCCATTGGAGGGCCAATTCCTCCGGGGTGTCGGCATCGAATCTCTTCCTGAATCCCTTTTTGGCGTGACGGTGTTCCTTCACGAAGTCCATGGTCTTCACGGTTTTACAATACAATTCTGTGAAATCCTCGTCGTTCATGTCCAACGGTATGACGTTCAGATCGTCTGCGCCACACAGGTCTATAAGTTCGCATATGGACGGGGATGGGATCTGCACCTCTCCGAATGCCTCCATGTGTTTGGCGTATGCGATGTCGAGCTCGTTGATTCCGAAATCATCCTCGATGTCCGCCCTGTTCTTGATCCCCTGGATCCCCTCGATTCCTAGGGCGCAGGCGTATGCCTCGTAGCCCCCGTATGCGGAACGGACCTTCTCGGCCTCGGACACCAGTCCGTGGACCACGGGCAGTATGTCGACCCTGCAGTCGCCGATCAGAACGGATTTCACTTCCTGGTCCCCCTGGATGCAACCAGGTCGGTCAGGTCACCCATGTCGTCCATGCGTCTCAGTTCCTCGTTGGATACGACCGCGGTGGTGTTGATGTTGTCCCTCTCCCTCTTCCTTTCGACGATCATGACTGAGAACCTGTCCATGATCCTGGAGAGTTCGGATGCGACCAGGGCCCTCTGCACGACCCTTTCATCATCGGATCCGAGACCGGTGAGCATCACCGAGTTCTGACTGCGTGTCACGGCTTCGAACGGACTCTTGACCACGGCTGTGACGTTGAATCCGAGGTGGGACAGTTGTTTCAGCGCGTAGGCGTCCACGGGTTCCTTGGAGATCTCCTCCTTCTCCCTCTCCTCGCTCTTGAATGCGAAGGGGTCTATGGGTTCGATGATGGGTAGTCCGAGGTACTCCTCTATGCGCAATGCGGCATCGATCATCGCACCCATCCCCGATTCATACATCTGGATGGTGCGTCTCGACACGCCTGCCGTCTCCGCCAGGGTCCCCAGGCTGATTCCACGGTCCTCGCGAACGGTTTTGAGAAGGTCGCTGTCCAACCGGACATACAATCCTCCCGGTGCGGCGAATATGAACGGGGGAACCTCCTCCAGCAGCAGGTCCGCCAGCGTTTCGTTCGATACGATGGAGATGTTGAATCTGGAGTAGACTATCCCTGGCTCCAGCGCACCCGAGCTGGAACGTTCGCCGGTGACCATCGGTGTCGCGCCCAACGCCTGTGCGAGTATCTTCATCTCCTCGGCATTCTCCTTGGAGAACGCATCGATGTTGCTCAGGACCTTGATTATGATGACGAGTTCGTCGCGACGTGCAACCACATCGAAGCATATCCCCCTGAGACTCAGGGCGGATGAGACGTCGAATCCTGCCTTTGCGAGAATGGCCCTTGTGGTGTTGATGAGTTCGTCGCGCGCCATGGTGCTCGAAAGTGTCGGGCATCTATTTATCTGTGTGTTTCCGGGATTCCGGCCCGGATCATGTGGAAAAGGTGTAGGGGCCCGCCTCCCCGGAAGGAGGGGGCCCCGGAGGGGATAAAACATGTCGGGGTCGTTCCGAAGACCCCTCCGTGGTTCACTCCACGGTGATTCTGGTACCGTCGGAATCCCTGGTGATCTTCCTCAGGACGACCTCCAGGATCCCGTTGTTGTATTCCGCCTTCGCATCGTCGGGATCCACACCGCATGGCAGTGCGACGTCGCGGGCGTATCTGCGGGCGGAACCCTCGGCTTTGATGGACAGGACCTCCCCCGTGCATCTGAGCTGGATGTCCTCCTTTTCGACACCCGGCATCTCCGCAACCACGCGGACGAATCCGTCCTCGTCGGTGACGTCGATCAGCGGGTCCTGACGGGATTGGGATGGGAGGGAGGGGGTGTTCCCGAACTCCCTCCTATGGCAGACCCCGTCCGGTCCTCTGTACATCACATATCCGTATCCGTTTCCTGGCACGTCCTCGAAGAACCTGTCGAAATCTCCGAATCCCGACAGGAACCTGTTCCATATGTCGTCTGAGATCATCTCTTCAGCCTCCTTCAGTTTCTCATTCCGTAGTCCTTCAGCTCCTTCCTCGCATCGGGTCCGAATTTCCCGAGGGCCTTCTCGAAGTCCTCGGCGTTGACCCTGCACTCCGCGATGGCCTCGTCGGTGGGTTCACCGCCGGATGCCACCAGACGCCTGACGGCGTTCATGACGGCCTCGTTGCATATGGCGGAGATGTCTGCACCGGTGCATCCCTCGGTCCTCTCGGCGAGGACGTCCATGTCGACGTCGTCGTCCAGGGGCCTCCTGGAGGTGTGGATTCCGAAGATGGACTTCCTGGATTCCGTATCCGGGGGTCCGATGTAGATCGATTTGTCGAATCTTCCGGGCCTCAGGAGTGCCGGGTCCATGATGTCGGGTCTGTTGGTCGCCGCGATGACGACCACGTCGTTCAGACTCTCCAGTCCGTCCATCTCGGTCAGCATCTGGGAGATCACCCTCTCGGTGACGTTGCTGTCCCCACCGGTACCCCTTTCGGGTGCGATGGAATCGATCTCATCCATGAAGATCACGCATGGTGACGCCTGCCTGGCCTTCCTGAAGGTCTCTCTTACGGCCTTTTCGGATTCCCCGACCCACTTGTTCAGGAACTCCGGTCCCTTGACGGCTATGAAGTTCGCCTCGGACTCCGTCGCCACGGCCTTGGCCAGGAGGGTCTTCCCGGTACCGGGGGGTCCGTAGAGCAGGATGCCCTTCGGCGGTCTGGCGTTCATGTGCTCGAACACCTTTCCGAACTTCAGCGGCCATTCGACGGCCTCCTTCAGCTCCTGCTTGGCCTCCTCCAACGCCCCGATGTCCTCCCATTTCACATCCGGCCTCTCGATGAGGACCTCCCTCATGGTGGACGGCTGCATGTCCTTGAGGGCGTTCTTGAAGTCGTCCCTTGTGACGAGGATGCTGTTGAGCACCTCCCTGGGGATCTCCTCCGCTTCGAGGTCCATGTCGGGGAGCACCCTCCTGAGTGCGGCCATCGCCGCCTCCTTGGTCAGTGCGGAGAGGTCCGCCCCCGCATATCCGTGGGTCTTGTCGGCGAGCCACTTCAGTTCCACATCGTCATCCAGAGGCATTCCGCGGGTGTGGATCTCCAGGATCTCCAATCTTCCATCCCTGTCAGGGATTCCGATCTCGATCTCCCTGTCGAACCTTCCGGGCCTCCTCAGGGCCTCGTCGATGGAGTTGGGTCTGTTGGTGGCACCGATGACCACGACCTTCCCCCTGGAGTTGAGTCCGTCCATCAGCGAGAGGAGCTGTGCGACTATGCGTCTCTCCTCCTCGCCGTTGACCTCGTCCCTTTTGGGTGCGATGGAGTCGATCTCGTCGATTAACCCCCGTCGATGGTCAGCCCTTCCACTGCAGCGAGACCTTCAAAATGCAGGTCACCAGTGCAGAAACCAACGTCG
>JAFVZY010000078.1 GCA_017507885.1 Candidatus Methanomethylophilaceae archaeon | reverse complement strand
CCTCCTGATGGTCTTGGCCGCGTTCATCCTCTGGTTGGAGTCCAGGTATGCCGAGGGCTCGTCGAACAGGTAGATGTCCGCCTCGGTGGCGAGACACAGGGTGATGGCGACCCTCTGGAGCTCTCCTCCGGAGAGTTTTCCGACGGCCTTGTCCATGAGGTATTTGATCCCGAGGGGTTCGATGACCTCCCCGGTGAAGAATCCGGAGTTGATGGTGTCGAAGGCCTTCATGTACAGGAGGTCCTGGACGGTTCCGTCGAAGTCCCCGCTGATGTACTGGGGCTTGTATGCGACCTTGACCTTGTTGTCCATCCTTCCGGAATCGGCCTCGATGGCCCCGGCGAGCATCTTCACGAAGGTGGTCTTTCCGGTACCGTTGGGTCCCACGATTCCCACGGACTCCCCGACCTTGACGGATCCGCCGGCGATGTCCAGCTTGAATCCCCCGAAGTCCTTGGTGAGCGACTCGAATCCGACGATGTCGGGGGTGGTCCACTCGCCCCTGGGCGGGGATGCCTCGAATTCGATGGGTCTGTCCCTGAATCTGATGTTCTCCTCGGGGAGGTAACCGTCGAGATAGACGTTGATGGCGGTCCTGACCTGTCTCGCCAGGGTGAACACTCCGTACACACCCTCGGAACCGTAGACGACGTTGACGTTGTCCGCGAGGAAGTCCAGGATCGCGAGGTCGTGCTCGATGACCATGACCTGCTTCTCCACGCTGAGGTCCTTGATGAGACGGGCCATCTTGATCCTCTGGTAGATGTCCAGATAGGATGTGGGCTCGTCGAAGAAGTACACGTCCGCGTCCTTCATCATGGTCGCGGCCATGGCGAGGCGCTGAAGCTCTCCTCCGGAAAGTTTGGCGACCTCCCTGTCGATGACCTCGGTGAGGTCGAACATCTCCGCCGCCTCGTCGACGGTCATGCGCTCCTGTACCTTGGAGAGCAGGTCCCTGACCACACCCTTGGTGGTGAGGGGGAGCTTGTCCACGTACTGGGGTTTGATGGCGGTCCTCACGTTGCCCTCGTAGACGTTCTTCAGGAACTCGTGGAGTTCGGTTCCCGCGAAGTGCTGGAGGACCTCTTCCTTGGAAGGGGGGTTCTCGTAGTTTCCGAGGTTGGGGATCTCCGCTCCGGAAAGCATCTTGATCGCGGTGGTCTTTCCGATACCGTTCGGTCCGAGGATACCGGTGACCATTCCCTTCTTGGGCACGGGCAGTCTGTAGAGACGGAAGGTGTTCTCACCGTACTGGTGGATCATCTCCTCCTTCAGCTCGTCGGCGAGACCGATGATCTTCACCGCGTCGAACTGGCACTTGTTGACACAGATGCCGCATCCCTGGCAGAGGGTCTCCGAGATGACGGGTTTGCCCCTCTCTCCGAATGTGACGCACTCCACGCCCGTCCTGTTCAGGGGGCAGAATTTGGCGCATTCCTTGTTGCATTTTCTGTTCTGGCATCTGTCTGCTAGCACGGCCGCGATCCGCATGGGCCGTCCCATCGGATACTCCGATATATAAGTTGTCGACCTCCGCTGTTTACAGGGTGTTCTCTCTTAAGTTTCCCTGAAAATGCACTATACCCGCTCAATTCCCAGGAACCTTCGGGACACCCTTGTCGGACCGGGTCTTGCGGGGTTTCGTATCCTTGCTGCCTTTGGGTCTACCCCTCT
>JAFVZY010000077.1 GCA_017507885.1 Candidatus Methanomethylophilaceae archaeon | reverse complement strand
GGTGCTTCTGGCACCGTTGCCCCCGGTGCAACCTCCCGCTCCCCAAGCACAATTCGGAATTCTGGGAGATGAAGTTCCAACGCAACGTGGAGAGGGACTCCGCGAAGAGGGCGTTGCTGACCGCAGGGGGATGGACCGTGGTGGACCTGTGGGAATGCGACCTGAAGAAGGACTTCGAGGGATCCATGACCCCCGTGGTGGAATTGCTGGAAACGCGCCCGTCGAGAAGGAGAAGGACCACCAATTCCGATTGAAACCCTCAACAATCATCTTTTTTATAACTTACCTGATACGGGATTCAGGGATGCGTGATGGATGGTACAGCGATGCTTACGAGTATGGCCTTGTTCGCTCTTCTGGCGGGCCTCTGTTCCATCATCTTCAACAGACTGAAGCTTCCCCCGCTCATCGGTTACCTCGTCGCGGGAATAGTCGTCGCCAACGTATTCCATGTGAACGAGACCGGGGAGATCGTCATATCCATGTTGTCGGACATGGGTCTGGTCCTATTGATGTTCTGCATAGGGTTGGAGATCAATCTCAAGAAGATCCGCAAACAGGGCATGTTCGCCATAGAGGTGGCGGTCATACAGTTGCCGTTGATGGTCCTGGGCGGATTCATCGCAGGAAACTTCCTTGGATTCAATATGATCCAGTGCCTGACCCTGGGTGCGATCATCTCGGGATCGAGTACCGCCGTGGTCATGGCCGTGCTCAAATCGCAGAACAAACTCGACAGGGAACACATCGAGACCCTTGTCCTCATAACCATCATGGAGGACATAGGCCAGGTCATCATACTGTCGATAATCACCCCCGTCCTTGCGGGTTCATCCATGAACCCCACGGACCTGGTGGTCATGGTGGTGAGCATCGTGGTGTTCATGGTGGCATCCATGCACATCGGATTCCGTTTCATCCCCAGACTGATCAACTGGGTCTCCGACAACGTCACCGAGGAGATCCTGATGATCCTCTCCGTGGGGATGGCGTTCGGATTGGCCCTGCTCTCCACCTACGCCGGGCTCTCCATGGCCATCGGTGCATTCCTGATGGGTATGATCATGTCCGCCTGCAGGAAGAGCAAGGAGATCAACGAATCCATAGACCCCATGAAGAACCTGTTCATGGCCATGTTCTTCATATCCGTGGGAATGGAGATAAGCGTCAACACCCTGGTGGACAACATCGGAATGATCGTCGCGATCTACCTGGTCTTCGCCATCCTCAAGAGCAGCACCGTGTTCCTCGGATACTGGGTCGGAAATCAGGACGGGCGCACGGGATTCCTGTCCGCCGTAGGGTTGGTGGCGATGGGAGAGTTCGCATTCATCATCGCCAAGGAAGCCTTGGACTTCGGTGTCGTGAACGAATCGTTCTACACATCCGTCATCGGAGCCGCATT
The DNA here is from genome assembly GCA_017507885.1 of Candidatus Methanomethylophilaceae archaeon. GTDB lineage: Archaea > Thermoplasmatota > Thermoplasmata > Methanomassiliicoccales > Methanomethylophilaceae > Methanoprimaticola. The sequence continues at coordinate 47,865 of JAFVZY010000077.1, read as the reverse complement.
GCTGTCCATGATCATGTTGCCGTTCCTCACCCGCTATTCGGACAGGATATGGGACAAGTCCGTGGAGAAATGCCCCGATTGGCTCAACAGGCGCATACTCAAGGTCAATGCCGCCAGGGACAGCCTGTACATGAACATCTATGCGACATCCAAGAAATCGAGGAAGGCCATACGCAAGAGCATGACCCGCGCATACATCAACGTCCTGGTCCTGGCGATATTGGAGATCGCATTCTACATCGTCGTGCCCAAGCTCGGCAGGTTCCTGAGCGATGCGTTCGGCGGAGACGTGTTCCTCTGGTACCTCGGCCTGCTCGTGGTCAACTTCGTGGTCCTTCTGATTCCAGCCACATACATAGTCAAGAACGTCAAATTCCTGGATGAGATCGTCATCGCCGGTGCACAACGCATCTCCCGCCTCGACGGAAGGGAGGACGAGTTCGGACACCTGTATCAGAAGTTCCTGGACATGAACACCAGCTTCATGGCCATGATCATAGTGTTCGTCATCATCCTGCTCGTGCCCAACCCCCTCCCGCTGTCCGCACACCTGTTGATCCTCGTGTTGGCGGCGATAGTGGTGTACGTGATATACAGATACCTCGACAGGAAGGGCAAGGAAAAGAAGAACCTCCCGGAGTGAACCCTCCGGAAGGGTTTTGAAAAAGGGCTTCACCTGAGGCAGAGCGAGCGCCAGGCGTCCTCGGATCCCGCAAGGACCTCCTCGGTGTCGAGCGTCGTTATCACACCGTCCTCCACGACGATGTCGCCCTGACACATCACGGTCTTGACGTTCAGACTGTTTCCGGAATAGACGATGTTGGCGACCATGTTCTCCGGAAGGATGGGCCTGAGGTTGGGTGCCTTTCCGTCGAGTATCACGATGTCGGCGTATTTCCCGACTTCGATGGATCCGATGGAATCCTGCATGCCCACGGCCTTCGCACCGTTTATGGTGGCGAAATCCAGAAGCTGCTGGGCGTTGGTCACGGTGGCGTCCCACCTGTTGGACTTCTGGAGAAGACCGAGGATTCTCATCTCGGCGAACATGTCGAGGGTGTTGTTGGTTGTGTTCCCATCTGTTCCGAGGGACACGTTGACGCCGTTCTGCATGAACTCGGGTATGGGTGCGACACCCCCGGTTGCGAGTTTCATGTTGGATGCGGGGCAGGTGGACACGGACATGCCCGCCTCACCCATCATACCGACCTCCCTCATGGTGAGCCATGCGGAATGGGCTGCGACACCGCGGGGCCCGAGGACGCCTATGTGGTTGAGCCACTCGGCGGGACGCATGCCGGTCTTCCTCTTGTGGTCGTTGACCTCCCCGCGGGTCTCGGAAAGGTGGAAGTTCATGGGTGCACCCACCTGATCGGAGAACTCCTTGGCACCGACACAGGTCTCCTCATTGCACACGTAAACCCCCTGAAGACCGACCCCGGGGATGATCTTACGCTCGTTCTTGAATCTGGAATGGAAGTTCTTGCAGTTCTGAAGGGGGTTTCCGACCTGGGTCGTGCACTCCTGGTCCAGGACGCACCAACAGAGGACCCCTCTTATTCCGGCCTCCTGTGTGGCCCTGGCGATGACGTCCTCGGAGTAATACAGGTCCATGAAGGTGGTCGTTCCGCCACGCATCATCTCCATGCAACCCAGTTTGGTCCCCAGTGCGAGATCGGCATCGGTCCTGTCGGAATCGATCACGAAGACCTTGTCCAGGAAATCAGGGAAGAGGAGGTCGTCGACGACACCCTTCATCACGGACATGGCCACATGCGTATGGGTGTTGATCATTCCGGGCATCACGATGTCCCCAGTCGCGTCTATCTCCCTGTCGGCGGTGCCGTTGTATTCGGGCCCCACGGAGACTATCCTCTCGCCGTCGATCACCACATCCCCTTTGAGGATGCGCCTCTCGGAATCCTGGGTGACGATCCAGGCGTTGCGTATTGCTGTTATCATGGTCCGGGAATCCCGCAGACCCATCATAACCGTTTTCCCCATTGGATGGAAAAGTTGGAAATACACCCGCATCGATTGGGATTCATGACGTTCCGCATCACTTTTCTGGGTACCGGTGGAGGAAGGCACACCACCATGTATCAGGTCAGAAGCACCGGCGGAATGCTGATCGAACACGACGATGGGAGGATCCACATGGACCCGGGACCGGGGGCGATGACACAGATGCACAGGATACATTGCGACCCGGGGGAGACGGATTCGGTCATGATATCCCATTGTCATCCGGACCACTATTCCGATGCGGAGTCCGTAATCGAGGGCATGACCCGCGGAGGATGGGTCAAACGGGGGCATGTCTACGGTTCCCCCACAGTCATCGAAGGGTGCGACGGACTCGGACCCTGCATATCCCCGTATCACCTCAGGATTGCCGCGGGAAAGAGGGTCTTCCGGCCGGGGGACGTGCTGGATGTGGACGGCCTGAGGGTCGACATCCACAGGGCGGTCCATAGCGACCCCACCAACGTGGGATTCACGTTCCACACGGAATTCGGAAAGGTGTCGTACCTCAGCGACACGGAATACTCGGATGACATCGCGGACCAATACGAAGGGACCAGGGTGGCCATACTGCCCGTCACCACACCGTCCGGAAACAGGATCCACTACCACATGTGCACCGACGATGCCATACTGTTCGCGGAAAGAATCAGGCCGGAACTGATCCTGTTCACCCACCTCGGTGTGGTCATCCTGAAAAGGGGTGCCGCTTCCGAGGCGGCCATGGTCGAGGATGCCACAGGAGTGAGGACCGTCGCGGCCCGGGACCGCATGACAGTGGATGTCGGAAAGGACGTCATCCTGGGGGAGGCACCCTCGTACGATGACGAATGGATCCCCCATTGGTCCCCATGACACACGGAAGAAGGGATTTCACATGATAACCGAGAAAATAATCGTGGGACAGGGTACGGGATACCCTCTGGACGGCATATTGACACTCCCCTCCGACTCTCCCGGACCCGTACCGGCCGTGGTGTTCGTCCACGGATCGGGTTCCAGCAACATGGACGAGAGGATTGGAAAACTCACCCCCTTCAAGGATCTTGCGGAGGGGCTAGCACGGCACGGCATCGCATCCCTGAGGTACGATAAAAGGACCTACACGCATGGGAAGAGCATGGTGAAGTTCAGCGAGGGACCCATAACCGTCAAGGAGGAGACCATCGACGATGCCCTCATCGCGACCGCACTCCTGAGGAGGGACCCCCGCGTGGATCCGGACGGGATATTCGTCATCGGACACAGCATGGGTGGAATGCTCGCACCCCGCATCGATGCGGAAGGGGGCGATTACAAGGGCCTGATCCTCATGGCAGGGACGCCACGCAGACTGGAGGAGGTCATGATCGAACAGAACGAGGAGGCCTTCGAAAGCATGGGGGGACTCATGCAACGCATGTCCAGGAACAAGATCGGCGAAATCAACGAGATTCTGAGAAACGTTGACAGGATTCCCGACGGGGAGGCCAAGGAGAAAAGACTGGGTCACGGCACCACCCTGTACTACTTCAAGGAGATGGGGAAACACCCCACACCCCGCTACCTGACCTCCACGGACAAACCCATCCTCATCATGCAGGGGGACAGGGACTTCCAGGTGAAACCCGACAGGGATTATGCCGAGTACAAGAGACTTCTGGACGGGAGACCGAACGTCACGTTCAAACTGTACGAGGGGCTGAACCATGCCTTCGTCCCCGCACTGTATTCGAGCATAAAGGATGCGAAGAAGGAGTATGGCGTGGAACGCCACATGGGCGAAGACGTCATCGGGGATATCGCGGATTGGATCCTGGCGAACTCGTCTTGATCGCATGTTAATCGCCCTTAAAATCGGTCGTTGATACCGACAGTTTGAATAGGTGTCCAAACGACCGGGGGCACATGACCAGGATTGCTGTCACATACGAGAACGGGGAGGTCTTCCAGCATTTCGGGAGGACCGCCGAATTCAAAGTGTACGAGATCGAGGATGGAAGGATCGTATCATCGGAGGTCAGGAGCACCATGGGTCGTGGACACGGCGAACTCATCAACGTACTGAGAGACTTCGGCGTCTCCGTGTTGATCTGCGGTGGAATCGGTGGAGGGGCCCGCAACGGACTCATGGCATCCGGAATCAGGGTCTGTTCCGGAAACTCGGGGTCGGCCGACGAGGTTGCCAGGGCATATGCGGAGGGGACCCTCGACATGTGTTCCGAAACCACCTGCAACCACCACGGCGAGGATCACGTCTGCACCTGTGGAAAACACTGAGAAACATCATTGGGACGGTTCCCGAACATGTACATGAATCTGGACAGGACGTCACGGTCCTCCGGAACGCATTCGCGGAACCGGTCCCCATCCAGGAATTCTATATAGTATGGGCGAAGGTCCGCCATCGCCCTGATTCTCGGCAACCCGTCATCCCTCGTCACGAGGATCCAACGGAAACCGTCCGTCGCTATCCCCTTGCGGGCCTTGTCCGTGCGCATGGAGCACATCACCCTGCGTGACGCCTCCGACACCCCCGTATTCATCGATACCGTGGACATCACCAATCCGGGTGCACGCCCCTCGGAAACCTTCATCGGGGTCAATCCCCTGTATCCCAAGAGATCCATCATGGGTATGACCAACACCCTCTGTGTTAGATGCAGCGGATCCTCCCCCGAGGCCACCACCCTGTACGACGACACGCGATGACCGGATATGACGGTGGCGGAACGCCTTTTACCGAGACAGCGGTCCAATTCCTCCAAGGCCCGGATGAAGTGACGGTCAAGAGATGTTTCCGAATGCATGATGTCATCAGCGGAGGAACGGATATCAACATTCACACCGGGGGTGACCGAACATGCGGAACACGTCCGGGGATGCTGGCACATGCCGAAACACACCGTTTTATAGTCACTGATGGAATGACATCGCATGAACACCCGCGACGAGATCGTCGACGCCATGAACGGGGAGAACAGGGATCTTCCACCACCGATGGTCTTCACACAGACCGCCACCACGTCCCAGATGAAGGCATGCGGGGCATCATGGCCCGAAGCGAATTCCGATCCCGTCGCGATGGCGAGACTCTCGATGCAGGCATCCCGCGGATTCGGATTCGCCATGGCACGCGTTCCGTTCTGCCTGACCGTCGAGGCGGAGGGCTTCGGATGCGATGTGGACATGGGTACCGCCGACAGGCAGGCCATGGTGACCGGTTCCCCGTACAGGTCCATGGACATCCCGGATGTGCCGGAGATGCCCGAACCGGAGGTGTTCGCGTCCACCGGCAGGAGAAGGGTGGTCCTCGACGCCTGCAAAAGGATCCGGAAGGAGGGGGAGGACCTGTTCCTCGTATCCGCGTGCGTCGCACCGATGATAGTCGCGTCCCACGTACTGGGGGCGGAGAACCTCCTCATGGCCACCATCATGGATCCGGACGCGGTCCTGAGATGGGAGAGGGCCGTCACCCCGTGCATAGCCGGATACGCATCCCGCCTCTCCGAGGTCTCGGACGGCGTATGCATCGTGACCGAGGGGAATGCGGACTTCATACACCCCGACACGTTCGAGACCTTCGTCACACCGTTCACGGGTGCGGTCCTGAAGGGTGTGAAGGACTCGTACGGCATCCTGCACTGCTGCGGGGACACCTCCCCGACAATCGGGAAACTCGCATCCCTGGGAGCGGACGGACTGGTGGTGGAGACCGACAGGGACCCGGAGGGGGTTCTGAAGGCCGTCGGTGGAAGGGCCAGGCTGTTCGGAGGGATCAATCCCGTCAAAGGGATGATGATGGGCACCCCCGATGACATGATCCGTTCCGCGAAAAGGTATGCGGACATCGGTTACGACATGATATGTCCAGAATGCGGAATCCCTCCGCAGACGCCCGACGTCAACATGCTGGCATTGTCACGCTACCGCGAGATGTGACGGGCTCTGCACACCATCGCATTTATCACCCATTGCACCAATGCGAATCCCGGTACGGTTACTCCGAACGGTAATCGAAGTCCCTTGGACGGCGCATGTACCACGCCCTTCGTTCGATGTACCGCGGATGACGAGAGGTGTTCATCCTGAGTGATAGACTACACTATACATCACAGACGATAGTTTCGCAATTGAAGTCCAATTCCTTCTCCGGAAGGGAGATCCTGTTGCTGTTGTCCCTGATGCTTTTCGCGTTCATACCAAGCATAAACCAACTGGTGATCGATGGCATGGTCATCAATGCGGGATCCGATGTATTGACCATAGCCGCGCAGATAGAATGGTTCGATCTTTTCAACGAGACCATATTGGCATTCCTGACGGTTCCCCTGTATTTCATCCTCAACAAATCGAAGGATGACCGGGACCTGTCCAACAGGATCAACATCACATTCATCCCGGGATTCCTTGTCTATGCCACGATCTCACTGACGATTTACCTCTATGCCTCCAACCTGACAGCATACATGAACTCCCCCGACGGGACCTTGGAATACCTGAGGATGGAAACCGTCGGATTCCTGGCGGGTTTCATCAGTTCGTACATGTACATCGTGTTCGTCGTCAGGGGGAAGTACCCCTATTTCGTATGTCTCCTGCTCGCAAAGGTCCTGATGCTTTCCATCGGCAATGCAACCCTGATTCCGGAAGCTGGTGCCACGGGAATCGCCATGACCAACATCCTGGTGAACGTCATACTGTCCATGGCATCCATCGTGCTGTTGTATCGCGAAGGGCTAGTCAGAAGAGCAATTACCCTTGACAGGACCGTTCTTCACGATTGGGTGAAGACGGGACTTTTCTCGGGAGGTCAGATTCTACTTGCCAACATCGTGTACATGATGGTGGTCATGAAGATGATCAACAATGTGTCCCAGGTCGGGGACTACTGGTTGGCCAACAATTTCATCTGGGGATGGCTGCTGATTCCAATGATGGCCATCGGGGAGATGGTCAAGAGGGAGTATGTGAACGGATACTCCAGAATCTGGAACTACCTTCTACTGACGGCTCTGGTCATCGCGCTGTGGCTCGTGTCAATCCCCTTGTGGGGTGTGATGTTCGATGATGTCCTCCGTGTGGAGAATTCCGCTGCGATTCTGAACGTCCTGTACAAACTTGTGCCGTTCTACGTGTTCTATGCGTTCTCCGTGGTACTGCAGGGCGTTCTGATATCCGTGGGACGCACAGATTACCTCCTGATGGAATCTGCAGTGGTCAATCTGGTCTATTACGGCATCATGTACGGGTTGTATCTAATGGGTGTCTTCGAGGCGTCCCTTGATTTCGCAATCATCCTGTTCGGTTTCGGGATGATCGTGTGTCTTGTCCTGGACCTGTTCTTCTACAGACGTTCGAAGAACGTTCTGAACATCACAGTCCGATGAACCTGAGATGGGTGCCGGGTTCATGGGGCGGTTCGCAACCGTTTTATAACCCTCTCCCATCGAAAACGGCATGCTCCTTAAAGCGCAGTCCATCTCCAAAGCATTCGGCCCCTTGAAAGTACTGGAGGACGTGAGTCTCCAGATCAACGAAGGCGACAGGATAGGTCTCGTGGGGATGAACGGTGCAGGGAAGAGTACCTTTCTGAAGATCCTCCTGGGACTCGAGAAACAGGATACCGGCGAAATCACCCGCAGGGCCAACCGCATCGGCTACATGGCCCAGTTCTCCGAATTCCCTGCGGAATCCACCGTCCGCGACGTCCTCGGCAAACCCTACGGTGTGAACGAGAAGATCCTCAACCGCATCAGGGAGATCGAGGAGATCATGATCGCCGGAGGGGACATCGACTGGAACGCCCTCGCCGAGGAGAACGCCGACCTTGAGGCGCAGATGGCCAAGTTCGACAGGGAGTTGGACGACAAGCTCCGCAAGACCCTGGATCAGGTCGGATTCCCCGGTGACAGGATGGATTCCACCATGGGGTCCCTCTCGGGAGGGGAGAGGACGAAGGTCCTGGTGGCCAGAATCGCCGTCCAGATGGAGGACTGCGACCTCGTGCTGATGGACGAACCCACGTCCCACCTGGACATCTCCACCATGGAATGGCTGGAGAGGAAGATAGTGTCCTCCGGATGCGCCGTCGTCGTCATCAGCCACGACAGGTACTTCCTGGACAGGATCACCCACAGAACCATGGAGATCGAGAGGGGGAGATCCAGGGAGTACAAGGGCAACTACTCCGCATTCGTCGAGAAGAAGAACATGGAGATCGAGAGGGCCCTGAAGGAGTTCGAGAGGTACGAGGACCAGAAGAAGAAACAGGAGGCCATCGCCAACCAGATGTTCCACGACCAGAGGCGTTACATGAGCGACTACAAGACCAGGCTCATGATGATCTCCAAGATGGAGGAGAAGGAGAGACCTGAGGAGAACAAGGACATCTCCATCAAGATCCAGGCCGCCCACAAATCCGGCAAGAACGTCCTGATGGCGGAGAACGTGTCCGTCGACCTCGGGGGAAGGAACATCCTCCACGACATCAACCTGGACATCCAGAAGGGGGACAAGATCGGAATCTTCGGTGCCAACGGTGCCGGAAAGACCACCCTCCTGAACGCCATCCTCGGAAAGATCCCCGTGAACGGGGAGCTGTGGCTGGCCCCCGGAGCGAAGATCGGATACTACTCCCAGAACCACGAGGGTCTGGACCTGAACCTCTCCGCAGAGGAGCAGATGCTCATAGCCATCGGGAAGGACAGGAAGGCGGATGCCCGCAACATGCTGGCCAGATTCCTCATCACGGACGAATTGGCCACCAACAGGATGTCCGCCCTGTCCGGGGGTCAGAGAGCCCGTGTGGCGCTCTGCGTGCTGCTCCACGACGCCACCAACGTCCTGGTCCTGGACGAGCCCACGAACTACCTGGACATGGAGTCCAAACACGTCCTTGAGGGTGCATTGGCGGAATACGACGGGGTGTCGTTGATAGTCACCCACGACAGGTTCTTCATGGATTCCGTGTGCAACAAGGTCGCGGAGGTCGCCAAAGGGACGGTGACGGTCCACAACGGGAACTACACCGACCTCAAAGGAGAGCCCGTGGCCACGGACACCACCGAGAAGAAGGAGACCTACAGGGTCCTGGCACCTTTCACCAACTGGGTGGACAGGAAGAAATACGTCAAGGGCGACAAGGTCGTCGTCGGACCCTCGGAATGGAAGGGGTTCGAGAACGCCTTCAATCAGGGGAAACTCAAGAAGGTGTGAGTCCGACCCTTCCGGAAATCCCCTCTTTCCAAAACCACTTCACACTTTTCCCCATGACGCATATCCGAATGACCGTGACATTGGACGTGGCATGATGCTGGCCCATGACCACTTCTAAGGAAACAGGAGGATTTCACTGATATGACTTCTAAGGAAATCGGCAGATTTCATTGATACAACTTCTAAGGAAACTGGAGAAATCATGAATAACAACTTTTAAGGATAGAGGATGATTTCACTGTTGCAACTTCTAAGGAAACCGGCAGATTTTACATTATGGATAGATTCGAAGGGATGAACAATGAAAAGAAAGATTTACGACCGTCTTTTACATTGGAAGAACGAAAGTAATGGTAAAACGGCATTGCTCATAGAAGGTGCACGCCGTGTCGGAAAAAGCTACATAGTAGGCGAATTCGCCGAACAGGAATACTCATCCCATCTGATGATCAATTTCAGTTCAACCTCCCCCAAAATCAAAAAACTTTTCAGAGACAATTTGGACGACGTCCCCATATTGCTACAGAAATTATCTAACCTGACAAAAACACGTTTTGTGGAACGCGACACGTTGATCGTGTTCGACGAGGTTCAGAAATTCCCCCGTGCCAGGGAAGCCATCAAATTCCTGGTGGAAGACGGAAGATACGATTACATCGAAACTGGTTCCCTGATATCCATTCACGAGAACATCAAGGACATCATCATCCCATCCGAGGAACAAAGGATACAGATGTATCCGATGGATTTCGAAGAATTCTGCTGGGCACTCGGGGATGAGGTGACAATCCCCACGATTAGAGAACACATGGAATCCATGAAACCTTTCGGAGGAGACATCCACTCCACATTCATGGACGTGTTCAGACAATATCTGATAGTAGGTGGGATGCCCATGGCTGTGAAAACCTTTGCAGAAACCAGGGATTTCTCCAAAGTTGAAGAACAGAAAAGGCAAATAATTAGCCTATATAGGGAAGACATCGGAAAACGTGCCAAAGTGAATCGGAGAAGGACATCCGCACTATACGAGGCGATAGCCTCGGAACTATCAAAACATGATAAACAATTCAGTCTATCGGATATTGATTCCAACGGAAAATACGCAAATTATGAAAATTCGATCTATTGGTTGGAAGAATCCATGATTGCGAATCTTTGCTACAATTCCACCGAACCGGGTTTGGCGCTAGGTCTTAACAGGGAAATGACTCGGATGAAACTGTACATGGGTGACACTGGCCTCCTGGTCAGCATGGCCATGGACGATGATGAGGATACGGAACACGAACTCTACGTCAATCTTCTACAGGACCGCCTTCACGTGAACGAAGGCATGTTCGTGGAGAACATGGTGGCCCAGATGTTGAGGGCCAATGGACACAAACTGTACTTCCACGCATTCTACAGGAAAGATGAGAATGGCAACACCAGCAAAAACAGATCCGAAGTGGACTTCCTTGTGAGACACGGAGGGAAGATCTCGGTGATCGAAGTGAAATCCGCCCAGAGCAAACCCCATGCATCCCTGGACCATCTCATGAAGGTTCATTCGAAATCCCTCGGACAATGCTATGTCCTCCACACGAAGGACATACGGAAGGAGGGGGACCTGCTGTACCTCCCCGTGTACATGGCGATATGCCTCTGACGGGCAGGGAGGTCACACGGGATCGATGAAAGCCACTTCACAGGTCTTCCTTCTGAATGCGACAGAAAGGGCTATGGCGCCCTCCATCTCCGAACCGTCGAGGTAACGTCCATCTATGATCTGCTTCAGACCCTCTTCGACGGCATCCGCGAGATCCTCATCGGATTCGGGTTCAACCACCTTGAACTCGAACAGGATGGATGGACTCCGTCCATCGCCTTTGACGATGAGATCCGTCCACCCCTCGCCCATCTCCCGTTCCGTCACGAACGTGTATCCGTGAAGGGCGAACAGGTCATGCATCCACGATTTGTATCTTGACTCGCCCCACCCGTCGAGGTAGGAACCTCCGGACATGAGCCGTTCCAAATCATTCTTGACGGCCACAGCATCCTTGGATGATATGTGTACCATCAAATCAATGACGGACGGGATGCTTATACAGTACACCCTCTGCATCAGGTCGTTGAAATTGAGTTTGACCTCGTAGTTCGGTATTGAAAGAACACATCTACCTTCTACGAAATCGGCTGTGAGATATCCTGCGAACAGCAACAGGGAATACAACTCGTCCCTGTCAAGATCCTGGCCGGATTTCCAAAGAGGTGTTACATCCAAAATCTGAGACACCTCTATCGGTTTTCCCGAGACGTATGCAACCTTGACATCATTCAGAATGGAATCGTCGACCTCCGAAAAAAGGCGAATCATGATTCTGTGTTCGGCCGTATCATTCCAATACTGTCTCGGAGGGATCGTGGTGCAAACGTGGTTGTTGATGAAATTCATGGAACTCCAGGGATTGAATATGTCTTTGCCGCCGATACGGTAACCATCGAACCATTTGACAGCCAATTCGAAATTCTCTGCTATGATTTCGTCTAACTTCGAAGAATCCTCTTCCGGAACACGTTGACGGGCCATATCCGATACCAGAGAACTCATCTCATCGGAGGTTATGCCGAAATACTCCCCATAGGCGCGATTATTGACCCCCACATGTTCGAAATCGTTGAGTGAACTGAACATCCCCCCCCCCCGACAACTATCCTTTGAACCCCCGTCATTATCACACGGGATGTATTCTCGTTGGCTTTGAGGGAGACCCTCAGAAGGTCCCCGTAATACTGGATGAAATCATCGAACCAAGACGTCCCGTATGCCCTGTTGAAGGGGGAATCGTATTCATCCAAAAGTATCACGGGTTTGACACCGTGATGCCTCGTCAGCACATCGCATATGTTGATCAGGATTTGGGCGGGATCACTGATACTTCCGTCGAAATCACGAAACAGGCAATCATCCAGAGTGGAACGCAACACGGGTGAATCCGCAAGATATCCGAATTTGGAATCCACCATCCTCATCAGATATTCCGTCAACCTCTTTGTGAATGATTCACAATCCCTGAATGTTATGGCGGACATGTCCAATCTGATTACAGGGTACGAATTCTTCACACCACCCTCGGATGCCCACCCTGGATATTCGGGACATTCGGATATCCTCAACCCGGAGAATGTGTCGTCCTCCGATTCCTCCTCCCGGTATGCGATATTGAAGAAACGATCCAACATGGAGATTGCCAGAGTCTTCCCGAACCTTCTCGGACGGGTGAACAGGATACTTGCGGAACCAGAATTCAGCAGGTCACGTATCAGAAGGGATTTGTCGGCGAAAAGATAGCCATCCTTGACAAGCAATCTGAAATCCTTGACACCCAAAGGAACTTTCAACAATCCCATATACACCCATTATACAAAAACGGATTAATTAAACCTCTTGTGAACGACAAACATGTCCGAAGAACGACGGAAACAAAACAAAAAAGAAAAAGTGGTGGGCCCGCCCAGATTTGAACTGGAGTTACTTGCACCCCAAGCAAGAAGGATACCAAGCTACCCCACGGGCCCCTGCAAAGGGGGGTAAGAGGTTTTAGTTTAAAAAGTTTATCCGAGAGGAGCGATCTCCCCGATTAGGTCAGCATGGGAGACGATCATCCTGCGGCAGCAATATCTCTCGAAACCGAGGGCGTCGAGGACCTCTTTGGGATCCTCGTTCATGCTGACACGCCTGACGTACTCGGGATAGGCCGAACCAACGACCTTCCCACAAGTGAAACATCTCACCGGTATTATCATGCAATCACCTTAACGGTAGGACTTCTGCTTCTTGGCACGGGCACCGGGTCCGAGGGGGTTCTTGGGCAGTTTGCGCCTGTCATCGTTGATGATGAGCGTCCTGTCGTAGGCCCTGAAGACGGCCTCCATCTCCTCGTCCTTGTAGAACTCGACGAGTCCTCTGGCGATGGCGGTCCTTGCGGCTGCCGCCTGTCCCATGACTCCTCCGCCGTTCACGATGACGGCGATGTCGACGTTCTGTGCCTTCTCGGGCACGAGACCGAGGGGTTCCTCGATCTTGAGCCTTGCCAGTTCGGGGGTGAAGACGTCGATGGGGACCTTGTTGATGGTGACCTTACCGGTACCAGCCTTGACAACGGCCCTTGCAATCGCGGTCTTCCTCTTTCCGCTTGTGTTTACGCACTCAACCATGGGATCATCTCACGTTGGAACCCAGGAATTTGGAAACGGCTCCCAGGGTTGTGTATTTGCCGGTGATCTTTCTGTTGGCTTCAGCAGGCCTCTGCTTCTCGACATCCTCGAACTGCTTCGGGGTGCCGACGAAAACATGGAGCCTCCTGTAGGCGTCCCTTCCGGAGGAGGTCTTCCAGGGAATCATTCCCCTGACGCACCTCTTGAAAAGGAGGTCTGCCCTGCGGGGGTAGAACGGTCCCTTCCTCTTGGTGGTGTCTCCGCGGTCGACCTTGGCCTTGAAGTCCCTGAAGGTGTTCTCCCTGACTCCAGTGATGACGATGGCCTCGGCATTGACGACGACGACTTCCTCGCCGCCCATGATCATCTCTGCGACAACGCTTGCGAGCCTGCCGTGGATGAGATTCCTTCCGTCGATAACTGTAACCATCCAAATCACCTCATGATCCTGACGCCGGTTCCCTTGGGGTTGGACTCTGCGAGCTCCTCGAGGGTGAGCGTCTGTCCGCCTGCTGCGACGATGGCCTTGGCGGCCGCTTCGGAGAAGCTGTACGCGGCAACGGTGATCTTCTTGCTGATGCTACCTGCGGCGAGGACTTTTCCAGGGACGATGATGGTCTCTCCGTCCTTGGCGTACCTCTCCAGTTTGCTGAGATTCGCTTCGGCCCAGTTGCTTTTGGGTTTCTCGAGCCTAAGCGCGATGTCTCGCCAGATAGCGGCTTCTGTCTCCCTGGTCTTCGCCTTGAGGTTGTCAATGGTGGCGACGAGCTGGGGGTTCGTCTTGATGCTGCTCATTTTTCTGACTCTCCCGACATTGGGTTAATCGTCCGCATTGCTGCGGGCAGTCGCTCGTATACAGGACTTGCATTTAAAGATTGGTCCTGCGGGACACGCACATGCGCACTGGAAACGCGCGCGTGCCCACGCGACATTCTAAATACGGGTGGCCCGTTCGGGCCGTCCAGTGATTCCATGATCAGGTTCGGACCCGCCGGTATCCCGTTGTCTTGCAAAGGCCGCACACTCCAGGACGGCATCAAAGACGTCCACAATCTCAGTCTCAGCGCCCTCGAAATCCAGATGGTCAGGGCCGGGGCGTACGCCAGATGCCCCGATGACGAGGAGATCGGCCTCACCATCAAGGATATCGAGGAGGATTTCGTGGTCGAGATCATCAGGGACGGGGAACCCATAAACGACCCCGACGAACCCATAGACGAGGACGACGACCTCATCTACATGCCGTCCGGAGTCGCCAACACCTTCGGCGACCTGTACGACATCGGAAGGATGGCGAAGAGGCTCGACGTCAACCTCTCGATCCACACCCCCTATTACATGGACCTGGGTTCCAACAACGAACTCACCGAGGTGTGTCTCAACAGCCTCAGATACGCCGCACTCATCATGGACGCCCTGGATGGCGACGTGGTCGTCACCAGCCTCGGACTGTACGACGGGAAGCAGCCCGAAGAAGAAGTCGACAACAACATCTACGACAACGTAGCCATGCTCATGGACTGGTGGCACGGCATGGGCCTGAAACCCCGTCTCGGAATCGAGATCACCGGTCAACAGGACGTGTTCGGATCCCTGGATCAGGTGTTGGACATCTGCAGCCAGGTGGAAGGTCTCGTCCCCGTCGTCAACTTCTCCCATCTCCACTCCCGTACCAACGGTGCCCTTCTGGAGACCGACGACTTCCTGAACGTCCTTCAGGAGGTCGAACCCTACAGCGACGGAAGGCTCCACACGGCATTCGCAGGCGTGGATTACCGTGACTGGAACGAGAAGAGGCTCACCCCCATCAAGAAGGGCGACCTGAAATTCGATCCCCTCGCCGAAGCACTCATCGAGATGAGACCCGATGTGACCGTCATATCCACATCCCCTCTGCTCGAACACGACGCCATGTACATGAGGATCATCCACGAGAGGGTCCTCAGCAGGAAGGTCGCCAAGAGCATGAAGGAAAAGAAGAAGGCGGAGTCAAGTGCCTGATACCCCGGACACCCTGGAGACCATAATCTCACGCTGTGCGGACGTGGTTCGCGGAGTGGATGCGGAATCCCGCATGGACCTCATGCGTTCCATCAGGAACGGCAGGAAGGTGTTCATCTATGGCTCCGGGAGATCCGGTCTCGTCGGTCAACTTTTCGCGATACGCCTGGTGCAACTCGGCTACGACGTCCATTTCGTCGGCGAGATGACCACGCCCATCATCGGAAAGGACGATCTCACGATTCTGATATCGAACACCGGAAGGACATCATCCGTCGTACAGACGGCGGTCATCGCACGCAGGATAGGATCCCGCGTCATATGCCTCACCGGAAACATGGACAGCGAACTCGCACGGAACTCCGATTCCGTCGTGTTCCTGAACATCCCCGACGACCCCGACATGGGCAGGGTCGCCCCACTGGGAACCATATTCGAGGATTCCGCGCACCTGTTCTTCGAATGCCTTGTACGCGACCTGATGGACACGGACGGGGCCACCGAGGAGGAGATGCGCAACAGACACGCCATATGGGTCTGATCACCCAGACAGCAACGCAGAGGCCCTTCTGATCCCGCGTTCGTCGACCATCGACAGGGAGAACTCCCCTGCATAGGGGTCGACCACCATCAACACCCCTTCGGGGAAAAGCGACGATAACAGGTGGATCTGGGATTCGTCGGGTTCAGTGCCGCCTTCCGTCGAAAGGACGCAGACGCCCACCGCTCCCGCTCCATCGGATGATGCACCGGTCACTGAGAGATACCTGCCGTTGGAGTCGAGGGACTCCTCCCCTATTAGATATATCATTATGGAATGGTCCTGAGATTCGGCCTCCTCCACGAGACGTATCGCATCCTCCACGGCGGAAACGGAGATCACGACCTCCGCCTTTGAAGCCATCCTCCCAAGCATGATTGAACATCCCCTCCCGCATACTTATCCGTGTCGGGGTCGGGAATGAGGTCCACCACGTCACCCTCCGAGACCGCATCGCCTATCTTCTCACAGGGGGACAGCAACTCGTAACCCCTGCGTAGGATGTATTCCTCCCCCCAGTAGTCCGACGCCATCCCGCGGATCTCCTCCACATCGTCGTTTTCGGATAGGTCCACCTTCATGCTGATCTGTTTTGCCCTGTTGTTCAACGTTATCCTCGTCATGCGATCAACAGGGATGCGTCTTCCATCGAACGGATAAAAAGGAACGCCCGGAATGAGAGAAACTAAGGAACCGCCCCCGGGGAATCGGACAACCCTAAAATACGGCATCACACGTACGAGACCACATGGCGGCCATAAGATTGCCCGAACACGCCCACTGCAAATTCTGCGGGGACCCCATTCAATTCGGAAAGGAATACTGCAACGACGAGTGCATGGCCGCCGAACAGGAGAGGGACCGCAAGGAGCGCTTCAGGGACAACCTCTTCTTCGGCCTCTGTGCCTTGACGGTCGTCGCCATCTTCGGTGTCAAAATGATCCTCTGATCAACGCCACCGTGCGTGCCACGTCGTGAACCCTGACGATGGATGCACCGGAGCGTATCGATTCTAGGGCCATCTCCGCGGATACGTCGTCTATATCCCTTTCGGGAAAAGCCCTTCTGAGGAACCCCTTGCGTGAGGAGCCCGTCAATATCGGGTATCTTTCGGAGAAGCACCCCGAATCACGGATGATCCCCATGTTCTGCTCGGGAGTCTTTCCAAAGCCGATTCCGGGATCGACGGATATCCTGTCTCTTCCGATACCCGCATCCAATGCGGCGGATACACGGGATTCCAGAAAAGCCCTGATGTCCCGTTTGAAGGAGTCGCCCATGACATCGTCGTGGATGGAATCGGGAGTCCCCAGCATGTGTGCGATCACCACATGCGCACCGGCATCGGAACACACATTCAGCATACCGTCGTCGCGAAGACCGTACATGTCGTTGACGATGGTGCACCCCAACTCCAGACACCTCCCGGCGACAGGGGCCTTCATGGTGTCCACCGACACCGGGACATCGATCGAAGGGATCAACTCGCGGAGGACGGGCTCCAGGCGGGAGATCTCCTCCTCCGCGGACACGGGGGTGCAACCCGGACGTGTGGATTCCCCTCCTATGTCGATGATGTCCACACCCGCATCTATCATGTCGAAAGCGTGATGGACGGCGGAGCGGACATCTGTCCACCTCCCGCCGTCGGAGAAGGAATCGGGCGTCACGTTGAGGATGCCCATTACCGCAGGGGGGTGGACCCCTGCGAAGGTTTTGTGGAACATCAGAGCAACTCGTCGATGATCTCGACCAGGTCCCTGACCTGCATCTTCCTGTCGCCCTTGGCGGAATCCAGGTTGTTGACGCAGAACGGACAGGTGGTGATCATGAGATCGGCGAAGGGTGCCTCGTCCAGCCTGGTGTTGGCGATGTTCATGGAATCCTGGGGATACGCGGACCTCACTCCTCCGCCGCCTCCGCAGCAGTGGCTGGTCTTGCGGTTGTACTCCATCTCCCTGAAGTCCAGACCGGGGATCATCCTGATGACCTCCCTCGGGGGCTCGTAGACACCGCAGTGCCTTCCGAGGTGACAGGGGTCGTGGTAGGTTGCTACGACACCCTCCATGGGCTTGAGCTTGAGGTCCTGCTTGGCGAGGAACTCGGTGATGTGGAGGACCTCGAAGGGAACGTCGACGTACTTGGGATACTCCATCTTGAACATCCTGTAGCATCCGGCGCAGGCGAGGACCAGGGTCTCGATTCCGAGGGCCTTGATGTTGTCCACGTTCTTCTGCATCAACGGAGTGACGTCCTCCTGGGGCCAACCGACCCTCTGCATGACGGATCCGCAGCAGACCTCGTCGACGGTGGTGTAGTCTGCACCGAGCTTGTCGAGGATGGACAGGGTGGCCTTGGCGGTCTCCTTGGACCTGTAGGTCGCGGTGCAACCCACGAAGTATCCGATCTTGGCGGGATGAGGGGTCCTTCCGAGTGCCTCCCGACGGGGGGCCTTCTCTGCGAAGGGGTTGCCGTCGGCGAGGATGTTCTCGCACATGACCTTGTGCTTGGGCAGGATGTGACCGTTCTTCACGAGGTCCGCACGGCAGAGCTCGATGATGTCGACGATCTCCACCTTGGAGGGGCATCTCCTGACACAGTCCGCGCAGGTGGTGCAGGTGTACATGTTCCTGACGACGGACTCGTCGGGTTCGAGTTCGCCGTTGAGGAGTCCGTAGGAGAGGATGATACGTCCCCTGGACAGGGCGGAGTCCCATCCGATGGCCTTGAAGGAGGGGCATACGCTCTTGCAGAATCCGCACATGGTGCAGACGTTAACGGCCTTCCTGACCGCTTCCAACTTATCTGTATTGAATTCCGACATGTTCATTCAACTCTGGGTATTGTGACGCTACCGTCCATGAGCACTATGACCTTCGCCTCGGGATCCGCCTCGAGGGCATCGGCGACCGCATCGGCGACCGTGGGGAAGGGTGTGATGTTCGCGTTGCTGAGGAGCTCGGGGTCCAGGTCGGTGACGGCACAGATGGTCGCCCATGTGGCGATCTCGGCCATCTTGGCGGCCTTGTGGTATCCGAGCTTGTACTCCGCACGGAGGTTCTCGAGGACCTGGTTGGGATCCTTCGAGCTGGAGAGCTGGGTGAGGAAGGTCGCGTGACCGATCCCCTCCCTGCACTTGGAGACCATGATGATCCTTCCACCCTCCTTGAGGGCCCACTTTCCGTTGTCGAGGGCCTTCTGGGACTGGTAGAGGTCCACATCCATGGGGTAGGGGGCGACGGAGATGACGATGCCCGCCTTCTCGGGGATGGGGACGGAGAACACCTCGTTGGCCCATCCGACCGCCTGCTCGAACGCGGGGTTCAGGGCACCGGAGGCCACCTTGTAGATGTTCTGGTGTCTGTCGAGGACCATCTGGATGGAGAAGATCTCCTTGCCCTTGACGACCTCGAGCGCATCCATCATGTCCTCGTGGACGGGGTTGCCCTCGAGGACCAGGGACTGGGCCTCCTTGTTCATGGCCAGCTTGTGGTTGGTCTCCACGGTCCTGAAGGATGCGACTCCGGGGAGGAAGGACTTCCTTCCGCCGGTGTATCCCGCGAAGTAGTGGGGTTCGACCGAGGTGATGATCACCAGACGGTCCGCATCGACGGCGACCTTGTTGACCTCCATGGGGGTTCCGTTCTTGGAGGTACCGAGGTTCACGCACTCGGAGTTCTTCGCATCGTGACAGATGATGCGGTCTTTGAGCTCCTGGTAGTGGGATCCGAAGACGAAGTTGTACTCCTCCTCGGTCATGTCCCTGTGGGTCCCGGTGGCTATCAGGTACCTTGCGGACCTGAGGTCCATCCTCTTGGAGAGGGCATCCAGGACCTTGGCCGTGGGGGTCGGGCGGGTTCCGTCGTTGACGATGAACACCACATCCTCCCCTCCCGCCAGGAAATCCTCCATGGAATCGTAGCCGATGGGGTTGTCTATGGATGCGCCGATGACCTCGTCGGGGTCTCCGCACTCGACATCCTTGGGATAGAACGTTCCAATGTAATTCTCGTCGGGGATGTCGACCTTCTGCACCCCGTCCTTGCCGTACTTCACATCGATGATCATTTGGACCGCGGGGTGGATTCACTAACGGCTATTAAACATGCGCGCGCAACCCCCGGGCGCAAGTTTTTAAGGGATGCGCACCGCTTGATGCGACGATGTCAAGATTGGGAGACCTGGGCGAGAGGGGACTCATCGCGAAATTCATGGAATTCATCAGACCGGAGGGGTCCGTGGGCCCCGGAGACGACGCCGCTGTGTTGAAACGGGGGGTCACCGCATCCACGGACGTGGTTTCGTTCGACAGGCACATGGCCGCAGGCATGACGTACGAACAGTTCGGATGGTACTCCGCGGCGGTGAGCTTCAGCGACCTGGCCGCCATGGGTGCCAGACCCGTGGGGTTCCTGGCCGCGTTGGCGCTGCCGGACGACCTGGAGTTGCAGGCCGCCTGCGACATCATGAGCGGGATCGACCAATGCGCCGAATTCTGCGGAACCGGGATTGCGGGAGGGGACACCAAGAAGGGGCCCGGGATCGTGACCGGGACTGCCATCGGACTGATGGAGGACAGGGACCCGATGCTCAGGAGCGGTGCACGCCCAGGGGACGTGGTCTGTGTGACCGGACCGCTGGGAGGACCCGCCGCGGCCATGACCGCCATCGACTGCGGATTGGAGACCGAGGATGCCCGTCAATGCCTGTACGTCCCCATACCCCGTGTGGAGGAGGGCATGGCCCTGGCCGCCAGCGGCGTCGTGACGTCGTGCATCGACCTCTCGGACAGTCTCGGGACCTCCCTGAACATACTCTGCAGGGAATCCGGTGTCGGAATGGACCTGGAATACGATTTCCTTCCGAGAGGGCCCGACGTCCGCAGGATCGCGGAGATCACGGGAACCTCGGAGGAGGGGATGCTCCTGGACTTCGGCGGGGAGTACGAACTCCTTTTCACCGCGGACAGGAACGGCCTGGACGTCCTGTACGAGATGGGCGTGGAGTTCCACATCATAGGGATGGTGAACGACGGGAAGGGTCCCGAACTCATCAGGGACGGGGTACGCAGGGTGATCCGCGATGGCCGCTATTGACGTCCGCGTGGAGGCGAGCCACTACCGCAGGGACGGCGACGTCTACGTGTGCGGACTGTGCCCCCACGGGTGCAGGATCCGCCCCGGGGAGTACGGGAGATGCGGTTCGAGACGGGGGGACGAGGACATGCTCGTGGCATACTCGTATGGGAAGGTGTCCTCCCTGTGCGTGGACCCCGTGGAGAAGAAACCGCTGTACCACTGGAAACCGCGTTCCAAATGCTTCTCCGTCGGAGGGATCGGATGCAACATGCGCTGCAGGCACTGCCAGAACTACGCCATATCCCATCTGTCGTCCGGAAAGAAGAGGACCACGTTCGAGAGGCCGGAGGAACTGGTGGAACTGTGCAGGAGGGAGAATCAGACCGTCATCGCGTTCACCTACAACGAACCCATGATCTGGCACGAATACATCCTGGATGTGATGAGGGAGGGGCCCGAACTCCAATGCATCCTGGTCACCAACGGGCTCGTGAACGGGGAACCGCTCAGGGAGATGTGCAGGGTGGCAAATGCCATGAACGTGGATGTCAAGGGCTTCACCGAGGAGTTCTACATGGACGTGTGCGGAGCCCACCTGGAGGACGTGCTGGAATCCCTCAAGACGATACACGGGGAGGATGTGCATCTGGAGCTCACATACCTCGTGATTCCGGGATACAACGACTCCGACGACGAGATTGGGGGGTTCTGCCGGTGGGTGAGGGACGAGCTGTCCCCCGACGTCCCCGTCCACTTCACCCGTTTCCATCCGGACAACAAGATGATGGATGTCCCATGGACCCCCGTGGAGACCGTCCTGAGATGCCGTTCCATAGGCATCGGGGCGGGATTGAGGTACGTGTACGTGGGCAACACCCTGGACGAGGAGGCGGGGAGCACATACTGCCCCGTTTGCGGGAAGAGGGTGGTGGACCGCCTCGGATACCTTGTGGACGCATCGGGACTCGACGGTACATCCTGTATCGGATGCGGAACGGCCCTGAACTTCGTATGTTGAGACGGGACAGGCAATAGGATAATACATCCAATAAAGATTTTATAGTGTTTGATACATCCATTGTATCGTTGGGGGCCGGATACGATCCGGAAACCTGTCCGACCCCCCGCATTCTCTTCCCCCTTTGTACACCCGGACGGACGATTCATCCGAATAGGGTCATGAACGGGTTCCCCAGGAACAGGACGATCGCCGTGGACGCGGCCAGTGGGACCAGGAACGGTATCATCGGCGTCACCCTGACCCGATCCACCCCCGCCGCCCTCAACCGGGACGGTCTCTCCGCATCGTCCGATGGGCCGGTCGTCACAAGTCTTCCGTCAACCGCGTCGTCGAGTATCCACACGTGGGAACGGGTGGCGACATCCAACGGAAGGGTGTACGTGGTGGCCATCCCCCTGCCACGGTACCCGGATGCGATGTTGCGGACCAGTATCGGGACCATGGGGATCAGGGAGGCTGCGAGTGCGGTCAGCAGGACGGCCATGGACGGGGGCATCAGATACGCCTCCGGATACACGGGTTGCCACAGGAGCTGGAATCCGGGATATGTGGGTACGGCCATGGACAATGCCATGCAGGCCTTGGCGTCGGCACCCCCCTTCAACAGGCC
The DNA here is from genome assembly GCA_017507885.1 of Candidatus Methanomethylophilaceae archaeon. Taxonomy (GTDB): domain Archaea; phylum Thermoplasmatota; class Thermoplasmata; order Methanomassiliicoccales; family Methanomethylophilaceae; genus Methanoprimaticola. The sequence continues at coordinate 25,189 of JAFVZY010000077.1, read as the reverse complement.
TGTGGCATAGAACGCGAGGGACAGGAGGAACATCGCAGGTATGCCGAGGTACACAGGCGAGGACCCCGGATCCAGGACGCATGCCGTGGCGAACATGCACAGGGATGTTGCCAGAACCACGACGGCACGTGCACCGACCACCTTCGGGGACAACATGTACAGGGACAACAAAGCCATGCCCGCGGATGCGGAAGGGGAGTCCGGGAGCATGATCACGACCGATGCGACGCACAGGACGGACCAATGGATGTCCGGGATCTCCCGTGTACGATGGTCGTGCAGTGCGGCCGACGTCATGACGGCGATCACGACCCAGAACATGATGAAATCCGACAGATTGACGCTCATGAACGGGTTTCGATTATCTACTTATATAATGAGCAGTACAGTCACACATGAACCTTAGGAACTTCAGCATCGTCCTCGCCCTGGCGTTGGTGCTGTCGGCATTCGTCATCCCCATGACGGAATCCGATGCATCCGTCACCGAGAACGATGTGGTCATTCAGATTCCCGAGCTCAAGTACGATTCGGAGAAGAGCTCGAACACCATTCTGACCATAGACCTGCCCAACAGCGGAAGCACCAGCTACACCGCATACATCACCAACAATTCCGCATCCATGATCGCGGTTGTGTTCTGGGCCGACGACAACAAATATATCGATGTGACAGGGACCAACATCGATGTGGCGGCGGGGGACATCGGAAAGGAGACCCTCACATTCAAGGCGGCCGCGGACGCCCCCTCCGGCAGATCCACCGTCGAGGTCCACTTCACGATCACCTCCCTCGGTACCGAATCCAACAGCTTCGACTCCAGCATCGCCTTCGATGTGGTCGTCGAGTCCGGATACTATTCCGATGAGGCCTACAACTGCTTCTTCGGATTCCTGCCCAACAACTTCTCAGAGCCCCTGAACGGGGCCTGGTTCCCCGCACTCGTCACCCTGATCGCCTACATGGTCGTCAGCTGGATGCTGTGCGTCATCATAATCCCCCTCCTCATGCGTGCACTGAAGAGCAGGGTCACCAGCTTCGAGAAGAAGAAGCTCACCAAATCCATCACCAAGATGGTGGAGATCATCATCTTCGTGTACTCCCTCAACGTCTGCGCCCAGATCCTCGGACTCGGACCCAACATCTGCCACATGCTCTCCGCCGTGTCCACCTTCGTCTACGTGTGCGTGGCCGCGGCCATCGTCTGGCGCGTGTTCGTCCTCGTGATCTCGTCCATCCTGAAGGAGGTCGACGACGCGGAGGTCTCGGGACTCGACTCCAGCCTCCTGCCCCTGTTCAAGATGATCGGCAAGATCATCATATCCGTCGTCTCCGCCGCGGTCATCCTCGCCGCCTTCGGCGTGGACCTTGCGGGAATCCTGATGAGTGCGGGAGTCATCACCCTAGGTATCACCCTCGGTGCACAGAACACCCTCAACCAGTTCTTCAGCGGTATCGTCCTGCTGTCCACCCGCCCGTTCAAGAAGGGGGACTTCGTGAACATCAACGGGGACGTCTACATCGTCCGCAAGGTCAAGCTCATGTTCACCGAGTTCGAGAACTGGGACAAGGACAAGATCATCACGATTCCCAACAACGTCGTCTCCGGCGCGACCATCGTCAACATGAAGCGCGAGGAGAGGGAGATCTCCAGGATCTTCATCTACATGTCCGTCGCATACGAGGCGGACCAGACCAAGGCCAAGGACCTCATGCTCAAGGCCGCGGGCATGCACCCCCACGTCATCCAGGACGAGGAGCACGCCGGACCCGGAATCAGGCTCACCAACTTCCTGGACTCCGGCATCGAGTACAGGCTCGCATGCTACGTCGACAGTTTCGACAACAACGGCCATTACGCGGGCCAGATCAGGGAGATCATCTTCAAGCTGTTCAAGGACGAGGGCATCGAGATCCCCTACAACAAGATGGAGATCACCCTCATGGAGCCCTGCGACGGCAAGAAGAGGGAGGACGACAACGTCGAGTGACCCTTTCCCGCGGTTCTGCGAAATCCGTAGAACCGCTAAAACCCTTTATCATTTTTCACAATCTGAACCACGGAATCCGCAATCTGACCACGTTTTCCGATAATTTATATAACCCTGATTTTATGGGGGACCCACGACTACATGGGAATATTGTAGGGAAAGCGGGGGTAGCATCGATGGACAACCTTGACAAGAACATCATCGCAATCATGAGGAGGGACTCTAGATGCCCCTTCGTGGAGATCGCCAACCAGCTCGGCGTGTCCGAGGGGACCGTGCGCAGCAGGGTCCACAAGCTCACCGAGGAGGGTGTGATACGCGGATTCACCATCAAGACGAGCTCCAAGAACGTCAAGGCACTGGTCGAGATCAAGATCGACGTGAACACCGACACCCAGGACATCGCGAGGGAACTCGCGGGTTACGAAGGGGTCACCGAGGTGTTCGAGGTCACCGGGGATCAGGACATCATAGCCATCGTGGATGTCGAATCCTCACAGCATCTCAACGAGATCATCGAGCGCGTCAGGCGCTACGACAACATCCTGAGCACCCGCACCCGTCTGATTCTCAAGGAACACTACGGGGAGGTATGAAGATGTTCGCAGGAACCGGTACGGCCCTCGTCACCCCATTCGCGAAGGATGGGTCCATCGATGAGGAGGCACTCAGAAGACTCGTCAATTTCCAGGAAGACAACGGCGTGGATGTGCTCATCCCCTGCGGCTCGACCGGCGAATCCGCCATGCTGAGCCTGGAGGAGCACCTCCACGTGATCAGCATCGTCGTCGACGAGGCCAAGAGAGCGAAGGTCCTCGCGGGTGCGGGAAGCAACTGCACCTCGGAGGCGGTATCCCTGAGCAGGAAGGCCCACGACCTCGGTGCGGACGGGATCCTGTCCATATCCCCGTACTGCGTGAAGCCCACGCAAGAGGGGCTCTACCAGCACTTCTAGACGATCGCCGAGGCGGCGGACTGCCCCGTCATCGTCTACAACATCCCCGGAAGGACCGGGGTGAACATCACCACGGACACCCTCATGAGGATCGCCTAAGTCCCCGGAATCGCCGGGGTGAAGGAGGCCAGCGGCAACATGGCCCAGATCCAGGACGTACTCCTCAGGAGGCCCGAGGGGTTCGAGGTGCTCAGCGGCGACGACAGCCTCACGCTGCCCATCGTCTGCCTCGGAGGGGACGGCGTCATCTCCGTGGCATCCAACTGCTGTCCCGGACTGGTCTCCGAGATGGTCTACAACGCGAGGGTCGGGAACATCGACATCGCATCTTCCATTCACAGGAGGCTCATGCCCCTGTTCACCGGGCTCTTCTGCGAGTCCAACCCCATACCGGTCAAGTACGTGATGTCCCGCATGGGCTACGGCACGGCCACACCAAGGCTCCCGTTGACCCCCCTGTCCGAGAAGGGCAGGGCGATCGTGGACCCCATACTCAAGGAACTGGGAATCTGAAGGCCCTTTGGACGGGACCAGGAAGTGAAATCGCAATGATCACAGTCATGAAGTTCGGGGGCACCAGCGTGGGCTCCCCTGAGGCATTGAAGAGGGTAGCCAACATAATCGCAAACACCGAGGGGGAGAAGGTCGCAGTGGTCTCCGCCATGTCCGGAATCACCAACTACCTCGTGAGCATCACCGACAACCCCGTGGCGGACCCGGAACCGATCATCAAGCAGTTCGAGGACAAGCACATGATGACCGCGGAGCAGCTCTTCCAGGGGGAGGCCCTCGAAGCATTCAAGCAGGACATGGAACCCCGCATGGAGAACTTCCGCAACGCGGTGTTCGGCGACAGGGAGGACCCGTTCTACAAGGACAACCTCACCTCCCAGGGGGAGAGGTTCTCCTCGCTCATACTCGCACACGTCCTGAAGGGCATGGGCATCGATTCCGTGGCGCTGACCTCCGAAGAGGCGGGAATCGCGGCCGAGGGCAACCCCCTGTCCGGTTCCGCCAACCTCAAGAAGACCTCCACCGGCATGGGGATCAAGGTCAAGCCCCTGCTCTCCATGAACATCACCCCCATCATCACCGGATTCTACGGCGCAAACGAGGAGGGGAAGCCCCTCACGTTCGGAAGGGGCGGTTCGGACTACTCCGCCGCGGTCGTGGCCAACGCCATCGATGCCGACGTCCTGGAAATCTGGACCGACGTGGACGGATTCATGTCCGCGGACCCCCGCATCGTACCCGGCGTGAAGAAGATCGACGAGATGAACTTCGGCGAGGCCGCCGAACTCGCGTACTTCGGAGCCAAGGTCCTCCACCCCAGGACCATAGAGCCCGTCAGGTTGAAGCACATCCCCCTGAAGGTCAGGAACTCCTTCAAACCCGAGGAACCCGGAACCCTGATCCACCATCTGAGGAAGGGCAACAACGACCTCCTCAGGAGCGTCGCATCCAAGACCGACCTTTCGATCATCACCATCAGCTCCGCCGAGATCGCATACAGGCCAGCGATGGTGGGAAGGATCATCGAGAAGATCGCCGAGGCGGACGTCATAATCTACTCCATATCCACGTCCCTGTCCACCGTCGCGTTCCTGGTGCACAACAACGACGTGAGGACCACCCTCAACAAGCTCAACGGACTGGATGTCATCGACAGGATCGACGTGAAGAACAACGTGGCCCTGATATGCGCCGTGGGCGACAACCTCCTGGAGAAGTCCGGCGTGTCCGGAGACATCTTCTCCGCCGTCAAGGATGCGGGAGCGAATGTGGAGATGATCTCCGAGGGTGCGTCCGACGTGTCCCTCAACTTCGTCGTCCCCATGGGCAAGGTCATCGATGTGGTGAAGACACTCCATGCACAGTTCATCGGAGGAGTACAATGATGAGGGAGTTCGACAACGTCGACGGCGTCATGATGATCGGCGGGAAGTCCGCCATGGAGATCGCCGACGAGTTCGGAACCCCCGTCTACGTCACCGACGAACAGAGGCTCAGGGAGAACTACAGGAACGTCCACGGGGCGTTCTCGAAGTACATGGACACGAGGATCCACTACGCCTGCAAGGCCAACACCAACCTGTCCATCCTCAGGATCCTGGAGCAGGAGGGGTCCGGCATCGACGCGGTCTCCATCGGGGAGGTCATGACCTGCCTCAAGGCGGGATTCACCCCCGACAGGATCATGTACACCGGCGTGAATGTCAGCAACGAGGAGCTCAAGGCCGTCGCCGAGACCGGCGTCATGATCAACCTGGACTCCGTCTCGGAAATGGAGAGGCTGGCGAGGATCGCACCCGGACACGCGGTATCCTTCAGGATCACGCCCGGAATCGGATCCGGACACGGCGACAAGGTGATCACCGGAAAGAAGGGTTCCAAATTCGGAATCCCCCTGAACGACGTCGTGAAGACCTATGTCAGGGCCAAGGAGCTCGGATTCGACATCAGGGGAATCCACGCACACATCGGTTCCGGAGGGCAGGAGGTCGGTCCGTTCATGGACATGATGGACGTCCTCACCGGACTCGTCAACGACATCAAGGATGCGGGCATCGACCTGGAGTTCATCGACATGGGCGGCGGGATCGGAGTCCCCTATCAGCCCCAGGAGCAGGAGATGGACGTCAACGAGATGGCCATGAACCTCACCGACATGGTCATGGAGAACACCGACATCGGAACGATCATCCTCGAACCGGGAAGATACATCGTGTGCGACACCACGGTCCTCCTGACCAGGGTCGTCGACATCAAGGATGCCGGAACCAAGAAATACGTGGGCTGCGACGCGGGATTCAACACCCTCATCAGGCCCGCCATGTACGATTCGTACCACCACGTGGCCCTGGCCAACAGGATGGGCAAGGCATGCACCGACAAGTACGACGTGGTCGGACCCATCTGCGAGTCCGGCGACTACCTGGCACACAACCGCGTGCTTCCCGACCCCCAGGAGGGCGACGTCGTCGCGATCTACAACGCCGGGGCGTACGGATTCTCCATGAGCAGCAACTACAACTCCCGCCCCCTGTGCAGGGAGGTCCTCGTGAACGACGGAAAGGCGGACCTCATCCGCGAACCCGAGACCATCGAGGAGCTGTGGAGACACCAGAGGATCCCCGAGAGACTCCTTTGAAGGGTTCCGAATGACCTCGTACGAACAATCGGACAGGCTTAAGAGGATCCCCCCGTACCTCTATGTCAGATTGAAACCGATCTTCGACGAGAAGAGGGCGATGGGTTGGGACATGATAGACTTCGGGATAGGGGACCCCGACCTCCCCGCCCCCGACTGCATCGTCGAGGAGATCAGGAAGCAGGTCGCCGTCACCGCCAACCAGAAGTATTCCACGTCCGCAGGGGAGAGGGACCTCCGCGTGGCCGTCGCCGAATGGTACGGAAGGAGATTCGGAGTCGACATCGACCCCGACACCCAGGTCTGCATCACGATCGGTTCCAAGGAGGCGGTCTTCCACATCGCACAGGCCTTCGTCGACCGTGGCGAGACCATCATCGTCCCGTCTCCGGGATATCCCGTGTACTCGGGGGCATCCGTGGCATTCAACGAGGCGGACTGCGTCCTCGTCCCCCTGAAGGCCGAGGACGGATGGCTGCTGGATCTGGACGAGTGCCCCAAGGGCGCCAGGATGCTGTACCTGAACTACCCCAACAACCCCACCGGGGCCACATGCGACCTGGAGTATCTGAGGAGGGTTCAGGACTGGTGCAGGGAGAACGGCACGATCATGTGCTACGACAACGCCTACTCCGAGATGTGCTACGACGGATACAGGTCGCCATCCGCGCTCCAGGCCGGACCGGATTGCATCGAATTGGGATCGTTCTCCAAGACGTTCAACATGACCGGGTTCAGACTCGGATACGCGGTGGGTCACCCCGACCTCGTCGCGGGACTCAGGAAGTGCAAAGGTCAGATCGATTCGGGGGCACCCATCTTCATCCAGAAGGCGGGGATCAGGGCGTTGGAACTCTACGGGGACGACGGCGGACTTCCGGAGGTCCTCGCCGGGAACATGGAGGTCTACGCCGAAAGGAGGAGGGTCCTGGTGGAGGGACTCAGGGAACTCGGATACGACGTGGTCATGCCCAAGGGAACGTTCTACGTGTGGTTCGATTGCGGGGAACCGTCATTCGACTTCACCAGGAAGATGGCCAACCTGGGGATCATCGTGACACCCGGGTCGGGATTCGGCGAATCCGCCGACGGTTACATCAGGATGACCGTCACCGAACCCGTGGAAAGGATCAGGATCGCCCTCGAAAGGATGAGACGCGGCAGCTATCAGTGAAAAACACATTCCGACCCCCATCAGAGGGGGCGCACCATTTTCCACATTACGGATTCATCTCCTCGGACACGATCAGGGGCATCCTGTTGCGGAACGATATCCCGTACAGCAGGGTCCTTCCGGTCATCCGTGGGTGTAGTCCCTGTCCTTGATCTGTTGCAGGGCTTTTCCCGCATCTGAAACCTTCAACCCCTCGAAATAAGGATTGTCGCCCTTGTATTACATATTGAAGAACGCATCGAGCATACTGAGATTCAGAGACTTTCCGAAACGCCTGGGTCTGGTGTAAAGATAGGCCTTTGCCCCCTGGGCGAGAATCTGCGGTATCATGTCCGTCTTGTCGACATAGGGATATCCCCCCCTCACGCAATTCCCGGAAGTTCTGCATGCCCGTCGGCAAAGGCCTCGCCATAGCAGAAAATTGGATACCGTTGCTTTTAACCTATGCCCCGGGAAAAGTGTAAACGGCCGAAACACCCCGAAAACACCTGTGGGAATCGAAAATAAGAAGAACAACGAGTATTACAGTTCGCCCGATGACGGAGAAAATACGCTTCCCATGCGAATTGGCACTGCTTCTCGGACTGCTCCTCGTGGCGTTCGCGGTCTGCCTGTTCGTCGAGTCGGGATTCGGCGTGACCGTCCTTTCATCGATACCCCTGATGTGGCACTACATGTGCCCCGTCCTGGATTTCGGAACGTGGAACATCATCTACCAGGTGATCATCCTCGGCATATGCGTGTGCATATCCCACAAGATAAAGCCCAGCTACCTGTTCGGACTCGGGATATCCATCGTATTCGGGGCTTTCCTGTCGTTACTGAAAGCGACCCTCGCGATCCTTCCCAACAGCCTGGAATTGGACATAATCTACCTGGTCTGCGCCCACATCATCCTGTTCTTCGGGGTGTCCTTCTTCATGAGGTGCTATCTGCCCCTGCTTCCGGTGGACATATTCATCCGTGAGGTCGTGTACACGTTCAAGATCAAGTACAAGACCGTGAAGACCTGCTTCGACGTGGGGTGCATGGTCATCGCCGCCGCCCTGGGGATCCTTTTCCTGGGTGGAATCGTCGACATCGGCATCGGAACGGTCGTCTCCGCGTTCATCACGGGGTATTTCGTGGCCAGGATCACCACCCGCATGTACGACGAATGGTTCGACTTCGTGCCTTCCACCCGCCTCTCGGCCATGCTTCTGTCCGAGGATTCACCCCATTACGGCGAATACAGACACAGCTCCGGAAGCGGATCCGGACACTGAACCCCGCTCGTACAGGGCATTCTATTTAAATGGGAGGGCGTGCGTCGACACCGCCCCCTCCCTTGATTGGATACATCCAGGGAGGGAATCCGCACTTTCGGGCATATTCGGTGACCCCTGGATTCGGGTTAAATACCATCGGCGGAATCATCGTCGCAGAGGAATTTCAATGGCCCAGAAAACCCTTGAAGACATACCTGGAGTAGGACCAGCCATAGCAGAAAAACTCCGTGAAGCAGGATACAACGAATTGATGGCCATTGCTGTTGCTTCCCCGAAGGAACTCGCAGAGACATGCGAGATCGGGGAGAAGAAGGCGGCGGACATCATAGAGGGTGCCAAGCTTTGCGCGGACATCGGAGGTTTCGAGACCGGAAACGACATCCTGGAGAGGAGGAAGGCGGTCACGAAGCTGACCACCGGATCCAAGGCGTTCGACGAACTCCTGAACGGAGGATTGGAGAGCCAGTCCATCGTGGAGCTCTTCGGAGAGTTCGGAAGTTGCAAGACGCAGGTCTGCTTCCAGCTCGCGGTGAACGCCACCCTCCCCGAGGAGAGGGGCGGACTCGATTCCGAGGTCGTCATCATCGACAGCGAGAACACGTTCAGGCCCGAGAGGATCATCCAGATGGCGAACTACCTCGGAGTGGATCCCGACGAGACCCTGAGCAAGATACACGTCGCCAGGGCGTTCAACTCCCAGCACCAGGTCCTCCTGGTGGACAAGGCGATGGAACTCGCACAGACCAGGAAGATCAGGCTCCTGATCGTGGATTCCCTTACATCGCACTTCAGGGCGGAGTATGTGGGGAGGGGTGCACTCGCCGAGAGACAGCAGATTCTGAACCGCCACATGCACGACCTGCTGAACTTCGCAACCGTCAATAACGCGGTCATCGCGGTGACCAACCAGGTCGCGGCGAAGCCCGACGCGTTCTTCGGAGACCCCACCAGGCCCATCGGAGGCCACATCGTGGGACACACCGCCACCTTCCGTCTCTACCTGAGGAAGGGGAAGGCCGGAAAGAGGATCGCGAGACTCATCGATTCGCCCAACCTCCCCGAGGGAGAGGCGATCTTCACCGTCACCGAAGACGGTATTAAGGACTGAAACCTAAAGGGGGGTGTGACTACCCCCCAATTCTTCTTCGAACTGTCCGGTGAATCCAAGGACATGCCCCGTGCCGAGGTCGTGAGATGCCTCGAAGCAGAGACAGACGGTTTCGAGATCGTATCCTCCGGACCCGGTTATGTGGTGGCCGCATTCGATGAAAGGTTCCTGGACCCGATCGCCGACCGTATCGCATTGACCCACAGCATCGGTCGCTACATCGGCGAATACGACCCCGACGACGTCTCCAACATCGAATCCACGGTGCTCCCCGAAGGGACCTTCGCGGTCCGTGGAAAGAGGTTCGAGGGGATGATGAGGGATGTGGATTCGCAGGGGATCATCAGGAAGGTCGGGGGGATACTCTCCAGGCACAACGACGTGAACCTGAAACACCCCGACACCGTGGTCAGGATGCAGATGTGCGACAAGGTCCACCTCTACATCGAACAGAGGGTCACCGAGACCGACCTTCTGGAGAAGAGGAAGGTCGGGGAGAGACCGTTCTTCTCACCCATATCGTTGCACCCCAAGTACGCCCGCGCCCTGATCAACCTCACCGGCGTGAAGAGGGGCGGAACCGTCCTGGACCCCTTCTGCGGAACCGGGGGGATCGTCATCGAGGCCGCGGAGATGGGCATGAAGGCCGTCGCATCGGACTTCGACGAGGAGATGGTCATCGGATGCCAGGAGAACATGGAGTTCTACGGTCTCGACCTCCACGACTTCGAGGTGCTCGACATAGGTTCCATAGGCGACAGATTCTCGGGAATCGATGCGGTATGCACAGACCCGCCATACGGAAGGTCCACCAAGACCGGCGGAGAGAACATCGACGACATCTACAGGAGGGCGGGCGAGGCCATCCCCAGGGTACTGTCCGAGGGTGGACGCGCGGGAGTGGTCCTGCCGCACGAGGTGTCCTTCGAATCCATGACGTTGGAGGCCATGTACCTCCAAAGGGTCCACGGTTCGCTGTCCAGGCATTACCACATATTCCGTCCGCGATGATGTTTTTATAGTACCCGTATATGCTCATCCATTGAACCTTGGATAAGGCTTTAGAATCGCGTCCGAGGATGAAAAAAGTGATTATGATGACGGTCAAACAGTATCTCTTGGACAGGATTCCCCAGGGAACCCTGCATCTCGCACTCATAGATCCGGACAAGCAGACCCCTCAGGAGGCCGGCGAGATCGCACGCAGGATCAAGGAGGCGGGAACCGACGCGATCATGATCGGCGGATCCACCGGAGTCACCTCAGAGAACCTCTCGGCCACCGCGTTGGCCATCAAGGAGGCGTCGGGACTCCCCACCATCCACTTCCCCGGTGGCCCCCAGGAGCTCTCCGCCGATGTCGATGCGCTCTTCTTCATGTCCATGATGAACAGTTCCAAGATGGAGTTCGTCGTTGGATATCAGGTGTACGCCGCACCCTACGTCAAGAAACTCGGTATCGAGCCCATCTCCATGGGATACGTCATCGTCGAGCCGGGAATGAAGGTAGGGGAGGTCGGAAAGGCCGTTCCCGTGAAACAGGACGACATCGACACGGCGGTCGCGTACGCGTTGACCTGCGAGATGTACGGAATGTCCTTCGTGTATTTCGAAGCGGGATCCGGAGCGGACAGGCCCGTTCCCCCGGAGATGATCTCCGCGGTCAAGAAGGCCGTGAACATCCCCGTAATCATCGGAGGAGGAATCAGGACCCCCGAAGCCGCAGAGGCCGCGAGAAAGGCGGGTGCCGACATGATCGTCACCGGAACCCTGATCGAACAATGCGACGACGACACCAAGCTCAGGGCAGTCGTCAAAGCGGCGAAGGGGATCTGAAGATGGCCGATTACGACAGACCCTCCTACAACACCCCCCTCTCGCCCCGTGCACCCATCTGGATCACGCCCGAGGAGAGGGCCGCGGGGATCAACAACGACCTGAAGGTCGCCGCACGCAGATACCTGTGCCCCAACTGCGGAAGGGAGTTCAGCCTCTTCCAGTCCAGGGCCGTCGCATGCAAGGCATGCCCCAAGGCCAGTCAGAACTGCCCCAACGTCAGGTGCCCCTACTGCGACAAGGAATACCCCATCAGGGGATTCGTGGTTCCGGACAACAAGGCGGACCAGGTCCATATGAGCCAGTACGCCGACAAGGTGTTCAACCACTGGCAGGACTGCTACGGCAACAACCGCCGTTGAAACCCGTTTCAATCCTTTCTTATCACGAGCAGTCCGGGATGCCTGTTCAGAACCGCGGCCACATCCATCGGCCTCGGGTATGCATGGTGCATCCCGGTACCGCTGTCCTGTGCGGAATCCTCCGCCTTCATCTGGGATATCGCCTGTGTGCACACGTCGAGCATCGAACGGGACCCGTCCATGAGTTCCTTCGCGATGGCTATGGCGTCGGCCACCGCACGGGTCTGGGACATGTCGAACAACCCCGCCATGGGGACGTCCACCTTCTGCTCCCCGATCTCCACCGTCCTGACGGATACGGCGGAGGTGCTGACCTCCTTGCGGCTCTTCTCGAAGGACATCCCCTTGGATACGGGGTAACGCTTCGCGGGTGTGGCGAACACCGCCCTGCCGGGTGTGCATTCGACATCCGCCCTGACCACACGGAAATCGTCGATCATCAACACGAGGTCCGCGGACCTTACGGCGGATTCGTCACCCGTGACCATGATCAACGAGACTCCCGATTCGCCCATGGAGTGTCCGAGTTCGGACAGGGGCGTCTCCCTGGAGGATGTTCCTGGGAATCCCCTCCTGATGACGGTGGGGTGGGAATACTCCTCGTCCACGATGACCAGGGATGAACCCGTCTCGATGGATTCGGAGACGGACGCGAACTGCGACATGGCGGAGGATGAACGGGGGGTCTGGACCTTGGAACCGCCCTCCACGAACGCGGAGACGTCGACGGTGTTGACGGGACGTCCCCTCTCGTCGATGACGAAGGACGCATCGGATGCGGAGATCACGTACTCCCTCCCGTCACCGGGGATGTGGTCGTACACCCCTGCGAACAGGGCGTCGACGAGGGTTGACCTGCCGGAACCTCCGGAACCCACCACCGCGGTGAATCCCTTGGGGATCCCCAGACCTCTGACGGGCTCCCCGTTGGGGACCTCGAACTCCACCATGAGGGATGGATCGCAACCGAATGGGACGGCATCGGTCATGGGTGCGAGGTCGTCCTCCCTGCGGGGGAGGATGGAGCCCTCCGCGATGAATGCGGTCAATCCCCTGGAATCCAACTGCGAGCGGATGTAATCGGCGTTCTCCACGGTGAACAGGTGATTGTAGAGTTTGGACTGCTTGTATGCGGAATACAGCATGGACTCCGAGACGATGGTCGCGATTCTGCCGAATATCAGGAGTTCCATCGCGGTGGCGGAGACCTTGTTGCCTATCGACGGCAGATCCGCGGTGAAACGGGCCTCCACGTGGTATTCGGTGACCTGTATGCAGGCCCTTTCCAGGACCTCCTGGCCGGGACGGGGCATGTACACCTCCCCTCCGCCCGTCTTGGGTATGGGTGAACGGGCATGGGTGCGTGCGGATTCCCAGAAGCGCCTCGCTATCAGGTCCCTGAGGGCGATGGCACGGGATTCGGTGGAATGGGTGTCCTCGGGGAAACCCGCCCTCTTCATCGGAACCCTTACCCTCATGGAGGTGTGCCCCATCCTGTCGTTCTGGATCTCGTCGAATATGATCTCGAAATCCTCCAGGACGAAGTTGTTCTCCAGACCCTTGTATTTGACGAAGGGTTTACCGTCCGCGTTCTTCAACGTCTTGCGAAGCACTTCCTCTGTTGCCATGAAACTCACCTGATCTCGAGAAGCTTGGATTCGATCCTCGGGTCGGAGACCTCCCTGACGGGACCGGAGCCGACCAGCTCCTGAATGACCACCTCGAGGACCAACCAGGCGACCATCCTCCTCCTGAAACAACCGGTGACCGATTTTCCGTCCCTTCCGACGGATCCGTGCATGTGCATGATCGGATTCCCGTCCGCATCGGGGAACACCGTACCCGTGCCGGTCAATTCGCAGGGTTCGGAAAGGGTGTGCGTCAACGGTTCTATCGTGTCCCCCACAGGAGCACGGGGGCCGACGGTGAAATACGAACCGGCATCCACGCCGCCCGTGGCCGTTACGGTGGCGTACGCTATGCCGTTCGATTCGCAGAAAGACTCGACCACCTCGTGAAGGATCTCCCCGTCCTCCAGACGGAGGACGAAGACCCTTCTGGGTTCGAGCTGGGCTGATCTCATGTGAAGCCCTCAACGGAACTTGCTGTACCTGTCGAGAAGCTTGTTGATGCGGTCGTATTCGTCCTTGGTGAGGTCCCCGGAATCCAGGAACGTCTTGACGAATTCCTTGGCATCCTTGGTGGAGACACGGGATGCCTTGGCGATGACGGTTGCAAGGAACGAAGATGCCTTCGAGGGGTCCATGGAGGACGCGGAAAGGATCTCGTTCATATCGTATTTGAAGGGATTTATCCTGTGGGTGTTCAGCATAGCCTGCCTTTTGGTGGACTCCTTGGGGCGGGGCTTGCCGCTTCCTCCCTTCTTGTTGCTGTTGGGTCCGGGCTTGTTGTCCCCACCGGTTGACGGGGAACGGGTGCCGACGACGACCTTGTTCTTTTTGATTTGACCAGCCAAGATTATAACTCCAGTAGGGCCTCGAAACCCGATAGCGTATATAAACTCGCGCCCGTAATATAACAGTGGCGAGAGTGCCATGGCGGGGAGAATACGGTTCATACGAGCTTTTTCAACCGGACAATCGGAGGATGGCGAGGGATAATTTCAACATCCATAAAAAAATCCTGTACTCACGTGATTACATTAATATATAACAACATCCATACATAAATACTGGAATGGTAAGTCCGTGGTCAACCAGGGACTGGTACTCCCCGACTGCCACGGAACCATGTTTCGGTAGGAGGCGAATATGTGTTTACCTTCAAAAGGTACCGGAATGGAGGATTCCGGATGGAGATAACAATCGGCAACCTGTCGATTGTTATCGATTGGTCATAAGACCATTATGACTGGTACCCTCAAGGTACTCGGCCCTTCGGGGCCGTCATCCCCTGCACGATTCCATGACATACGTCCATGTTTATATAATTGTCCCTCATTGTTTCGACATTGGTGTTATCGAAGGGGTTCACGAGATTATAAAGTGAAACGCGATTCCGGTCGTATGAATAAAGAAACCCCCTCCGAGAAGAGGAAGGGATGGAGGGACACGCCGACCGGACTGTACATCCTGGCCCTGGTCGCCACCATCGTGGTCGTCGCCATCGGCCTGTACGCCGGCGAGAGCGGCGACCTCGTGCTCACCGTCCCGTTCATGGCCATCCTGATCGCCGCCGTCGTCAGCGACAGGAAGGCGATAAACATCCCCCCTGCGACCATGCTCCTGATGATCCTGTCGTTCTACCTGGGACTGGCCACCAGGGTGTTCGGAGACGGGTCCTGGGCCCTTGTGATGGTCTCCAGCATAGTGTCCGGAATCAACCTCGCCCTACTGGGTCTGATCGCGGTGTTCATCCTGATGAAATCCACACCCGGACTCAGGGACGAGAACCCCCTGATCGTCGCGGGATTCTCCAGCTCCGTGGCGATGTCCGTCTACGCGTTCATGATGATGGCCCAACACTATCTCGCCAAGGTCTGGTCCATCTACACCCCGCAGCCGATGGACACGGTCATGAACGGTATGCTCGGGGTCACCCTGGGCGCGATCATAGTCAACCTGCTGTACATCAGATACAGGGACCACCCCCTGTTCAGACTCACCGTCAACCAGTTCCTCGACGACAATTCAGGCGTCCTCGGTCTCGCCGACAGGGAGAGGATGGACATCCTCGAGATGATCCACGACGGGGAGTCCGAGAGACTGGAATTCAAATCCACCCTGAGGACGAACCTCCAGACGGGGGAGACGGACAAGAGGATGGAGAAGGCCGTGCTCAAGACCCTCGTGGCCTTCATGAACTCCGACGGCGGAACCCTTCTCGTCGGGGTCTCCGACGACGGTTCCGTCTGCGGCATCGACATCGAGAGCTTCGAGAACGAGGACAAGCTGAACCTCCATTTCACCAACATGATCGCCAGCACCATCGGCAACAGCTTCCTGCCCTACATCAACTTCAAACTCATCGAGATGGAGGAGGGGCGCCTGGTGCTCAGGGTCAAATGCGACCCCACCAGAAAGGCCGTGTTCCTCAAGGAGGGCAAAACCGAACTGTTCTACGTCCGTTCCGGGCCATCCAGCGTGGAACTCACCGGGATGAACCTGGTGAACTATGTCAACAACCGTGGGAAGGTCAGACTGAAGAACTGAACGGACGCATGGTGCGGGGGGAGGGATTCGAACCCTCGAATCACTAAGAACGGGATCTTAAGTCCCGCGCCTTTGGCCGACTCGGCTACCCCCGCGCCATCGGGACATCCCGAGGCTATGCCATAAACCTTGCCCTCGGAGGAACGCAGAGATAATAACGTGAACCCTACATACGGTGGGACATGAGCTACAGAATCCCCTCCGAGGGAGAGATCTCCAAGGCGATAGGCAACGTCCTTGTGAGGAATCCGCACATCCACTCCCAGACGGAGTTGTGCAGACTTGTCGTGGAGGAGTTGAAGGGGATGAACGGAGACTACCGTGCGGGGGCCGAACGCATCCGCAGGGTGGGGATCAGAAGGGGATTGTTCACGGTCTCCATCAGCTATTCCGCATCGTCGGTCACAGGCACCGGCGAGAAATGCCCCGTGTGCAGGGAGAAACTGAAATCGGTCAGGAACATGACCCTGGACGGCGGGATGGTGGAGCTCATGAGGAAATGCCCCCAATGCGGATACACCGTCAGGGGGAACATGGGGAGACCCGCGAGATACTCCGTCAACAGGAGGTTCTGAGAATGGACGATTCCGAAAGGATTGCGGTCCTCCGGAAGGTGGAGGAACTGCTCAACGAGGCCGCGGACCTCATGGATTCCGCACTGCACATGTCGGGGATGGAGTCCCGTTGCACCGGAAGGTCGGACGACATCAGAAGGATCGCGTCGGACCCCTCGGACGGCGGCAGCGTGGCCAACATACGCAGGGACCTGGGACACAGGAACATCGAGGAACCGTGTTGGACCCAGCCCCTCACGTCCCCCAAGAACCAGAGGTTCCCCTGACACGGGGTCTTACAAGATTTATATCGAAGGGACCATATCTCGGGCCGAGGCCTCCTATGAAGATTTGGGAATACGCTAAGGTCGACGGATCGTCGATAAAGATTGACAACTGGATGTCCGATGCCATGGGAATCGTAGACGGGGGATGCGTCTACAGCACCCTTTTCAAGCACCCCGAGCAGGGTCCCAAGGACTACGAGATCATGCTTTCCATGTTCCCGCAGGAGAACTACCGCACCCTGTCCCACATCACCATGTATCTCGACGACGTCCCCGGCTCCAGCGCACAGGCCGCGGAATTCCTCGCCTCCAAGGGGATCAACGTCCTGAACTCCGTATCGCTCAACGGGATCTCCGACACCGTGATAGTCTGGAAGCTCATGGCCGACCTCAACTTCGCCGGAGAGGGCGACCTCCTGTCCGACTCGTTCAAATCGTTGAAATCCGCGGACGACCCCTCGGTATCCAAGATCATAATGATCGAGATCAAACCCGCGGAGATCGGAAGGCTCTTCAAATCCAACCACAGCGAGGGTGGAAAGACCGAACTGAGACGCGGATACCCGTCGACCATCACCGACGGATGCTTCGACATCGCGGAGACCTACGGGGACATCCTCCCCGACATGGACGGGCAACTGGTCCTCATGACCATGGATGCCGACACCTGGGTCATGTCCATCACGTTCTTCAAGGAGGGAACCAACCTCGTCAAGGCCTCCCTCTCGATACCCGACTGCCCCGGTGCCATCACCCAGGCCCTCAGCGTCATCGCCGGATGGAACGTCAACCTAATCTCAGTCTTCAGCAAGATCAAGGTCTGCTACCAGTCCATGAACCTCGAACTCTTCATGGATGTCGGCAAATGCGAATTCGCCCCGGACGAACTCCGTGTGAAACTGGAGGAGGCCCTCGGGAAGCTGAACGGCGAGTTCGGAATCGTGGAATTCAAGGAAATAGCCTGATAACATGGATCTTCCCTGCACATCCCGTCCGGAAGGAACCCCCATGCGCGAATACAGGATCGGCAGAGGGGACTACATCGTCGGCGGGGCGCACACCCTGCCGTTCCTGGCCATGGATGGTGCAGGGAGGATCAGGCCCCCCGTCTTCGGGGAGGTCTGGGCGCGTGCCGAGGGGCGCCCCGACATGTTGCCGGAGATCTTCTCCGGAATGTCGGAGGACCCCCTGGGTTGGGCCATAGCATGGAGGGGTCTGGGGGCGGACGGCGTGCTCATGAGGGTCGGAGACGACCCTGAACAGGCCGCATCCCTCGTAAGGATGACCTCCGACGCCACCTTCATGCCGATCATGGTGTCCGCATCCGGGAACCATGCGGAGGTGTACGGGGCCGTGGCCGATGCGGTGGACGACTCCATCCTGATTCTCATGTGTCCCGACACGGATGTCACGGAATCGATGTCCGGACGCGTCGGATCCCATGTGGTATCCATACCTGCGGAACAGCGCATCGGATCATCGGCACGCCTGACGGGGAGCGTGATGGTCCACTCCACGCTCGCCTTCGGGGAGGATGTGGGGGAGAAGGAGGGGATGCTGTCCGCGATACGTGCGGAAGGGGTGTCCGGAGAGGGGGATTCCTCGTACCCTCTGATCTGCGACGTGACGGATTCCTGGAACATCCATTGTCGTGACGAGGCCCACGGCGGACTGTATGAGAGCGAGAGTGCACTGTGCGCCATGCTCTGCGGCGCCGACATCGTCATCGTCAGAAGCACCACCGCGGCGGATTCCGCGGTGTTCTACGGAGAGGAACTTGGAGGGTTGTGATACCATGAGGTCCTTCGCACTATCCATAAGCGACGCATTGGACGAGGGGGCGTTCATCGAACGTCTCTCCCGTCTGACCGCACTGGCCGCCGAACACCCCAACATGAGGGGGATCCTGGTGAAGGGGGATTCGGGTTCGATCGAGAGTCTCGCCCGGGCGGTGGACACCGTAGCCGAATTCTGGGACCGCGACATCATGATCGAGACCAGGGATTGCGCATCCCTGCTCATCACCATGGGGAACATGGAATCGGAAAGGACGTGGCTCTGTCACACCGACCTTTCGAACCAGTGCGGACTCCGCACCATCGCCGATATGGGGGGCGGTCATGCCATCGTACGCGGAAGGACCGTGCAGGAGATCGCATACAACCTGGAAACGGTCGGGTCCGAAGGGACCTCCGTCATGCTGGACTGCCAGGACATGCAGGGCGTCCTAGAATCGTTCACGACGCTCGAACGCCTCGTCCACATCCACGGGATGGACGGACTGGACGGGACCTCCTTCCTCAGGGTGTCCTCCGGGGAGTTCGCAATCGCGTTGGCCACCGTGGCCTATTCGAGGGGTTGCGATTACGTGTTGTTCGACGACCTGAACATGGATGGATGCGACATCGTGAATACACTTTGTAGCAACCAACAACCGGCCATTTTCTGATGCTGGGTATTCCCTACAAGATGCTTCACATACCCAAAACATAGTAACATTTTTTATACATAAACTACGATTTTCAACAGTTATGTTCGTTACGAAGTATTCTCGCATCAACACGACCATGTGCCCGGGACAATACCTGTCCGTCATCTACGTCTCCGACGGGGAGGGTGCTGGCGTCAGCCTGATACAAGTCGCGAACACCATTCGCGAGGACAGGGAATCCCTGGACGGGGTGGCCATCGCATCGGAGGACAACGACCCTCTGAACATCGACGACCTCTACACCGTCATCAAGAACGTGAAACAACCCAACCTCGACATGATTCTGGTCACCGAGGGTCGCGGATTCCGCAACCTGGACGACCTGGTGGGTGCGGGATACATCAATTTTGTCAATTTCGTGATGGATTCCACCCCGGACAAGGAACAGAGGGACTGCATAAAACTCCTGACCGATGCGGGATGCCCGTACATGATCACCTTGACCATGATTCCGGGCAGGGTGTCGGAGCAGTCCATGAAGGACATGATGGAGGTCATCCACAGCTGTAAGAGGCTGGTCCTCCTTCCGTTCGACCCGGCCAAATGCAGGAACCCCACCGTGGCGGGGACGAAACCTTTCTCGAAAAAGGAGATGATGTCCCTGGCCGCCCTCGCGAAGGGAGCGGCCGTGGACGTGATCATGGTTTGACCCTCAGGCGGTGAAGTACCTGAGGTCCGCACGGTATGCGGGCGGGATGGTGCGGCTGCTGCAGTTCACGTAGTGGAACGGCACATCGACCTCGTTCTTGAAACGCTCGACGACCTTCTGATCCCTTGTGAATATGCCTGCGGACAGTCCGCACTCCGTGTCCTCGATCTCCAGGAACGCCTGTTCGAGATCCTGCACGACCTTGACGTTCAGGATGGGCAGACCGGAATCCATGAAGTTGAGGTCGTTCTCGTCATCGAGTCCCGAGACCACTATGGGCGAGACGTAGTTGACACCGTCCATGTCCCTGCACAGGGGTGCCTTGATGACGATGTAGGGTGCGTTCTCGTTCTCCAGCCTGGTGAACTCCTTGGCGGCCGCGGCACTGATGACGGGTCCGGTGAAGGTCGTGTCGTTGACCGGGTCGGAGACCCTCAGGTCCTTCATGTTCTCCACGAGAAGATCCATGAACCTCTGCTGGTCGTCGGCGGTGACGATGACCTTGGAACAGGAGTGGAGACGCTGCCCGCTGTAGGCGAAGGCGGAGTCGATCACGTCCCTGACGACGGACTTCATGTCGGAGGGGCGGTAGATTATGGCGGGATTCATGCCCTTGATCTCGTTGATGAACTTCAACTCGTCGTCCACCTGGAGGAACATGAGGTCCTCGAGCCTGTCCCCGGAACCGGATGCGGCGATGCCGGTGACACGCATGTCGTTGGCGAGCTCCTCGGTGGAGGCATCCTTCCTGTCGACGACGAGGTTCAACACACCGTCGGGGATTCCGGCTTTCTCCATCAGGTCGTAGAACGCGTATACCGGGTTGGGACAGTATTTGGAGGGGCACATGACGACGGTGTTCCCGGCGATCATTGCGGCGACGGCATGTCCCACGGGCGATGCGAAGGGGGAGTTGTGGGCACTGATGACGGCCCACACGCCGACGGACCTCATGCGGGACGCGGCCTTGGCATCCTGGATGGCCTTCTCCATGACCTCGATGAGGCGGTCCACCTCCAGAAGGGCGTCCTCGCGGACCATCCCCGAACTGACGGTGACCATGGCGGCATAGAACAGCCTTCTGAGCCTGATCATCTCCAGGGGTTTCTCGAAGTATGCGGCCCTCTCGGAGGGGGTCTTCATGGACCAGGAGTCGTGGGCCTTGAGCGCGACTGTCACGGCCTCTATCATGATACCGGGTTCGGGCTCCTGGAAGATCCCGAACTTGATCGAATCGTCGATGGGACTGAACACGTTGAACTCGTTTCCGGAGGCGACCTTCATTCCTCCGAAATAGCTCGGATAGTCCTTCTTCTCACCCTGGAGGACCAGCATGACGTTCTTCTCGTACTGGCGACCCTCCTCGGTGGTCTGGATATCTGGTAGATCGGTCATGATTATCGGGACGGGGTATGCCGACCATGATTATAATATGAAGGTGGGGTGAGAATGGAATGGTGGACCCGGCCGGATTTGAACCGGCGACCTCCGCCGTGTGAAGGCGACGTCATAACCCCTAGACCACGAGTCCGCGAACCGCCACATGAACTCGGTGTATAAAAAACCTGGCTCATATGGACGGGTCTGGGGGAAGTGAAGGTCCCCCGACCGTCAAGAGGAGAAAATTGCACCCACGCCACGGGCGGATCCCTGAAAGGAGGATGAAAGACGGGACCCGAACCGCCATGGATGCATAATCCAACCATCCCTTGCAGAGTATATAAAATTAACTGATGTGGGACGACTGGAGCAGTTTTTACACAAAATGATCGGATTGGAAAACGGGAAAATGGTGGACCCGGCCGGATTTGAACCAGCGACCTTCGCCTTGTAAGGGCGACGTCATAACCCCTAGACCACGGGTCCGCAACCTCACTGATGTGGACCATCTATAAAAATCCTGTTCGGAACAACCCCGAAAAAGAATAAAATAGGAAAAGGAGGATACACGGAACAGAGCGATTGTAGTCCAGCGGTTAGGACGGGGGCTTCCCAAGCCTCTGACCCGGGTTCGATTCCCGGCAATCGCACCATCTCTTCTCCATCATGCACCCTGCGGGAAACGGTCGTCAGGATTCCGAATAGGTTTTTAACCACCTCTATAATTGAGGAAACAATGGAAACAGTGGAGATAGACGGATCCAGGGGAGAGGGCGGAGGACAGATGGTCCGCACCTCCGTTGCCATGGCCACGGTCACGGGCATACCGACCCGTCTGACCCGCATCAGGGAGAACAGACCGACCAACGGTCTGTCGAAACAGCATTGTGCGGCCGTGAACGCGGTCGCGATGATGGCGGGATCCAAGGTCGAGGGCAACGTCATAGGTTCCAGGGAACTCTACTTCATCCCCGGGGACGAGGAGGTCAACGACATCCAGATGAACATCGGAACCGCGGGGAGCGTCAGCCTCGTGTTGCAGGCCATGCTTCTGGCGGCCCGCAACCACAAGGAAAGGCTCACCATGGACATCAGCGGTGGCACCAACGTCATGTGGGCACCCCCCATAGACTCGTACCAGCATCTCCTTTTCCCGTTGATGAGGAGGATGGGCATCCATGCGGACGCCCACATCCTCGATCGCGGGTTCTATCCACAGGGAGGCGGCCGCGTGATGGCCACATTGAACCCCATAGGCAGGATCAGCCCGTTGCAATTGGACGATTTGGGGGAATTGAGGGCCATCCGCGGTGTTTGCTTCAGCCAACGCCTCCCGGATTGGATCACCAAGGAGATCGCGGAGGGATGCGAGAACGCGTTGTCCCCTCTGGCGGACGTGGACATCGAGATCCAGAAGACCGAGGGAGACTCCCGCGGTGCGGGAATCGCCCTGGTGGCGGAGTTCGACAACGGCATGCTGGGAAGCAACGCCCTCACGTCCCGCGGAAGGACCGCAGACATAGCGGGCGAGGATGCAGCCCTGGACCTCATCAGGGAGATCAACAGCGGGGCCACCATGGACGTCCACACTGCGGACCAGCTCCTGCCGTACATGGCCATGGCCGACGGGAAGAGCAGCTTCTCGGTCTCGCGCATCAGCAAACACCTTCTCAGTCAGATGGATACCCTCGAATCGTTCCTGGACGTGAAGTTCGGCGTGGAGAGGAGGAACAACATCTACAAGTTCACAGTCACACCGGGAGACAGTTCATGAGACCCTTCATCCACGTAAACTGCGCAATGTCGGCCGACGGAAAGATCGCTGGAGAGGACCGCACCCAGGTCCGCATATCCTCCGACGAGGACAAGTCCAGGGTCAAGAACCTCCGCAGGAAGTACGACTCCATACTCGTGGGCGTCGGAACCGTCATCGCGGACGACCCCCATCTAACGTTCAAGGACGGGGACTACGACACCAATCCCATCCGCATCGTCCTGGACCCCCATGGAAGGACCCCCGACGATGCACTCGTCCTGGACGACAGGGCGCCCACAGTCATGGTCACCCTGGAGGATTGCGACAGGGAATGGGACTGCGAGGAGATCATCCGTTCCGGCAGGGACGAGATCGACCTGGAGGATGTGATGGAACAGCTCGCCGAGGACATCGGCATCGAGAACGTCCTCGTGGAGGGCGGGGGAAGGACCATCGCATCGTTCTTCAAAGCCGGAATCGTCGACAGGTACTCCGTGTTCGTCGGGGGACTCGTCATCGGCGGGGCGGGTGCACCCACCCCGTGCGACGGGGATGGATGGATCGCCGACAAGGGCGTGAAGATGGAACTCAGGGACTGCGAGGTCCTCGGAAACGGGGCCCTCCTGACCTTCGAGCCCCGTTTCCAGTAAAAAAAATCACTGGACGTTCTTGTCCTTGGGCTCCGCCACCGTCCCGTGGGGAGGCAGGGGCTCCAATGTGAATTTGAAGTAGTTGTAGCCGGTGCCGTAGACCTCGCTGTGGATCATGTGGTACGACTTGTCGGTCGCATCCTCCAGGACCTTCATCATGAATCCCGCGACGTAACCGCCGAGGGCCTTGGCAGAATCCTCCGTGAGGGTCATTTCGTCCTTGAATACGACGGTCAACGGCGTGAGGGAGTAGATGCTGACCTCGCCGATGCCCATCCTGGCGTAATAGTCCCTGGCGTTGGACACGGTGTCCTCGAAGGTCTCCCCCGAAAGGGAACCGTTGAGCGCCATGGCATGGAGTGCACCCAGGATCGTGGACATCGGCTCCACGCAGAGCCCCAGACTGTCGAGACCGAGGAACATGTAGCGGATCATGGCGTCACGGACCTTCACGGGATCGTCCACCACCTTGGATATGGAACCCAGGATCATCCCCATGGATTCCTCGGACGGGGGTTTGGAGTATGCGAATCTGACGGCCACGAGGGAGAATATCTTCCTGCGGCTGTCGGACGGATCCTCGCGACACGCGATGAGATCGTCGGCGAGCATCTTCTCCAGATGGACAGACAGGGTCGATTGCGCCTTACCCATGAAACGGGCCAGCTCCGTGAGGGTCATGTCCCTGTCCTTGAGTGCGGTCAGAATGGCCCTGCGCACGTCGTTTGAGACCTGCACGAGTCCTTTCTTCGTATAGTACAGCTCGAATTCCGTTAAAGGTCCGTCGTTCAAGTAAATCGATATCTTCGAATGATGTCCCTTTTTAAAACCATATGCCAATTTACTTCGACACGTCCGAAGCATTCCACGGAGTTTGGGGTTTTGCACCTCTTTTTTATATCGATGGGTTGCATCGCGTACCCCATAGGAGTTTTTCGAATGAAGGCATACATCGACGGGGAACAGCGCGACCTCAGGGCCGTGTGGTTCGAGGACGGCAGGGTCGTCATGATCGACCAGAGGGAGCTTCCCGCAGGGATCGTCCTCAAGGACTTCGACGACTACAGGGACATAGCGGAGGCGATCCGCAACATGACCACCCGCGGGGCACCCTCCATCGGCGCCACCGCCGCATACGCCATGTGCATGGCCGCGCTGAAGGGATGCGACCTGGTGCAGGCCGCGAAGGACATCAAGGCCGCCAGACCCACCGCCAACGACCTGTTCTACGCCGTCGACTACATGACCGCGGAGCTGTCCGCCGGAAGGGATCCCGTCGAGGCATCGGATGCCTACGCGCAGATGATGGTGGACAAGTGCACGAAGATCGGCGAGTACGGAGCAGAGCTCATCGAGGACGGCATGAAGCTCATGACCCATTGCAACGCCGGTGCACTCGCCACCGT
>JAFVZY010000076.1 GCA_017507885.1 Candidatus Methanomethylophilaceae archaeon | reverse complement strand
GATCATCCCTCCGAGGGTTATGTCTTCCTCCTTGAGCATCTCGATCACCCTGAGGAGCGCATAGGTCTTCCCCGAGCCGGGGAGTCCCGTAATTCCGATTTTGATGTCCGTAATCATGAATATTCCAGCTGGTTGGAGTCGGATGATACGGGTATATCCTTTTAAATATATAAACAATGGTTCGACTTTTTCCCGTGTCCCCTTTCAGGGATCACCCGGTCTCCTCGATTCCGGACACGTACATGAGGGGATACTCCATCTCCTCGTCGTAACGCATCTCCGCCGTGACCCTGACGGGACCAACGGCCACGACCACGACAGCATCGATCATGTCGCCGGTCAGCGACACGTAGCAGTACCTGTCCTCCAGGGGGTTGAACACGTCCCTGTCCACCCTGACGACGGCGGACTCCACGTAGGGCTGCACGGAGATGGCCTCGGACATCACCCTCTCCAGGGATTCCACGGTGTTCTGGTTCACCGGGGTGCCCACGAACTGGTGGTAGATGGTGGCCATCTTGATGCCCGCTTCGAAAATCGCCCTCTCGCGCCGGGTGCATGCAAAACGTCCCATGGCACCCCTGTCTCCGTCTGTCATGTCCTCCACGATACGTGCATCGGATATAGGGATTTCCCATGTCTGGCTCACGGCGGGTCCTCCAATCAAATATAAATAGACGCTAATGTTGGATGGGTCCCATGGAAGATATGAGGGCCCGTGTCGCGGAGCTAAGGGAACGTCTGAACGCCGTCATCCTGGTGCACAACTACTGCACCGCGGAGGTGCAGGAGGTCGCCGATTTCGTGGGCGACTCCCTGGGTCTGGCTATAAAGGCGTCCGAGACCGATGCGGACGTCATCGTCTTCTGCGGAGTCACATTCATGGCGGAGACCGCCAAGATCCTGAATCCCGACAAGACCGTCCTCATCCCGGAGCCCCAGGCCATCTGCAGCATGGCCCAGATGTGCGACCCCGAACAGCTCGCCCGTGTGAAGGAGCGCCACCCCGACGCGGTCGTCGTGGGTTACGTGAACAGCACCGCCGACACCAAGAGGCTCCTCGACGTGTGCTGCACGTCGTCCAACGCCGTCGACGTGGTCTCCGGATTGGAAGGGAGGGAGGTCCTCTTCGTCCCGGACAGGAACCTCGGGACCTACGTGGCATCCAAGTGCCCCGACAAGTACATCGTCCTCTGGAACGGGTTCTGCCCCATGCACAACTCCGTCACCGTCCGCAACGTCCTTGACCTGAAGGAGAGGTATCCCGACGCACCCGTCATCGCCCATCCCGAGTGCAGGACCGAGGTCCTCGAACTGGCCGACGTCATCGGATCCACCGAGAAGATGATCGGCATCTCCAGGGACACCCCCTCCGAGGACGTCATCGTCCTCACGGAGGTCGGCATGAAGGCCAGGCTGGAGAGGGAGGTCCCCGGGAAGAGGTTCCACTTCATCGACACCATCGTCTGCCCCTCCATGAAGATGATCGACCTCCGTTCGGTGGTCGACTGCATGGAGAACATGTCCGTCGAGGTGGAGCTGGACGACGACACCCTCCGCGAGGCGTACGTCCCTGTGAAAAGGATGATCGGCTGATCACCTTCAGAGGTACATGATGTCGTGGGGGTCCACCACGGCCTCCTTCGGCACCATCGCCTTGAGGGGACCGTCGTTCACGTCCACGGTGCGGAACGCTATCATTATCAGGTGTTGTATCAGGTCCACCGAGGGCGCCTTGTCGAAGTAGCTCTGGACGATCCTGAAGTAGATCTTGGGCTCCCCGTCGGCCATGTAGAAGCCGCCGTTGTTGATGCTGTTGTTTAGCGTGTTCAACTGCGGTATGAGGTCGTAGCGGGCCTCTTCGGGGATGTCGAACATCAGGTAGCAGTAGATGTTCATGGTCCTGTTGTCGTCGTCGGCAAGGATGAGCATCCCTATGGGGAGGTCGTCGCCCATGGCACTGAGCACCACGGTCCTCTCGTCCTTGACCTGGTACTTCAGTTTGCTCTTGCGAAGGGCCTTCTCGACCCTTCCGATGACGTCTTTGGAGGTTGCCTTGCCGAACATGCGCGGGTGATTGTCCGTGGTGTTTATTGCTGTTTTCCATCGCCGGTGTCCGTGACGGGTTCCAATGGAAGCCGTGGGATCCTTCTCCGCCGTGGCCGATGCCGTCCCCCTCCCATCGGGGTCCGGTCTGGGCATGTCCCGGTTCCAATGGAAGTCCGGGTGTTGTTTTCTCCTGGAATCCCGTCTTTCCATCGTCGGTTGTCCGGTTGCGGAGCGGGTCGGATGCATCGTATGTCCCGTTTTCCTCATCATCCGTTTCCGGTGGAGGGGCGATGGGCGGGTAACATGACCGCACTCCATTTATTTTAAGTACTACAATGTATTTTTGCACACATAGGTGATATCATGGCTACGAAATCGTTCTTCACCGACATGGTCATCGACACCCCTGAGGCCGCAGCCAATCTGGAGGCGCTCATAGAGGAGGGTCGCCTGACCGACATCGACTGGCCAGAGAACTACCGCATGGCCACGGATGAGGACATCGAGGCCTTCTTCAGGAGGTTTGAGGAGGAACACAAGGAGGATTTCAAGGAGTTCTTCGAGAGGGAGAGGGAAATCCTGGCGAAAAGGAAAGAGGAGAGGCATGAACTCTGATGTGGTTTATCGGGTTCATCCGTTATCGGAATTCCTTGCCCGTCATACGGAGGAATATGTGGCAAAGGTCCTTTCCGAATACCGTAGCGTCAAGGAGTCCGATACGGAGGATTTCCTCCATATCAAGGCGATTCCAATGGAGAAGAGGGATCTCTCCAGGACCTTCATCGCCATGACTTCCGACATGAGGATCCTCGGCTACGTCTCCCTGAGCATCAAATGCATGAGAATCCCCGAAGACACCCCGTTGTCCAGGAATGTTCAGAGGCAGATCAACGTAGATTCCCGTACAGGGGTAGCCCAGAGCTACCTCATCGGACAGCTCTCCCGTTCCGCCGACGCCCCCAAGGGGCTGGGTGCGGTACTCATCAGGGTGGCCATGGGGAGGATTCAGAACTCCAAGATGAACGTCGGCTGCAGGATGGTCCGTCTCGACTGTCGCGATGAACTCGTCCCCTACTACCAAGGGCAGGGTTTCTGGATGGTGGTTCACGACGGTGATTCCCTCAACCAGATGATGATACTGGTGTGATTCAAACGGGAATCTGTCGGAGACGACGGTCCACACGTCCCCGACAGTGACCGTTTCCGATTCATAAAATCCAGTATTGTAGTATATTTGAGTATGTGATAAAAACAAGGATATGTGACACCATGGCTACGAAATCATTCTTCACCGACATGGTCATCGACACCCCCGAGGCTGCCGCCAATCTGGAAGCGCTCATAGAGGAGGGTCGCCTGACCGATATCGACTGGCCCGAGAACGTTCATGAAATCACCATGGATGAGCTTGAGGAGATGGTCAGGAACTATGAGAGAAAACACGATATCAGAATAAGAAGGTTGAACGGAAACGATGAGGCGGATTCGGAGGAACCATGAGCTCCGGAACCCTCTATGGAATCGTGTCTCTGTCCGAGATGATTCTTGAATATGGGGAGGAGGGGATGAACGACATCCTTTCCGGATTCAAGAGTGTGCATGAATCGGATACGGAGGATTCCCTCCATACCAAGGCGATTCCAATGGAGAAGAGGGACCTCTCCAGGACCTTCATCGCTTTGACTTCCGATATGAGGATCCTCGGCTACATTTCCCTGAGCATCAAATGCATGAGGATCCCCGATGACACCCTATTATCTAGGAATGTTCAGAGGCAGATCAACGTAGATTCCCGCACAAGGGTCGCCCAGAGCTATCTCATCGGACAGCTCTCCCGTTCCGCCGACGCCCCCAAGGGTCTGGGTGCGGAACTCATCGGGGTGGCGATCGGCGAGATAAGAGGATCCAAGAGGAACGTAGGCTGCAGGATGGTCCGTCTCGACTGTCGCGATGAACTCGTCCCCTATTACCGGGGACAGGGTTTCAGGATGGTGGCTCACGACGGTAACTCCCTCAACCAGATGATGACACTGGTGTGATCCGAACGGACACGGTCGGAGGTGGCGATCCGTACGTCGTCACCCATCGCCGTTCCGGTTCCAACCTGTTGGATATGATTGATAAATGCAATAAAGTCAAGTACTGATAAAAACAAGGATATGTGAAACCATGGCTACGAAATCATTCTTCACGGATATGGTAATCGACACCCCCGAGGCAGCCGCCAATCTGGAGGCGCTCATCGAGGAGGGTCGTTTTTGGACCTGCGAGGGACCGGACAATTTTCATATGGCAACTCGGGAGGAAATAGAAGCGTTCATCCAGAAATATGAGGAGGAACACAACGTCAAAATCAGAAGATTGGATGAGGGAAACGACGAAACCCCGGAGGATCCATGAATGGCGATGCAGGATATTCGGTCATGGCCCTGTCCGAATTGATATCTCTATACCAGGAGAGGGACCTGGATGCGATATTGTCCGAATACAGAAGCGTGAGGGAGTCGGATACGGAGGATTTCCTCCACATCAAAGCGATCCCCATGGAGAAGAGGGATCTTTCGAGGACGTTCATCGCCATGACTCCGGACATGAGGATCCTCGGCTACGTCTCCCTGAGCATCAAATGCATGAGGATCCCCGATGACACCCTATTATCCAGGAATGTTCAGAGGCAGATCAATGTCGATTCCCGTACAGGGGTAGCCCAGAGCTACCTCATCGGTCAACTCTCCCGTTCAGTCGATGCCCCCAAGGGGCTGGGTGCGGAACTCATCAGGGTGGCCATGAGAAGGATTCAGAACTCCAAGATGAACGTCGGCTGCAGGATGGTCCGTCTGGATTGTCGTGACGAACTCGTCCCTTACTATCAGGGGCAGGGTTTCAGGATGGTGGCTCACGACGGTAACTCCCTCAACCCGATGATGACACTGGTGTGATCGAAATCGTTTTTCGAAAGAGGTGGCGGTTTGCGCCACCTCGTCAATCCTCTTTCATACCAATCGTCTCGATGTTGGTTTCCAACCTCGTTCTTCCATCCATTCGACGTCTTGTGATTTCAATGGGACATATCGATGATCCAACGGGATGTATCCGAAGGCGACCGATGGATGTGTTGGAAAACGGGAAAAGGTGTTTGTGAAGGGAGGGGCCGGAGGCCTCACTCCCTGTCATCCAGGTCGATGTACTCCTTCTCCGTGTCGATGTTGACGTAGGCGGGGCGGAGGATCTTGTTGGAGGTGATGAGCTCCTCCATCCTGTGTGCGCTCCATCCGACGATCCTCGCGATCGCGAAGAGGGGGGTGTACAGCTCCCTCGGGATGTCCAGCATGTCGTACACGAATCCGCTGTAGAAGTCCACGTTTGCGCAGATGCTGGTGGCATTCTTCCTCCTCTCGAGGATGAGTCCGGGTGCGATCTCCTCCACGATGCTGTACATCTTGAAATCGGACTGCCTGTGCTTCTCGATGGACAGCTTCTCCACGAAGCTCTTGAAGACCTCCGCGCGGGGGTCGGACTTGGAATAGACGGCGTGACCCATTCCGTAGATCAGTCCCTCGTGGTCGAAGGCCTTCTTGTCCAGGACGTTCTTCAGATACGTCTCGATCTGCTCCCTGTCCTCGATGTTGCGGACGTTCTTCCTGAGGTCGTCCATCATGCCCATGACCTTGAGGTTGGCACCGCCGTGCTTGGGCCCCTTGAGGGAGCTCATGGCCGCCGCGACGACGGCATAGGTGTCGGAACCGCTGGATGTGGTCACACGGGTGGTGAAGGTGGAGTTGTTCCCTCCGCCGTGCTCCATGTGCAGCACCAGGGCCAGGTCCAGGACGGTGGCCTCCAGGTAGGTGTAGGACTTGTCGGGCCTGAGCATCCTGAGGATGTTCTCCGCGGTGGACAGGTTGGGGTCCGGCCTGTGGATGTACATGCTCTCGTCGTTGATGTAGTGGTTGTATGCGTGGTAGCTGTAGACGGTCAGCATGGGGAACACGCTGATCAGGTAGAGGCACTGCCTCAGGACGTTGTCCAGGGAGTTGTCCATGGCGTTCCTGTCATAGGACGAGAGGAACAGGATGCTTCTTGTGATGGAGTTCATGATGTCCTTTCCGGCCGCCTTCATGATGACGTCCCTGGTGAAGGTTATCGGGACCCTGCGCTCGGCGGCGAGGTAGGTCTTGAACTCCTCCAGCTCCTCCCTGTTGGGCAGGGAGCCGAAGAGCAGGAGGTACGCGGTCTCCTCGAAACCGAACCTCTTGTTGACGAACCCCTGGGTGAGGGCCTTGATGTCGTATCCGCGGTAGCACAGCTGTCCCTCGCAGTCGACCCTCTTCCCGTCCACCTCCCTGGTTCCGGTGACGGACGAGACGGTGGTCAGCCCCACGATCACTCCCTTGCCCTGGGCGTCGCGCAGACCCTTCTTGACGTCGTGGGTCGCGTAAAGCTCGGAGGGGAACTCGTCGCTTTTGACACAAAGGGCGCATTTGCGCTCTATGTACTGTCTGGATTCGTTGTTCATATGGTTTATCTCCCCTGAATCGGTTTCGACGATCACCGTACATTACGTTACAGTATCGACGTTGATACCGATACCCATATGTTTGATGTATTAAAAGTGTGTCCAATGCCGTTCACGTCCATCGTCGGATTCGGTCCGACCGTGGAAGGTGTTATCTACGGACCCGGGCATGGGAACCCCATGGCAAGGATAACAGTTTCAGGAAAGGTCCACGAGATCCCTCCGGGGGAGACCCTGGAGGCGTTCGTCTCGTCCCTGGGTCTGCACCCGGATTCGTTCGTGTTCGTGATCGGCGGGACCCCCGTCCCCATGGACAT
>JAFVZY010000075.1 GCA_017507885.1 Candidatus Methanomethylophilaceae archaeon | reverse complement strand
GGCAGAGAAAGAGCACATGAATCTGGTCATCATCGGCCACGTCGACCACGGAAAATCCACCCTCACCGGAAGGATCCTGCTCGAGTGCGGCGGAATTGACCCTGACATCATCGAGAAATACAAGAAAGAGGCAGAGGAGAAAGGAAAGGGATCCTTCTATTTCGCTTGGGTCATGGATGGACTCAAGGAGGAGAGGGAGAGAGGAGTTACCATCGATGTTGCACACAAGAAGTTCAACACCGACAAGTACTTCTTCACCGTCATCGACGCCCCCGGTCACCGTGACTTCGTTAAGAACATGATCACCGGTACCTCCCAGGCCGATGCCGCAATCATCACCTGTTCCGCTATCGAGGGACCCCAGGCACAGACCAAGGAGCACATCTTCCTTGCAACCACCCTCGGTGTCAAGCAGATCATCGTCGCCATCAACAAGATGGATGCAGTCAACTATGAGCAGGCCAAATACGACGAGGCAGTCGCCGGAGTCAAGAAGCTGTTCGCAATGATCGGAAACAAGGCAGAGAACATCCCCTTCATCCCCGTCTCCGCATACGTCGGTGACAACATCAAGGCCCCCTCCGCCAACACCCCCTGGTACAAGGGACCCACCCTCATTGCAGCACTCGACAGCCTGACCGTTCCCGCCAAGGAGACCGACAAGGCACTCAGGCTTCCCGTTCAGGACGTCTACACCATCACCGGTATTGGAACCGTCCCTGTCGGACGTGTCGAGACTGGAGTCCTCAAGCCCAAGACCAAGGTCATCTTCATGCCCTCCAACGTCACTGGTGAGGTCAAGTCCATCGAGATGCACCACGAGCAGCTGCCCCAGGCAATCCCCGGAGACAACGTCGGATTCAACGTCGGTGGAGTCGCAAAGAACCAGATCAAGAGGGGAGACGTCGCAGGACCTGTCGACAACCCTCCGTCTGTCGCTAAGACCTTCACCGCTCAGATCATCGTTCTGAACCACCCCTCCGTCATGACCGTTGGATACACTCCCGTCTTCCACGTTCACACCGCTCAGGTCGCATGCCAGCTTGTCGAGATCGTTACCGCCCAGCGCGCTGGAAAGAAGCTCGAGGATCTCAGCTTCCTCAAGAACGGTGACAACGCAATCGTCAAGTTCAAGCCCACCAAGCCTCTCGTCATCGAGCCCGCCAAGGAGTTCGGACCTCTCGGAAGGTTCGCCATCCGTGACATGGGACAGACTGTCGCTGCTGGTGTCTGTGTCGAAGTCGAGAAAGCTTGAAAGTGATTTCGATGTCACAGCGTGCAAGAATCTCCCTCAGTGGAACTGACCCCGCCAAAGTCGACGGAGTCTGTGACCAGATCAAGCAGATCTCCCAGAGGACCGGAGTCGATATCCGCGGACCTGTTCCCCTTCCCACAAAGAAGTTGAAGGTCCCCTGCAGGAAATCCCCCGATGGAGAGGGAAGCGAGACCTGGGATCGCTGGGAGATGCGCATCCACAAGAGGCTCATCGATCTCGATGCCGACGAGCGTGCCCTCAGGCAGCTCATGAGGATTACCGTTCCTGACGGTGTCAACATCGAGATTGTGCTTCGCAGCGCATAAACCGAACATTAAACGACGGGGTTATACCCCGTCACATTTCCTTTTTTTAGCTACAATAAAATACTCTACATTCTTAGCCCGTTCCATAGTGATTCCTATGAGGAGCGATGCTATCAAGAAGGGGTTGGACAAGGCCCCTGCAAGAAGTCTTTTGAGAGCGGATGGTTTGGATGACGAGGATTTCGACAAACCATTCATCGGCATTGCGAACTCCTGGAACGACATAGTTCCCGGACACATCCATCTTAACGAGGTGGTGGAGGCCGTAAAGGAAGGTATCATCGAAGCCGGAGGAAAGCCCTTCGTATTCGGTGTCCCCGCGGTCTGCGACGGTATCGCCATGGGCCACAAGGGTATGAGGTACTCCCTGATTTCAAGGGACGTCATCTCCGATTGCTGCGAGGTCATGGTCGAAGGCCATGCCCTCGATGGTTGGGTCGGAGTCTCCAACTGCGACAAGGTCACCCCCGGAATGCTCATGGCCATGGGCAGGATGAATGTTCCCGGACTGATGGTCACCGGCGGTGCAATGGAGGTCGGTAAGGATGGGGACAGGTCGCTGGACCTGCAGTCCGTATTCGAGGCAATCGGTTCCCACAGTGCGGGAACCATGAGCGAGGAGGACGTCATCCGCATAGAGTGCTCCGCATGTCCAGGAAGGGGAAGTTGTTCCGGACTCTTCACCGCCAACACCATGGCATGTCTCACCGAGGCCCTCGGACTCAGTCTTAAGGGTTGCGGAACCAGTCTCGCCGATGATGTCAGAAAGCTCTCCATCGCACGTGCCACAGGAAGGAGGATCGTGGAGATGGTCAAGGCGGACATCAAACCCCGTGACATCATCACCAGGGAGTCGTTCCTCAACGCAATTCGCGTGGATATGGCCATCGGCGGATCCACCAACACCGCACTCCACCTCCCTGCCATTTCAAGGGACTTCGGATGCCCCGTGACCCTGGATGATTTCGACGAGGTCTCCCGTGTCACCCCCCACATCACCAGCCTCAGGCCCGGCGGACCCTATAGCATCAAGGATCTGGACGATGCAGGAGGTATCCCTGCGGTGCTCAACATCCTGTCCGATTCATTGGACGACGTCCCCACAGGCAACGGTTGCACCATCAAGGAGCTGGCCGCATCTGGTGTGGTCAGGAACCCCAAGGTCCTCAGGCCTGTTGACAACCCCTTCCACCAGCAGGGTGGAATTGCAGTCCTCAAAGGGAACATCGCACCCAACGGTTCCGTGGTCAAGCAGTCTGCCATAAGCCCCAAGATGATGACCTTCAGTGGAAGGGCACGTGTGTTCGACTGTGAGAAGGATGCCGCCGATGCCATCGTATCCGGAGACATCGTCCCTGGTGATGTGGTCGTCATTCGTTACGAGGGCCCCAAGGGTGCACCCGGAATGCCCGAGATGCTTTCCCCAACCAGTCTGATCATGGGAAGGGGACTCGGTGAGTCCGTGGCACTCATCACCGATGGAAGGTTCTCCGGCGCATCCCGGGGAGGCGCCATCGGGCACGTCTCCCCCGAAGCCTACGCCGGCGGACCCATCGCAGCCGTCAGGGACGGGGACATAATCGACATCGACATCCCCGCCAGGAAGTTGGACGTCAGGCTCTCCGACGAGGAGATCGCCGACCGTATGAGGGATTTCAAGCCCCTGGAGCGCCCTGTGACCGGAGTCCAGAGGAAGTACCGTAAACTCGTCTCCAGTGGTGACAAGGGCGCCTATCTGGAGTGATTTCAAACACGGGCACCCCTTCGAGAGGGGTACCCGTATCTTCCATCCCGTTTTTTCTATATATACAGGCACAGGATATGTCTTCTCATGTCTGATGAATTCAAGGTTGATTCCGAAGGATTCACATCCGATGGGTACAGAAGGCTGGAACCATCCTCCCTGAAGTCGATGTACATCGGTAACCTCATCGAGTTCACCATAGTGGCTCTCCTTGCAGCCGTGGCCTACTTCTATGTACCGGGCTTCGTCGCACCTCATGAGGAGATCACAAGGATGACGATCCTTGTCCTGATGGCCGTATTCACAGTGTATCTTCTCGTGGGTCCACAGGTGTTCTACCGTCGCTATAGATATAGGATTGACGATGACAAGCTGGAAATCCGCAAGGGTATTCTCGTGATATCTCACAAGCTCGTTCCCGTGGAGCGCATCCATCAGGTCGAGGTCTCAAGGGGTCCCGTGAACAGGATGTTCGGATTGGCGAACGTCAACATCACGACCGCCGGAGGAACCGCCGTGTTGGAGTACCTCACTGATGACGTGGCCGAGGGTGTTGCGGAGCGTCTCAACCAGTGTGTCGTGTCCTTGCTCAGGGAACGTGAGTGAATGGTGCCTTTCCGTAACCACCCCATCGTTCTGGTGAAGAATGTCATTGCATATCTTGTCCTGGGATTATCCCTCATGTTCGTCATGGGCCCCTCGGCCTTTCTGCTGACATTCGCATTGGTGATGCTTTCGGTGCTGTGGTGGCTCCGCACGCTCTATTATTTCGAGGAGACGGAGTTGCATGTCGTAAGGGACACGGTGTTCAAGAACGATACCCACATCCAATATTCGAAACTCGCCACCGTGGACGTCCGCAGGTCCCTTTTGGACCGCTTGGCCGGTACCGCCATGTTGAGCTTCACCATCAACTCCGCCGTCAATCCCAATGTTTCGGAAGCGTCACTGACTCTGAAACAGGACATCGCCCTGAAGCTCCGTGACAAGCTTAGCGAGAAGGTGTTCAACAAGTCCATGACCGTGGAGGAGGACATGAACATTCCTTCCGAGGTGAAGGTGTCCAATCTGGATATCGTCCTCTACGCGGTGTTCGGACAGTCCTCGTTGAACGTCTTGTGGGGATTCGCATTCCTGTTGTTCTCCCTGTTTTCTGCATGGAACGGGGAGTTAGAGGCCTTTGTAGGATCCATCACCATGT
Source organism: Candidatus Methanomethylophilaceae archaeon (assembly GCA_017507885.1). Classification (GTDB taxonomy): domain Archaea; phylum Thermoplasmatota; class Thermoplasmata; order Methanomassiliicoccales; family Methanomethylophilaceae; genus Methanoprimaticola. The sequence continues at coordinate 8,801 of JAFVZY010000075.1, read as the reverse complement.
TGGTCGTGACGAACGTCATTCCCTGGGTGACGGTCATATTGAGGTACTGCAACTACAGGATCTATCGTGTGGCCGACACCATCACCGTTGAATCCGGGTTGATATCCACATACCGCACATCCTTCAAGATCAACAAGATAAACTCCGTCGGAATCAGGGAGACATTCTTCGCCAAACTCATGGGAAGGGCCATTCTGGAAGCAGAGGTGGTAGGGGTGGCCGACAGTACCGGGAGGCCCGTGCTCTGTCCGTTGAAGCCCAAATCCGATGTCGAGAGGCTGTTCCGCACCATCGTCCCGGAGTTTGTCGTGGACATGGGGAACGCAGTCTCCCAACCCCGTTCCGCGATGGTTCCCATGGTCATGTACAACCTCCTTTACACCGTACCGTTCATGGTCGCCGGTATTCTCGCATACATGTATCTCGACCTTTCCGCATTGCACCCCAGTTGGACCATGTGGGAGCCCTACGCACTTGTTGTGGAGTTCCTTCTCGTGGTCGGTCCGCTGGTGTTAGCAGTTGCGCACGCCGTCGTGGCGCAGAGGGAACGCTCCTTCGCGATGGCCGATGACATGTTCCTGTTCGTGCACGGTGCCTTCGACTCTGTGTCCCAATACATCAATTACGACAAGGTGCAGATGGTGGACGTCTCATCATCACCATTGTCCCGTCGTTTTGGACTTTCCCGTTGCATGGTGGCCATGATGTCATCTATGGGATTCAGAGGGTTCACTTCAGGGTATTTCCCCACGGAGGTGCTCGAGAAGGTGGGTGCGGAGGTCATGTCCCGCATAAAGGATGGAAGATACGACCATCGCAGGTATTATTGAAACAATGAAAACCGGAGGGGAGGAAACCCCTCCATATGTTTTGTTTCTTCAGGTGAAGTAGTTCCTTCCCCTGTCCATGAGTTTCTTGAAGGCCACGGGCTCTTCGTCCAAGGCCGCCTCGACCACATCTTTGACCGATGCGTCGAACTCCCCGAGCATCTCTTTCCTGTATGCATTGAGGTGTTGAATCTCATAGTACAGGTAAGGGTCCTCCAATGCGACGGATGCATTGGAGTCCATGAGCTTGGAGTAGGTGGTGGATGCCACGGACTTCATGTCGTCGAAGGTTATGCCGCTCCTTTCGAGGACGGTGAAGAACGCGATGTTGATGGCGTGACTGAGTCCGAGTACATAGGACATGTACTTGTCGTGTTCCTCCACCTCCATCGTCCTGACGTTGGCACCGTAGGGTCCGAGAAGGGATATCGCATCCTCCACCGCATTGGAGCATCCACAGTCGCAGACCAGCAGGTTGCGGTCGTACATTGAGCCTGCGGAGGGTCCGAACATGGGGTGTACGGAGCACACCCTCCTTCTGGAACCCATCTCCCTGAGGGTTTCTATGAATGGCGATTTGAGGGATGCGATGTCGAAGATGAGCGCATCCTCCTTTGCGATGTCGTCGATCTTCCTCAGCATGCCGTCGGTGCGGGATATGGGGATGGACACGATGATGGTGTCCGCCCATTTGCAGTCCTCCACCACGAGTCCGTTGCCGGCGGACGGATCGATGATATCGACCCTGTGTCCGGAACCTTCGAGGACCCCTGCGAGCCAGCGACCCATCTTTCCGTTTCCTCCGATAATCGCTACGTGTCTGCTCCTCTCCGCTTCGCGGGGAAGGGTGGCCTGGAGCTCGATGGACTCCTGCATGAGAATCTTGCAGATGGCCTCGGCACAGACCGGATTCATACCGTTCTCAAGGGCGAATCCCCTGTATCTGTCGATGACCTTGTTCTCCACGGGGATGTTCCTGACGGCACCCCCCGTCTTCGCCTTGTTGAGGCCGACCTCCCTTGCGAGTTCGAGCCTGCGTTTGGTGAGCTGCAGGATCTGCATGTCCACGCTTTCGATTTCACTTCTGATTTCATTCAATTCCATGGTCATTCCCTCAACAGTTGATCCATGACCGTTATGGCGGCCATCGCCTCCACGACCGCCACCGCCCTCGGGACGATGCAGGGGTCGTGTCTTCCGGTGACCTCCACGGTGTCGTTCTTCCCGGTTTTCAGATTGACGGTGTCCTGGCACTTCCCGATTGACGGGGTGGCCTTGAACACCACGCGGAACACCACGGGGCTGCCGTCGCACATTCCTCCGACGATGCCCCCGAGGTGGTTGGTCGTCGTGACGATGCTGCCGTTCTCGTAGCGGTAGGGGTCGTTGCTCACGGAACCGTTCATTCCGGCCAATGCGAACCCGTCCCCGAACTCTATCCCCTTGCATGCGGGGATTCCGAACATGGAGTGTGCCAGTTCAGCGTCGAGGGCCTCGAACCAGATTCCCCCGAAGGATATCGGAAGTCCGGTGATGACGCATTCCGCTACGCCTCCGACACTGTCCCCCTCGGCCCCGGCCTTCTCGATGCAGAGTCTCATCCTCTTGTCGGTTTCGGCGTCGCATGCGCGGGTGGGGAACATCCTGGAACCGCGGATCTCCTCGGGATCGCGGACGTTGACGTCCCTCACGTCCCCGATGGACTTGGAATACGCCTGTATCTCGATTCCGCGTGCGGAGAGGTACTGCTTGGCGAGTGCTCCCGCAGCAACCATCGCCGCGGTGAGCCTGCCGGAGAACTGTCCGCTTCCACGAAGGTCGTGGTTCGGGAACTTGAGGAGTGCGGGAAGATCCGCATGACCCGGACGGGGGGTGTCGTAGAACTTCATGTACTTCGAGCCGTCGGTGTCCTTGTTGGCAATCTCGATCCTTATGTTTCCGCCGTCGGTGACTCCGTCGGTCAGACCCTCCTTGAACTCGGGTGTATCGGATTCCCTTCTCGGGGTTCCGATTCTGCCGGTGGGTTTGCGAAGGGACATCTCCTCGTTCAGGAGGTCGAAGTCCACCTCCATCCCCGCGGGGAATCCCTCGAGGACGGCACCGACACAGGGTCCGTGGCTCTTGCCGTAGAGGTCGAAGATCAGTCTCCCCCCGATCCTGTACATCATATCACCTCGTGGCCGAGGCCGATGGCCGCCATCTTCTCCGGGAATCCCGGGAAGGACACGTTGCAACATTCGCAATCGTCCATGACGACGGGTCCGTCGCACACGATGGATGCCACCGCCGCGGACATCATGATGCGGTGGTCGCCCCTGTGGACGACACGTCCCCCTGCGAGCCTTGGACGTCCGTGTATGATGCATCCCTCGTCGGTGGGTTCCGCATCCCCTCCGAGGGCCCTTATCATGTTGACAACGGTCTCTATCCTGTTGCTCTCCTTGAACTTCAGTTGAGGCGCACCGTAGAGTTCGCTGTCCCCCTCCGCGGTGGACAGCAGGATGGCCGTTATGGGGAATAGGTCGGGTATGGAGCCCATGTCTATCCTGCATCCCTTAATCGCCCTTCTGTGAACCGTGATTGAACCATCGCCCACTTCCACATCCGCTCCCGCGGTGCGGAGCACGTTCACAATCATCCTGTCGCCCTGGGGGTCGTCCATGTCGAGGTTCGTGACCGTGACGTCGCCACCGAGGGCACCTGCAACCAACGGGAACGCGGCGGATGAGAAGTCCGCTGGTACGGAGTAGTCGTAGGGGGTGTATCCGGTTCCACCCTTGACATGGAACACGTTGCCGTCCCTGCGGGCATCGGCACCGAACAGTCCCATCATGTGGGTGGTGACGTCGAGGTACGGTGCGGAGACCATGTTCCCCTCGACGATTATCCTGGAATCAGTTCCGAGCATGGGGGACACCATGAGGAGTGCGGAGATGTATTGCGAACTCACCCCTCCGTCGATCCTTATGTCCCCTCCCTTACTCGGCCCCTTGATCGTGACCGGCGGGAGTCCGTCGTTGGACCCGCACTGCACGCCGGCCTGCTCCAACGCCTTGAGAAGGGGCCCCATGGGTCTCTTCCTGATGGAATCGTCCCCGTCGAGACGGACCTTCTCGGAGAACATGGAACTCAATCCCGCGTAGATGCGCATGGTGGTTCCGGAGTTGCCCACGTCCACCGTCTCGGCGGGTGCATGGAGGTTGCCCCCATCGACGATGGAGCAGTCCTCGCGTACGTCTATGACGGCGCCCATCGCCCTGCATGCGCCGATGGTGGATATGATGTCGTCTGACATCAGGGCGTTGTCCACTTTGGAACGTCCCTCGGCCATGGAGGCCAGCATGAACGCCCTGTGGCTGTGGCTCTTGGACGGCGGGGGCGATATCCTCCCAGACACATCTCCCCCATGGAATGCCATGGAGGTCATTGTCCGCACCTCGTGCGGGTGATGATGGTCTCTTCCGGTTTCATCTCCAGTTCCTCTGCGATTCTCCTTCCGTCGTTCCTCTCCGTGACGATGGCCACGGCGGGTCCGGTTCCGGACATCCCCGCACCCAGGGCGCCGGATTCCAACGCCCTTTCGGCGAGACTGTTGTCAACGTCGGAGACGGCGGATATTATCCTGCCGTTGATTGTCATGGCCTCGAACGGCCTCTCCATGGCGATGTCCACCGCCTTTCTGATCCGTGGTGCCGTTGCACGGAGTTCGTCCAACGGCAGTCCCTTCTTCCTGATTTTCAGGACTGGCACATGGATGACCACGTCATAGTCGCCTATGTCCTTCGATTCAAGGAGCTCGTCGCGGGTGTTGTCCGTAAGGACAAGTCCTCCGAGTCCGCAACCGCAGGCGTCGTCGAAGGCTCCTGTGACGGTCACACCAGCCTCGCGGGCACAGTTTACGCCGAGTCTGATGAGGTCCACGGCATCCATATTGAAACCGTTGCAGTCAAATACCGAACGGATTATGGCGTTGCTCGCGGCGCTGGAACTCTTCAGTCCCCTTGATACGGGAATCTGGGAATCGGTGGATATGCTCCAGTTCTCCGGCTCCTCCATACCCATGGTCTCGTACGCCCTGCGAACGCAGATGCGTGACAACCTGTCGTCTTCGGACACGTCGTTCATGATCGTGACGGTGCGTCCCTCCCCCTCGGGGATGAACGTGCAGGTGGTCTCCAGGTCGATCCCTATGGTGGATCCGATACCGCAGGGCATGGCGTTGATGACCGTTATGGAACCGTGGGATCTTCCGAATCCCTTCATGGGAGTTCCCTCCTCATGACGTCGAAGGAGTCCTTCACACCGGTCCAGAGCTCGAATGATGCGGCACCCTGCCCTGCAAGCATGTCCGCACCGTAGGCGATCTTGCATTCCTTGCGGATGCATTCCTTCACAAGAGGGGTCTCGCCGTAGACCATATCGAAGACGGTGTGGTGATGGTTGAGATGGGTGGTGTTGATCGGGTATGGACCGTCGGAGTACATCCCCACGGGGGTGCAGTTCACGATGAGGTCGTACATCATCACCGATACGGATTCGGGTGTGCGGTACAGCATCTCGAAATCGTCCGCCAATGCCCTTCCCGTGTCGCGGTTCCTTCCGGTGATCGTGACGTCGCATTCGGTTTTGGACATGAAGTGTGCGCATGCCCTTGCGGCTCCCCCGGAGCCCATGATGAGCACGCGTTTGTCCTCGGGGTCGAATCCCGAGCGTTTCAACGCCACTTCTATACCCTTGACATCGGTGTTGTACCCCTTCAGAACACCGTCGTCGTTGACCACAGTGTTCACGGCACCTATGGATTTCGCGGCATCGTCTATGATGTCGAGATGTTCGATCACGGTCTGTTTGTGGGGGATGGTGACGTTCACTCCGCGTATGTCGTATCCGCGAATGACCTCTTCCACCTGTTCCAGATCCGCGCATTCGAAGGGGAGGTAGATTCCGTTGATGCCCGCAGCCTTCAACGCCGCGTTCTGCATGGCGGGGGACCTGCTCTTACCCAAGGGGTTGCCGAGGATCCCCAGAATCATGCAGTCGTCACCGAGGGCCTTCATCTCCGAGACGTTGAGCTGTCCCGGTGCGGTGGGTTCACCCACGTATCCGAATGTGAACTCGTTGCCCAGGATGTTCTGTCTGATCCGGGTTACAGTCCCGAGGGACCCCATCCCGAGCATCACGTGCTTCCCCTTGAACGAGCGGGATGCGTCGAGGATGCTCATAAGGTCTCTGAAATCCCTGACGGAGGACGCGATCTTGTACACGTCCGCATCCATGGAATTCAGTATGGACAGGATCCTCTCGGAGTTGGGTGTGGCCTCGTAGTCGTGGTGGGAGGCCACTATCCCGAGACGGGTCTCCGGCCTCTCCTCCTCGCCTATGTCTATCATGCCTTCGAAATCGGGGGGCAGGACGGATAGGTCGATTGCGCCACGGTACGTGACGAGGGTATCCTTTCCACGGGTGTCCGGGACGGTGTTCTCGGAAAGGTCCAACCTGACCTCCACCATGTCGGCTTCGTCGATGAGTCCGACATCGGAGGCCTTGCTGAGGGAGGCGCAGACTCTCATCAGATCTCCCTTATGGTCTCGTCGATCTTCATTCCGAAGTGGCGTCCGCCGGCCTCGAGCCTAGCGAGGACCTTGTCACCGGGTTTCAGGGCGGTGACGGAGACTGCGCCCTCGGGGGTGACCACCTTCACGGTCTCGGCGTTCTGCAGGACCGTGGTGTAGTTGTTGGTTACATCGGTGGCGGTGAGCAGGATGAAGGGTCTGACCTCGACCTTGCACCTTCCGACGGAGGTGATACGGGTGTTTCCGTTCCTGTCCACCAGGACCACGGGCTCCCCCGCTTTCAGCTCTCCGAGATAACGGGTCTTCCCCTCGGGTGCTAGGATGTAGGCGTGCACCGCCCCGGCGTTGACACGGAAGGGCCTTGCGGCGACGTATCCGTTGTCCTCGCTCTCGGACTGTATCAGGAAGAGGCAGGATGCCTGGGAACCGATGAGCATGCCTTCGCCGGGGACCATCATGGAGACTGTGTCCACGCAGACCCTGTCACCCATCTCGATGTTCTTGAGGGAGACGACCTCCACGGCGGAGATCTCCACAGGACGGCTGGCGGATATCATGTCGGCGAACATCCTGATGGAGTTGGGGTTCTCTGTGCAGATGACCACACCGTCTACACCCTTCTCCATGGTTTGAAGGTAGAGTTTGGCCTCCTCCACATCGTTGGCACAGGACATGATCCTGGTTCCGGATCCCCTGAATTTCGCAATCATATTCTCCAGGGGGATGATGGTCCAGTCCCTGGAGTCGAGGATGACACCCTCCTTTATTCCCGCCATGGACATGGCCCTGTCCTGGTCCGCGGGGGTTCTGAGCTCCACGAGCTCGTATCCGCCGTCCAGCTGACCGTCATCCATGATGCGGAGGGTCATCTTGCCCATCTCGGCGAAATCCTCGTCGCCGGGTCTGACTATGAACGTGTCGATTCCGGTCTCCAATCCGGAAACCACGAGTTGTTTGCGTTTTTCCTTGTCGTCGGGTACGTCTGCCCTGACCCAGATCTCCTTGTCCAACCTAATCACCCGAGGTTGTTCTTCATCGCCTCTTCCGCGGTGTATCCGCGGAGGACGATGTCGCTGATTGCACGGGTCATAGCCTCGACGTTCCTGTGCTGGAAGACGTTCCTTCCGATGGAGACCCCATGTCCTCCGGCCTGCAGGGAGTCATAGACCATGTTCAGGATGTCCATGTCCGAGGACATCTTGGGTCCGCCTGCGATGAGGACGGGTGCGAGGGTCCCTTTCACGACCTCCTTGAAGGAGTCGATGTCGCCGGTGTAGCTGCATTTGACGATGTCTGCGCCCAGCTCGGTGGCAACCCTTGCGGCGTGTGCGACCGTGGCGGGATCGTAGGAGTTCTCGATCTTGGGTCCGCGGGGGTATGCCATGATGATGAGGGGCATTCCCCACTCGTTGCACTCCTCTGCGATGAATCCGACGTCGTGGAGCATGTCGGGCTCTGTTTCGGCTCCGACGTTGATGTGCACGGATACACCATCGGCTCCGTTTTTGATCGCTTCGCGAACGGATGAGACGATGGTCTTGCTGTTACTGGTGACCCCGATGTCGGTCGATGCGGAGAGGTGGAGGATGAGTCCGATGTCCTGTCCGCTGGTACGGTGGCTGTATCTGATCAATCCCTTGTGCATCAGGACTGCGGTGGCACCACCGTTGGCGACGTCGTCGACGGTCTTCTTCATGTCGATGAGCCCGGGTGCGGGACCGATGGATATTCCATGGTCCATGGGTACGACGACGCAGTTTCCGGTGTTCCTGTCCACAATCCTTTCCATTCTGATGCTTTTTCCGAACATTTTAATCACCATGCTACTTGTTAGCACGATACACGGGTCTAGTATTTGGTCTTTGCCAATGTAACATGCGAGGAAAACGTCCATCGGATTAATTTTTTACGATAGTGGCGGATTTTGATGTTTTTCATCATAGAAAGTATTATATATTGGTTGATTGATGGGGGATTTAGTGGGCTGGTAGATCAGCTGGAAGATCGCTTGCTTTGCAAGCAAGAAGTCGCGCGTTCAAATCGCGCCCAGTCCACCATTTTTCCTTGTCTTTTGTTGATTCCCTTTTCTGTATCCATTCGTTCGATTCCTTCGGGTTTTCGTCTTCATCCAGGTTCCACCATCGTTTTCGGAACGCGGATTCATCTGGATTCCTGTATGTTTATTCCATTAAAAAAGTGGTCGTGAAACCACTGGAAGTTCTCATTTTTGATAAAGGATTGCATAGCTTCCGCTGATGTATATCGCATGAAGGTCGTTTTGTGATTACCATCGTGGATGGACGGGCTTCAACAGTGTCTGGGATCCGCCAATTTATTCCCGACCTCGAAGGCCACAACCGCGTTCTCGACATGCATCCGGGTACTCTGACAATTTGTGATT
>JAFVZY010000001.1 GCA_017507885.1 Candidatus Methanomethylophilaceae archaeon | reverse complement strand
GGTTCACCGGAGAGCCCGCCTACTTCAGGCACATCACCTCCGCTGCCAAGATGATGCTGGACGAGATGGGAACCACCCCCGCCGACTACCAGCACGCCGTCTTCCACCAGCCCAACGGAAAGTTCCCCACCAGGGTCGCCAAGCAGCTGGGATTCAGCGACGAGCAGATCCAGTACGGTCTCCTGACCCCCAACATCGGAAACACCTACAGCGGTGCGGTCCCCCTCGGACTCGCGAACGTCCTGGACCACGCCAAGCCCGGTGACAGGATCTTCGTGACCTCCTACGGATCCGGAGCGGGAAGCGACGCGTTCGACATCACCGTCACCGACGAGATCCTCAACTACAGAAGGGAGAACGCCCCCGTCCTCGATAAGGTCATGGCTGACCCCGTGTACATCGACTACGCCCTGTACGCCAAGTTCAAGGGCAAGATCGTCCTTTCGGAGTGATTTGAATGAGGGAAGTAGCAATCATAGGAGTTGGAGTCACCAAATTCGGTGAACTCTGGAACAAATCCTTCAGGGCCATCGGAATCGAGGCCGGAATGAAGGCGATGGAGGACGCGAACCTGTCCGGAAGCGAGGTCGACGGGATCTTCATCGGAAACATGTCCGCAGGACGCTTCATCAACCAGCAGCACATCGACGCCCTCATCGCCGACTACTCCGGAATGGCGGCCAGGAACGTCCCCGCAACCAGGGTCGAGGCCGGAGGGGCATCCGGTGGAGTCGCCTTCAGGCAGGCCGTCATGGCCGTTGCATCCGGAATGCACGACGTCGTCCTCGTAGGAGGAGCCGAGAAGATGACCGATCTCGACGACGTGGCCATCAACTCCGTCATGGATGCCACCGCAGATGCGGACTGGGAGGCTGGAATGGGAGTCACCTTCGCATCCCTGCACGCGATGATCGCCCAGAGGATGATCCATGAGGGAACCGCCACCCGCGAGGAGATCGCATCCTTCGCCGTCAACAGCCACTACCATGGTGCGCTGAACCCCAACGCACAGTTCAGGAAGGCCATTACCCTCGACACCGTCCTCAGGTCCGGCCCCGTCGCCACCCCCCTGGGCATGTTCGACTGCGCCCCCATCTCCGATGGAGCCGCATCCCTGGTGCTCTGTCCCCTGGAGGACGCCAAGAAGTACACCGACTCCTACGTGAAGGTCTCCGCCGTGACCCAGGCCAGCGACACCCTGTCCCTGTCCCAGAGGTCCGACATCACCTCCTACGGGGCCACCGTCGCAGCCGCACAGGCCGCCTACAGGCAGGTCGGAATCACCGCACAGGACATCCAGGTCGCGGAGGTCCACGACACCTACACCGTCTCCGGAATCATGGCCCTTCAGGACCTCGGATTCTTCAACAAGGGTGAGGCCGGAAAGGCCGTCCTCGACGGACAGTGTCAGATCGGCGGAAAGATCGCCATCAACACCTCCGGAGGACTCAAGGCCCGCGGACACCCCATCGGTGCAACCGGAGTCGCACAGGTCGTCGAGATCGCGGAGCAGCTCCGTGGATCCGCCGACAAGAGGCAGGTCGAGAACGCCAAGTACGGACTGGCACAGAGCACCGGAGGAATGGGCTCTGCCGTCACCGTCAGCATAATGGAGGCGATCTGATGGTCACACCAGCAAGAGAGTGGAGGGAGATCCCCGGAAGGTACAACCTGAAGGGATCCAAATGTACCAACTGCGATTCGATCTACTTCCCCCGCCGCGACTTCTGCCCCAAGTGCAGAAGGGCCGGAATCGGAAAGATCGAGGAATACAGCGTCTGCAGGACCGGAAAGGTGTTCTCCTTCTCCATCGTCCACGATGCACCCGAGTTCAACAACGGACTCAAGCCCTACGCCGTCGCCATGGTCCAGACCGACGACGGTGTGCTGATCTCCGCACAGCTCGTGGATGCCGACCTCGAGAAGATCGAGATCGGAATGCCCGTCCGTGCGGTTCTCCGCAAGATCGATGCAGACGGCGCGGCCGGTGTCATCCACTACGGTTACAAGTTCGTCCCCGACCTCTGAGTCCGGGATTCCCAAACCCCTTACGGCCTCCGGGCCGGTCACCGTTTTTGTTTTCGATTATCCGATTGTCTTCGATTGTTTCAGTATAATCGACGTAAAAAACAGTATAATCCGTGGGTGAAAAGAGTATAATCGGCGGTCAAAACAATACAATCAATACAATGTTTTAAATAATTGTATTTTTCACCTTCGAAAATCGAAGACAATAGTCCATCGCTCTGATGATTTCTCGTGTCGGTTCATCGGGTGCGGGTTCTTTGTGCATACGGGGATGGATTATCAATCGACACACGGGACGTCACATCTTCATGAGGTCTACCATGGCGACCCTCTCGACGGCCTGTTCCTCGGGTGACAGGAAGCAACTCCTCAATCCCAACCTGTCCATCTTGAACTGATCCGGCTCCATGAGGGAGTCGTCACGGACCATGCCTATCTCGTTCAGACGGGGTTCGTCGATGTCGATCAGGACCGCCACGTATCTGCCGTCGTCGCCGGGTCTCATCTTGGACAGGGCCTTCCCGACCTGTCTCTCCCATGCGGCATAGAGGATGATCTCGGTCAACAGGGTCTTGGAACGGTTGGTCCCCTCCCTGAACGCCCTCTCCGCATGCATGACCGCGGAGACCACATGGTCCCTTCCGCAGACGGCATCCGGATTCAGGAGTACGACCTCCCCTCCCATGGATGTGAAGTGTTCCACCATCTCCTCGAAGGAGGCTTTCCCACGCAGTCCGACGACCTCTGCCTTCATGGTCGGACGCATCATGTGCATGTTCTAAAAACCTTTATGATGGAGCGGATTCTACCGCACCTAGGAACGTGTGAACACATGACCGATGAATGGATAAGAATCGCAGCACCCGCCACCACTTCCAACATTGGAGCGGGCTTCGATATATTCGGACTCGCATTGAAAGAGCCCTACGACATCATCGAGGGTAGGAGGATCGAATCGGGGATCGTCATCTCCGAAGTGACCGGACCCGGTTCCGATGGAATCCCGTTGGATCCCGAGAGCAACTCCGTCAGTATCGCCGCGGCGGAGGTCCTCCGCAGGTGCGGTGAGAACTTCGGAATCGAAATCAAGATCAAGAAGGGGATCAGGCCCTGCAGCGGAATCGGTTCCTCCGGTGCATCCGCCGCGGGAGGTGCATATCTCGCACACATCCTCTGCGGAGAGAAGCTGTCCCCCACCGAGGTCGTCATCTGTGCGGCACACGCCGAGAACGTGACCTCCGGAGGATTCCATGCGGACAACGTCGCACCCTGTGTGCTCGGCGGATTCACAATGATACGCTCCTACGAACCCTTCGAAGTGGTATCCATCAAGCCCCCGGAGAACCTGGGTGTCGTCGTGGCCATGCCCGATGTCATGGTCGCCACCAAGGAGTCCCGCATGGTCCTCCCCACCGAGGTCTCCATAAGGGACATGGTCTTCCACCTGGGCAACGCGTCCTGTCTCGTCTATGCGATGATGACCGGCGACATGGGGCTCATCGGAAGGTCCGTCAAGGACGCCATCTTCGAACCCGCCAGGGCAAAACTCGTGCCCCATCTGAAGGAGGCCGAATCCGAGGCGATGTCTCACGGTGCCCTCGTCTCCTTCCTCGGAGGTTCCGGACCCTGCATCATCTCGTTCTACGACAAGAGCTCCCATGATGGAAACGCCATCGCCGAGAGCATCAAGACGCTTTACGCCCAAAACAACATGAAATGCGATACCTGGGTCACCGAATGTGGCTCGGGATGCAAGAGGATTTGAAATGGCATCTCACAAAGTCGTTTGCTGGGATTGCGGAGTGGACGTCGAGGATCCCTTCGTCAACACATGTCCCAGGTGCGGCGGTCTCCTGACCGTCAAGATGGACCTCGAGAAAGTCAAGGAGATGAAGCCCGAGGATCTCCGCTCCACCCCCATCGGTGTCTGGAGATACGCACCCTTCATGCCCGTGGACCCCGTCAACAAGGTGTCCATCCAGGAGGGCGGAACCCCTCTGTACTCCACCCGCAACCTCGGTGAGGAGATCGGGGTCCCTGACAGCTTCGTCAAGTTCGAGGGTCTCAATCCCACCGGTTCCTTCAAGGACAGGGGAATGACCGTCGGTGTGTCCCATGCCAAGGAGCTGGGCGCACAGGTCGTCGGTTGCGCCTCCACTGGAAACACCTCCGCATCCCTCGCAGCGTACGCCGCGAAGGCCGGAATGAAGTGTGCGGTGTTCCTCCCCTCCGGAAAGGTCGCCATGGGAAAGCTCGCACAGGCCCTGTTCTTCGGAGCCAAGGTCCTGTCCGTCGACGGGAACTTCGACGACGCCCTCGCACTGGCGAGGAAGATGGCCGATGAGAGGAAGCTGTACCTCCTCAACTCCATCAATCCCTACCGTCCCGAGGGTCAGAAGTCCGTCCTCTTCGAGATCATGGACCAGTTGAACTACGAGGTCCCCGACAGGATCATCCTTCCCGTCGGAAACGCCGCCAACATCTGGGCCGTCTACAAGGCGATCACCGAGCTCCAGGAGGTCGGATGGATCGACAAGGTCCCCATGCTCACCGGAATCCAGGCCGCGGGATCCGCACCCGTCGCATCCGCATTCGCCGCCAAGGCCGAGGACTTCGTCCCCGAGAAGAACCCCGAGACTATCGCCACCGCGATCAGGATCGGAAACCCCGTCAGCGGAAGGAAGGCGCTCAAGGCCATCTACTCCACCGGCGGATACAGCACCACTGTCACCGACGAGGAGATCATCGCCGCACAGCAGCTCCTCGGAAGGAGGGAGGGTGTCTGCGTCGAGCCCGCCTCCGCCGCATCCGTCGCCGGACTCAAGAAGCTCCGTGACATGGGAATCGTCGACAGGGACGAGCGCGTCGTGTGCATCTGTACCGGAAACGGACTCAAGGACCCCGACTCCATCATCGACAACTGCAGTCCCCCCATCAAGTGCGGGAACTCCGTCGAGGACGTCGAGAGGATCCTGTCCCAGTGAACCTCAGAAATCAAAGAGACTGGCCTGTTTCGGGCCGGTCTCCACCTTCTTCTCCTTTTTGACCCTTTTCTTGGATGCACACTTGGTCTTCTTCTCTTCTGGTTGCTCCACGGGCATGGCCATCCCGTATTCGGCGGCCATCTCATCCAGCATGGCCTCCTCGTCAATATCATGGGATTCCATCACCGGCACCGGTTCCATGATCCTGTCCACGGCACCCTTCATGCTTCTGGCCAGGGCCTGACCTATCTTGGGGATCGCGGCGAGTTGTTCGAACGGGGTGCAATGCACATCCTCCTTGGTGCGTATGCCGTTGTTGAACAGGATCCTCGCCCTGCTGCGACCCACGCCCTTGAATGAAACGAGTTCCACCAGTTCCTCACGGACCCCGTATCTGATCCTGGTGGACAGGTTCCTCATCCGGGGGACCGCGTCCGGGTTGAAGAACAGGGCGATCTCCCTCATGGAATACACTATCCAATCCATCATGTCCACGCGGGTGTGTATGTCCCCGGGGCCGAGACCCATGGTCTCGAACAGGGTGTCCTCCGAAGCCTCCTCTATCCATTTGCTCATGAGGAGGGCCACCTTCATGTCTCCGAAGAGGGTCTCGTTGTAATACGACTCGAAATACTCGTAGGGATCCACGAGGAAGTCCTGTTCCATCTCATCCACCATGGCGTTGAGGACCTCCATGTCGGCCTTCTTCGGGAACATCCCCAGGACATCGGGGGTTATGGCCGCGGCGAAGAGGATCTGGATGAGGGGCGTCTCGTCTGTGGTGTTCATCATGGCCTTCCTGGCTATGGACGCGGTGATGGGGTCTATGCACAGGTCGGACACCCTTTTTCCGAACGGCAGCACCCTTATGCGGTCCCCTTCGCGACAGACCATCTCCTCCCTCTGGAGGAAGTCCACGACCTTCTCCACGACCCCTTCCACGCCGTACATGCTGCTGACGGTTCCGAAGAACGTCTCCTTCAGGAACTCCACGATGGTCTCGTCCGAGTCGGCATCCCCCGAGGCCAACAGTCCGAGGATGTGTCCCCTGAGGGTCCTGTCGTCGAAGAGCTTGGATGTTATCCTCTCGGATTCGCTGAGCACGTAGTCCTGTAGCAGGTGGTCATACTCTTCGGGGTTGTCCGCGATGAGGACCGCCTCCCCGTACGGGTCGAATCTGGGTCTTCCCGCCCTTCCGCACATCTGCTTGATCTCCATCACGGGAAGGGGCACATGTCCGGAATTCATCTCGAACCTGGTGGTATCCCTTATGATGACCCTTCTGGCGGGGAGGTTCACCCCCGCGGCCAGGGTGGGGGTGGCGACTATGCATTTTATCCTCCCGGAACGGAAGTTGGATTCCACGTACCTGCGTTGCCTGTAACCGAGTCCGGCGTTGTGGAATGCGGTTCCCCCTTCGATGCATGTGGCCAGTTTCCTTCCGAGGTCCGTGACCTCCGATTCGCCCTCGATGATGTAGCGGTCCTCCCCGTCCAAGGGGTTGGGTGCGACATTCTTCATGTTCTTGGCCAGTTTGACGGCCTGGGCCTCGGTGGAACGGCGGGTGTTCACGAACACGAGGCATTGCCCGCCCTCCTCCACGGTCTGTTTCACCATCTTCCATACGGGTTCGTCGTTGCCGGACACGTCCCTTTCAGTCCCGTCGGAGAAGGATATGGCATCGTCCATGTAGATCCCCTCCTTCAACGGTATCGGGCGCCAGTCGCTTTTCACCAGGTCGGCACGCATCCATTCCGCCAGGTCCCGTGCATTGGATATGGTGGCGGACAGGGCTATGACCTGCATGTCGCGGTTCCTGCGCATCAGTTTGGTGATGACGACCTCCAGGGTGGGTCCCCTTCCCGGATCGTGTATGGTGTGGACCTCGTCGACGATCACCAGTCCCAGGTCCTTCAACCATCCGCTCCCGTGACGGACCATGGAGTCCGCCTTCTCGGAGGTGGCAACCACGACGTTGGCCCTCTCCATGCCCCTGTCCTCGTTGTCCAGGTCGCCGGTGCTCAGGTGTGCCCTTATGCCGAGATGCGAGAAGGCGTCGAAATCATCCTTCTTCTCCGCCGCCAGTGCTTTAAGCGGTACGATGAAGAGGACCTTCCTTCCCTCTTGGACGATCTTCTTCAACGCCGGTATGTATCCGATGAGGGATTTTCCGCTGGCCGTGGGGATGGCGACCACGAGGTTCCTCCCCGTCAGGGCCATGGGTATG
>JAFVZY010000074.1 GCA_017507885.1 Candidatus Methanomethylophilaceae archaeon | reverse complement strand
ATCGAAGCCCGGCCGGATGGTTTTGAACTGAATCAGCAGGGACCTGCCATGCGGGTCCAGACGACTGGCGTTCTGCCGTTGACCGTCACCGACAACGCGGATCTGGGCGCGCAGTGGAAAGCCTATCAGTCTGCCCCGCCGGTGGTGCGGGTGATCGACCAGAAATTGGAACGGATGCTGGAACCCAATGTCCCGGTCCGGATCGCCGCGGTCTGGCACGGCAGTGCCGACGGCAAAGTGGCGGAATGGTCGCTGGACCGCCGTCCCAACGGTTTCCTGGTGAGTACCGGCAAACATCAGTACACGATCCAGTTTGATGCCTCCGGCAATGCCGGTGTCAAAATGGTTGCCAGCCGCAGTGTTTCGCCGCGCAAGACGGCAGTCGAAGTCAAACGGACCCTGCCGGCTGCTCCGGCCCGGGTGGCGTGGACGCAGAATGTCAAGGGCGACAATGAACCGGCGCATCTGACCCGGGTGGTTCCGCTGAAGAATCAGGCGACTCTGGCGGTCGGCGCGGCCAAAGGTAAGGCTGGTCGGGTGCTGCTGTTGGATGCGGCCACCGGCAAGGAAAAGGCGGCATTCGATGTGGCCGGTCCGGTCAACGATCTGGTTGCGGTTGAAATCAACGGCCGTGAATCGCTGGTGTTGGCCTGCCGCGATGGTCATGTCCGGGCGGTGTCGCTGAAAGGCGAACCGATCTGGGATGTGAAAATAGAATTCTACCGGTTGTTCCCGGATCTGTGGAAGGTGCGGCTTGCCGATCTTGACAACGATGGTCAGCCGGAAATCATCATTGGTTGCGACAACTGGCGTACCTATGCCTTTGACCGTAACGGCAAGGAACTGTGGCGTTACGAGGTGATCCACCCCGTGCGCGCTCTGGAAATCGCTGACATCGACGGCAACGGCAAGCCGGATGTGCTGGTCGGTACCGGCTACATGTGGGCGACCGTGTTGAATGAAAAAGGCGAAAAGAGCTGGGGCGGCCGCTTCGGTTTCGGCTGCCGCGCGATCAACGCCGTCCGCAACGGCAAAGGCCGTACCTGCAATGTGCTGATCGGTATCGACAGCGGTTTGCTGACGTTCCACAACGACCGCGGGACTGAATTGGCCCGTTTCTTCACCGGTGACGAAATCTTTATGATCGAACCGGCGGCGGAAGTCAACGGCAGTCAGGATGCGTTTGTGGCCAGTTACAACGGCTTCATCTACCGGTTCTCGGCGGATGGTAAACGGCTGTGGTCGAAGGCTCTGTCTGCTCCGGCACTGGTGGTGCGCGGTCTGCCGGACGGCGGTTGCGTGGCCGGTGCGGAAGATGGCACGGTCTATCGTTTTGACAAGAATGGCAAGTGTTTGAGTGTCAATGAATTTGACGGCTCGATCACGGATCTTCTGCCGCAGAATGGCGCCGTCCGCGTGGTTACCTCCAAGGGGGTGGCGGCGGCGGTTGCCCTCTGAAATTGAGGTATCGGAATGGGTAAGCTGATTGCGTGGCTCCTGCTGGTATTGCTGGCCGGGGCCCGGCTGGCCGCCGTTGATGACGGCAACCGGAAAGCGGAGACCCCGGAAGAGGCTTACTATTTCGACCGGCAGTATGATCTTGCCGATGCTGACCGGCCTGCGCCGGGGCGGCATCCCTGGGTCCGGTCGGCGGCCGAAGTGGAGCGGGCGCGCCGCAACATAGCGGCGTTGCCGTGGGCGAAAAAATGGTATGCGGAGCAGCTCCGGGCGGCCGATGAATTGGCGGCCCTGACAGAGGAGCAGTTGCGTGACAAGATCACGGATCTGCCCGGTTCGGCCTGCAGTTGTCCGGTCTGCAGACAGCCGTCGAACATTGCGTGGCGCCAGGATCAGGTGAACGCCCAGTGGGATTTGCCGCTGTCGGAGGTCCGGATCACCTGTCAGGGATGCAAAACGGTTTTTCCGAATGAAAAGTTCCCGGAAGATCAGATTTTTCATCTGACGCTGTCAAACGGCCGGAAACTGACCATGTCCTACTACCGGGGCAAGCGGAACAATCTGAACGAAGGTGACCGTTATTTTTTGAGCGGTCTGATCCGGGATATGGCGGGGGTGTCGGTGTTGCAGAAACTGGCGGCACTGGCAGATGTCTGCCGGATTTCCGGTGATCGCCGGTATGCGGAAGCGGGGCGGCGGATCCTGCTCCGTTACGCAGCGGTTTACCCCGGATATCCGCTCCGGCTGCGCAACACCTATTACCCGCGACCCGGTATGCACAACTGGGCGGGCAAACTGTACCGCTGGAAATTGGGTGACAACCGGCACATGGTCCGGTTTGTCGATTTGTACGATGCGATTTACCACGCCGGGGTGCTTTCCGATGCCGACAAGGTGCGGATCGAAAACGATCTTTTCCGTGAATACAAGCGGCTGATGGTTGCCCTGCCGCCGTTGCGCGATTTGAGCAATTCCCTGTCGCGCGGCTATGCGGCGATGGCGTGGGTGGGGCGCACGCTCGGGGATCACGAAATGATCGACTGGGTGGTGAACGGGCCGCAATCGTTGCAGGGGTTCATGGGCAAATGGTTCCACCGCGACGGTTTCTGGCACGAGAACACGCTGTCGTATCAGAACATGGCGATGGGGGGGATGGAGTCCATTCTGAAGGCCCTGGAGGGGTACTCCGACCCGGCATCCTACACCGGGCGTGACCGGTTTGATGATCTGGCGGTAGCCGAAAAACTGCCGATGTTGGGCAAAGCTTATCTTTCGGCGGTCCCGACCTTGCTGCCGACAGGTTTTCTGCCGGCGGTCAACGATTGTGTGGCGACCACCAGAATTCTTCAGGGGCATTTGCTGGCGGCGCGGCGGTATTATGATTCGCCGCAGGTGCGGGAGGCTTGTGATTTTTATTTGAAAAAGTCACCGGCCGACGGCGAGGCCATTGAGAGTGTCTATACTTTTGGAACAACTGCTTCTTCCGGTGGGGAGCGGAAGTCCGCTGGTGTCCCGGAAATGGTGCGGGATGACCGTCTGTTCCCCGGGCCGGGATGCGACCAGTGGTGGAATCCGTTTTCAAGAACGATCTCCCCCGAATCACCGTATTCTGGTCCGGCGATGTCGGAGATGCAGTATATGGCACCGTAGTCGTTGCCCACGTAGATCCTCCCGTCCACGACGGTGACGGGGACCATGGAGTACGAATCGGCGGAATCCGGGGAGAGCCTGAGCCTCCATACCTCGGAACCGTCCTCCGTGGAGATCGCGGTGACACCGCCTCCGGTGGGCCAGAACTTGCCTGCGGAATAGTCGTTGGAGTAGACGACCCCGTCCGCGAGGGTGAGCGCACCCTTGACCAACGGGTACTCCTGCGAAACCCAGACGACCCTCCCGTCCAGATCGTATTTGTATATGGCATCCGTCAACGCGACCTGCCCCCCGTCGGCCGTGGGGAGGGAGGAGGGACCGCCGGTGGACGCCGTGGTGTAGGCGTAGAAGTGCTCCCCGTCGGAGACCACCCCGCCCGCTATGACGTCCAGTTTCCAGTTGTATTCGGAACCGTCGGAACCCATGCCCGTGGCGGCATCGATGCACACCAGGTATCCGGTCAGGGACGACATCCCCCCGTCCGAACAGTCGGCGAGGATGGTGCCGTTGGACAACGCGTAGATGCCTCCGACCGAACCGGGGGTTCCGGGATGGGGCCTGTTGTCCGCACCCAGGTTGATGAGCCTCTTCACGTAGACCTCCTCCCCGGTGGCGGCGTCCAGGGCGTGTATGTATCCCTCGTAGCTTCCGATGAACAGCATCCTGGTGCCGTCCACGTCGGTGATGACGGGGGCGTGGAAGTAGAAGCAGCCCTTCACGCCGGTGTATTCGCCACCGGACGTCGAATCGTCGGGATCGTAGTCCCAGAGGAGCTCGAAACCGGCCTCGCGGGTCACGGAATATGACATGACGTGTCCGTTGGATGTTCCGAAGTAGACCGCACCGGAATCGTAGACGGGTGTGGTGGCCCCGGTGTAGAACACCCTTCCGTCCCAGACCACGTCGCCGTTGCCGTCGAGGGGGAGGGTGTTGTCAACATCGAGCGTATGGAGCTGCACCCCCGTGAAACGGTCGAGGCAGTACACCTTCCCGGATGTGGACGTGACGATTATCATGTCCCCGACGATGAGCGGGGATGTGACCTCGTAACCCTGTCCGTACGACATCATGAACTCCCACACCATGTCGCCGGTGAAACGGTCGATGCAGTAGACCCAGGGGCTCCTGTCGGAACCCGATGCCCCGTATGTGCCCCCGGTGGTGTGGTAGACGTAGTTGTCCGCGGCGACGATGGCGGAATCCACGTAACCGGTGGTGTAGGTGCGGGTCCATTCCATCGGGGCCTTGGCATCCACGGTACCGTGGGAATCGCTGTGTCCGGACGATGCGGAATCCATCCTGTGCATGGTCCATGCCGCGGGGTTCTCGGGGGTCTCCACGGGGGTTATGGAATCGTCCGGGTAGAACCCCCACGCACACGTGCCGCCGGTGTAGTCCGAGGGTGCCGTGGCGACCCATCCGGATGCGGTCCATGCGTAGAACCTCCAGGAGCACTCCTGCGTGCCCACGTTGTGTTCGGTCATGCCACCGATCATGGAGAAACCGTCGTCGGATTCCACGTAATCCATGGAGTTCGCCTCGGCGGCGGCCTTTCCGAGGGAGACGGGATCGGATGCACCGGGGATTGCGTACCATACGGTGGTCCCGTTCCCCAGGTCTATCAGAACGGAATCCGAAGTCCCGTCGGCATCGGAATCCGTCGTCAACCAGGCCATGGGCATGACGATGGCGAGCGCCACGGCCAGAATCTTAACACTCCTGTTCATGGTTCCTCCTCCTGTCCGCCGCCGACATCCTTCAGGGTGTAGTCCACCTGGTATCTCAAGTAGAAGCCGTAGTCGTCGGCGAAGTATTTGGGGATGGCATCCAGGGGGTCCCTGTCCAGGAACGCCTCCGGATTCAGTATCTTGGCGAGGAGTTCGGTGGCCTCGGCCAATCTGGGGCCGGGCCTGGACAGTATGTCCCCCGCGTTTCCGGAGAACACGTAGACCTCACCGTCCGCATAGGCGGGTGTCGCCTTCCATACGGGGTCCAGGGAATCCACTATCGCATCGTACGCCTCCTCGGTCTCCACCGGGACGGCACTGATGATCACGATCACCTGGGGCTGTTTGGCGTAAATCTGCTCCTTGGAGACCATGAACCACCCGGAACCCTGTCCGTCGAAGATGTTCCTGCCTCCGGCGCTGTAGATGATGTCGGACATGAACGTCCTGTTTCCGGCGGTCCACGGGGACGGGTCGGCGGAGAGTGCGGAGAACACCCTCTTGTTGGTCTCACCCGCTATGCCGGAGACATCGTTGATGGTCTTTGACAGGGCGGCGATCACACTGTTGGCGTTCTCGGACAACCCGAGGGCGGATGCGACGATCCAGATGTTGTCGTACATCGTGGAGACGTCCACGGCGTCGTTGAGCACGACGCAATCTATTCCGGCCTTGCGGAGCTTGTCCGCCATCGTGACGTGCTGTCCGGTACCTCCGTCGCAGAACACGATGTCGGGATTGAGTTTGACGATCCACTCGAAATTGGGATCGGTATAGCCCCCGGTGACGGTTATGGTGCCGTCGTCCTTGCGGTCCTGGACCTCCTGGGGATAGTCGCTGTACAGGTCGGTTCCAACGATGTAATCCAAACCGCCCACGGCCACCACGGTCTCGGTGACCGAGGGGGCGAGGGTGACAATCCTCAGATCGAGTCCGGTCACGGCGTCCCTTCCGTCCTCCGCATAACTGTAGTATGTGAATCCGTCGTGATCCGAACCGGGGACCAGGGAATCCACACCGCCGCAACGGGCCCATGAGACAATATTGTATCCGGAGATGTCCGCATGGGGGTCCTCCTCGACCCATGCACCGTCGACCAGGGCGTAGAACCCCCAGGTCACACCGACCAGGTTGTACTGCTCGTCCACGGCGTAGACGGTTCCGTCGTCCAGGATGGTGTAATCGTACCCCTTCCACTGACAGACCCTCTCGAGGGCTTCGTAACCGGTCATGCCTTCCGTGAAGACCATCTCGGTCCACTCCATGTCCCAATAACCGAAATCGAGGACGAGGCCCTGCTTCTCATCCGCCGAGGACTCCGTGAATCCCACCAGGGGCACGGCCACGACCATGACCACCGCTATGACGGCGCAGATGGCGTATTTTATCCTTACAGATTTCATTTCTCAGCCTTCTCGGGCATACGGAACACGTCGTTCCGACACCCATTCGCTCCCGTTCAGAATCAATCGGTACGTCGACGGGAGTTTGACGAGACCTTTCGGTGCATCGGAACCGGTTGACGGCGCATTGCGCCATTGGATTGACCAGGGCCGAGTTGGATATATAATCAAACTCGCAGATGGATGTAAAAATACCCAACATCCAACCAAAAACAGTCATATGATGATGACAACCCATCCAACCAGAGGAACGGTTCAACACCTATCGGTACGGACCGGGATCGGATGAGACCTTCCATCCGACCCGTAAACTGTTTTCACTCCCCATCCTTGACGGGATTCAACGGGATCATGACGATGTTGTCACCGTGTTTTATCACATCGGCCTTCACACCGTAGACCTTCTCGATGTTCTCGGAGGTTATGACCTCCTCCGGGGTTCCGCACGCGACTATGCGACCCTGCTTCATCATGGTGATACGGTCGCAGAACTTCGCGACGGAGTTCAGATCGTGGGCGGCGATGATGATCGACATGCCCTTCTCCCTGGATATCAGGTCCTTGAAGTACTGCATAACCTCCAGGGTGTATCTGATGTCCAGATGCGCGGTGGGCTCGTCCACGAGCATGATCCTCGGCTGTTGGACATAGGCCTTGGCGATCAACGTCCTCTGACGCTCACCGCTGCTCAACTGGGTGATGTCCCTGTCGAACAGATGATCTATGCCGAACATCCTCAAGGCACCCTTGACCACCTCCTCGTCCTCGTCGGTCTCCCACCACACGTTCTTCCTGTGGGGATATCTTCCGAGCATCACGACCTCGTAGACGCTGAGGTTGAAATCCGGTGGGAATTCGGTGGGGATGTTGGAGCAGAGCTTCGCCATCTCCTCCAGGGATACGGAACGGACATCCAATCCGCATACCGTGAGCGAACCGGACACGGCCTTCAACAGACCGTTGATGGTCCTCATGGTGGTGGATTTCCCGCAACCGTTGGGACCTATTATGGCCATGAGCTCCCCGGGTTTGACCGAGAGCATGATGTCGTGAAGGGCATGGAACCCTTCGTAATGGACGTTGACGCCCTCCATTTCCACGGAACCGTCAGGCATAGCCCTTTCCCCTCCTCTTCATGATGTAGATGAAGAACGGGATTCCGATGAGCGTGGTGATCGCACCCACGGGCACGGTGATTCCCGCAACGTTGATCAGCTCCTTGATCAGGATGTCGGCACCCGCCAGGAGCAACGCCCCCATTATGATGGATGCGGGTATGATCAGACGGTGGTCCCCGCCCAATGCCATCCTGGCGATGTGGGGGACGATGAGTCCCACGAATCCGATAATCCCCACGAAGGAGACGCACACTGCAGTCAGGAAGGATGCGAGGAGCATCGAAAGGAGTCTGAAACGGTCGTAGTTGACCCCCAACTCCATGGATTGCTCCCTACCCAGCAACACCACGTTGAAGGTACGGGAATACAGCATGAAGATCAGGGAGATGACCACCACGGGCACGATCATGATCATGGCGGTCTCCCAGGACACGGAAGAGAACGAACCGTACAGGAATCCCAGGATCCCATGGGTCTTGGATTCGTTGGTCAGCATGAGGATCGTGGTCATCGCCGAGAATCCCATGGCCGCGATGACTCCTGCGAGCACGAAGCTGACGTTGGTGTTTCCGCTGAGACGGGATATCCCGAAGGTCAGCATGAATGCGGCGGTGGCGAATACGAATGCGAACAGGGGCATGGCGTAGTTGTAGCCCACGAACGCGGCGGATGCGAAGAAGACCATGTACAACGAGGCGCCGAGACCCGCTCCGGAGGACACTCCGGTCATATACGGATCGACGAGCGGGTTACGGATGATGGCCTGGAACACTATTCCCGCGACGGCCAGACCGGCACCGACGGCGAAGGCTGCCAGGACACGTGGCAGACGGAGATTGTAGATTGTACGGTCCAATCCGGATTGGACACCGTTGTTGAACACGTTCACCAGGGAATCGATGACGACCGATGGGGGATAGTTCACGGTACCCATGCACAGGGATACGAGAACCATTCCCAACATGCCGACGACACCCAATACAAGAATCAAGACGAGACGTCTGCGCAGTTTGTGCGAGACGGAGCTCGTGTCGGTTTCAACCATTGTCTCACTCTCAGAAGGAACAGGGGGACATGCCCCCTGGAATGTGTTTAAGCGGTGTATGCGACCAGGGATGCCCTGTTGTCGTCGGTGACGCAGGTGGGAAGGGTCTCCCAGGACAGGGGGTTTCCGGAATCGGAGAAGCATCCGGGGTTGAGGTACAGGGTGAGGATGGGGAGCGAATCCAGGACCGTGTAGGGGGTGGAACGGGAGAGGTCGCTGCCGGTGGTGTCGCTGAGGAAGAACACGTTTCCGTTCTGGACGGCTCCGCAATTGGCCCATGCGGTGGTCTTCAGCTTCTCGATGAACTTTCCGACCTCGACATCGGTGGGCTCGGACAACTTGTTGGTCCAAAGGATGATCAGAACATCCGCATCGGCGGTGGAGGTGGAGACGTAATCGGAATCCAGGGGGTTCCATCCACCGGACACGGGAGTAGTGGTGTTGGAGGTCTTTCCTGCAAGGCTAAAGACGAGGGAATCCTTGCCTGCGGCGTAGACACCGGCCCCGGTGACCGCGTCGAGGTTGGTGAATGCCCCGTTGGCATCGGTGGCGAGGGTTCCGAACCCGGTGGTGACGAGGGCTGTGGTGGTGGGGGCGGAGAGGGTCTTGGCACGGAGTGCGGAGATCTCATCCTTCAGCTCTTTGACGATGTCGTCGGCTTTAGATTCCTCGCCCATGAGGGTTCCGATGATTTCGATGTTCTTGTAGAGTCCGTAGAAGGTGTCGTCAGATCCGTAGAGGAGGACGACGTTCTGACCCGCCGCGACGAGGGTCTCGTACGCGGTGACGGCCTTGGTGTTGGAGTTGTCGATGAACGTGATGGTCGCATCGACGGTGGAGATAGCGTCGGTGTCGGGGTTGCTGTAGCTTCCGCAGAGGACGACATCGGAGGGAATCAGGGGGTTGGTGCAATTCTTGGAGACGGAGACGAGTTTGTCGGCGTATCCCATGTAACAGACGATGTCCGCGATGGACGGACTGGCGGCGGTTATGGTGATGGCTCCGGCGGGTGCCTCGATCTTGTTTCCCGCCGCATCCACGATGGTTATGGCTTCGGGATCGTCACCCTGGTTCACGGAGAACGCCGCTGCGGCCGCGATGGCGACGATTGCCACCACGACGATTGCTATCAAAGCGTTAGAATTCTTCATGATAATCACTTGGATGTTGTATCCAATTCATTATATCACACGAATATAACGATTGATACAATTGGATGTCGGACCATTCACAATACTCAATATCCGTCCCTGAGGAACGGTTCAACACCTGTTGGTGCGGATCAGATACCAACACAGGCCGAAGAACAGGGCGGTGTAGACGAACACCACAGCCAGGGAATCCGAAGGGACGGTCCCGGAACCCATGGCGGACCTTACCAGTTCGCTCACGTGGGTCAACGGAAGGACGTTGATCACGGATGCCGCCCAGGACGGGAGTGCGGAGACGTCGAACAGGGTTCCGCACAGGAAGGTCATGGGGACTATCACGACGGCGGAGATCAGCGAGAGGGTGTTGGTCCTCCTCACGGCGATTCCGGCGAGGAAACCCAGGAGGGAGAACATGAACGCGGACAACAGGAGTATCAGGACGGTCTGCACGTTGACGGAAGCGTCCGGCACTATGAGGCATCCCACCAGCAGGATTATCGAACAGCTGATGACGACCCTGGCCATTCCGGCGAGCGTCTTCCCGACGACCACCGCGGAAACGTGTATCGGACACAGCAGGAGTTCGTCGAAGCTCATGTAAAACAGACGTTGTATCAACGTGCGCATGGACACGGTGCTGAAGGTGGCGGACAACGTCGCCAACGCGAGGATTCCGGGCAGGATGAACGCCACGTACTCCTCCCCGCCGCCCATGCTCCCGCCGATGCCGTATCCGAATGCGAGGAGGTACAGGAGCGGACCCACGGTGCCCGTCAACAGGACCTCGAGGAGATTGGATTTCAAATGGCACAGGTCGCCCCAGGCCACCCTGTAGGATTCATCGATGACATCGGTGATCCACAAGGCACTTCCCTCCCGATATGTCGAGGAACACGTCCTCCAGATTGGTCAGACGGACGTTGCACAGGACGTCCCCCAGGGATTCGGCGTATGCACGGGCATCCTCCAACGTGGGATGACGGGTGACTGCGACCTTGGAACCCTCGGTGACCTCCACGGTGTAGGGTCCGACTGATTCCCTGAGCTCGTCCACCGTACCGATGGCCGAGATCCTTCCGGAGCTGATGATGGCCACCCTATCGCACAGGGCTTCGGCCTCATCCATGTAGTGGGTGGTCAGGAAAACGGTGGTCCCCCCGGCGTTCAGGTCGCGGACGAGGTCCCACAGGATGTGACGGGACTGGGTGTCCAGACCCGCCGTGGGTTCGTCCAGGAACAGGACGGAGGGTTCGTGGAGGATCGCGCACGTGATGGCGGCCCTCCTCTTCCATCCGCCCGAGAGGTCGCTGACCCTGCGGGACATGTACGGATCCAGTCCAAGGCCGGATGCTATGGGGAGGACACGGGTCCTGTATTCGGAACGGGGGATCTTGTGAAGCATCGCATGATGCCTGATGTTCTGTGCCACGGTGAGCTCGTTGTCCAGACTGATGTGCTGCTGGGCTATGCCGATCCTCCTACGGGCCTCCAGACGATGCGTGTCTATGTCGAAACCATCGATCACCACGCGACCCGAGGTCGCCCTCTGGATCGTGGTTATGGTACGGATGGTGGTGGTCTTGCCGGCACCGTTGGGCCCCAGGAAGGCGAACACCTCCCCGCGACGGACGTTGAAACTCACACCGTCCACCGCGGTGAAATCACCGAATCTGACGGTGAGGTCGGACACCTCCACTATGGAATCCTTTCCCATCCCGTCATTTGAACAATCAGACGTCATCCGACAACCTCTGGATTAGACCTCCAATCCATTTATCCGTATATAATCGGAACCGTTTGTACCAATGGAATATAAAGAAGGTCTTTAGTATAAACATACAATGTAATTACTTATGTTGATGTCGATGATCCCCTCCGATGAATGACCCGTCCAAGAAGGTTATACGAACCCATGTGGATACGGGTTCATGTTTGCAAAGACCGTGAAGATCGACGAATCCAGATGCGACGGATGCGGATTATGCGTGAAAGCATGCCACGAGGGCGCCATCCAACTGGTGGACGGCAAGGCGAGACTCGTACACGCCAACATGTGCGACGGATTGGGCGATTGCCTTCCCGCATGTCCCCGGAACGCGATAACCCTCGTGGACTCCGGCATCATTACACCGGGGCCGATGCCCGGGCTCATGGCCACCCCCGGGGTCCAATGGCCCATCCAATTGGGGCTGGTGTCCGTCAGGAACCCCATGTTCGACGGCGACATCGTGATCGCATCGGACTGTTCCGCATTCGTCGTGGACGATTTCAAGAAGACCGTCCTCCACGATAGGCCCGTCGTCATCGGATGTCCGAAACTGGACGACCGCGCCAGATTCGACAAGCTCAAGGGGATGTTCTCCGAAAACGATGTGAAATCCGTGGAGGTGGTCAGGATGGAGGTCCCCTGCTGCGGAGCCCTTGTGAACCTGGTGAAGGCCGCCGTCGCGGAATCCGGAAAGGACGTGGATGTGAAGGTCACCACGGTCTCCCGCGACGGGAGGATCCTCTGAGGTTTGCAAGGAGGAGGGTCCATGCGGATGGCCGGGAACATTTCGTCGAACGCATCGAGATGCGGTGGTGGATGACGGTCCCGGAATCCGCATGGGCCCGGATACCTGCATCACCTCCGGGGATATGCCCTCGGGGGAATCCACGTGGCGTTTCCCATGGAAAACCCGGAGACAGGTGACGCGACATCCCACCCCATCGTTTTTATCCGGAATCCGCGATTGGAAAACACCCCGTGAATCCCATGGGATCCACGGACGTTCGAAGGTGACGAAATGGGCATCAACATCGGAATCGACATCGCCAACTCCCCGAAGGCACCCTGCAGGGAACTGAGAACGACGGTCATCCGGATCCATGCGGGGTCCGAACACATGGACCTCATGGACAGGGATCTCGTGGTGCCGTTGGAACGGGCGAAAGGGGCCGTCGACGACTGGGAGGCGTTCCTCAAGAGGAACAGACTCAACCCCGAGATCGATTCCGTGTATCTGGAGAAGATCAAGAAGAAGGAGGACCTGGAACTCCTGACCCCCCTTGCCGATGCCGTTCCGACGGGATGGATCACCGTCTCCGGACTCCCGGACGGTGACAGGGACATGGTCCTGGGTTCCGTGAAGGGGGACGTGGTCACCGGTTGGGACATGCTCTCCTTCGACGAGATGGAATCCATGTGTTCCTCCTGCCCCCTGTCCTGGGACAAGGGCAGAGGGTGCATAGGCGCATTCGGACCGGACAACAGCCTCCTCCCGGAGATCGCCGACAGACACGGCTGCCCCATCGTGGCATCCGTCCCAGAATCCGTCAGGACGTCCAGGATCTTCCCCGTGGACGATGCGGGGGAACTCCTGCGTGAATGCGGAGTCCTCACGGAGGCGCTGCCCCAAGAGGGGAAGATGATGGTACGTCGGTACAACGGTCCCGTGGAGAGGATGACGGCCGCGGCGAAGGCCGCGATCGAAGGGGACTGCGGATTTTACTTCTTCTGACACGTTCCTTTTCACAAAGTGCTATATGTGGCTAGTCGCCATACGTTAACCATGAAAATGGGAACGATAGCACGCATAGCCAATCTGTGTGTGCTCATTGTGGTCGCGATACTTCTCGCCGGCCCTGCGTTCGGACTCGTCAAGGACCTGGGCAACGGAGGCGTTTCCGGAGCGGTGGAGATGGGTATCGAGGCGGTCTACGAACTGGACACAATGGATGCATCGTATCTCGAAATGAATTTCGAATACGCCCTGGATGCAAGCAACGGCAACCCGACCGTCGAATACGACGGCAACAGCATCGAACTGACCAGGAAGAACGTCAAGGAGACCGCGATCACTGTCAAAAACAGTGGTGCGGACATCGCAATCGTGAAGAACCCCTCCGGGGACATCGTCATCCAGAACTACATCATGTACGGCAACCCCCTCGTACAGGGGGTCATCGTGGGAGTGAAGGCGGGAGGCCTGACGGACGGCCTCTCCGCGGAATCCACACTCGAATACGTGGGCAAGGACGTGTCCATCCCCGTGGCCGGAAAGACCACCAGCAAGGACGGACGCCTCAACATCGGCCTCGAGATCCCCGTGATCTGCGACGCGCTGGTCAACGCCGTCTCGGGGGATGTCATCCTGTCCCTGGACATGGGGTACATGTCATCTGTCACCATACTGGCCGATGTGAACTACATCTCGTACGAATCCACCTACACGGTCACCGGGATCAACCACGGATTCGTCGTCACCGTCACGGGTTCCGACAACTACGAGGACATGACGATGCAGCTCGGTGCCGATGTGACGGTGGTCATAGCCGACACGGCCGACGGGTACACCATGACGTTCACCAGCCAATACGGAAGTGTGGAGGACGGGATTTCCAGGTACATCAAGGACGACGGACTCAAACTCAAGAACGAAACCGGAACCATAACGTACGAAATGGACAGGACGTCCGCCGAGAAGATGCTGAAACTCATCGCCATACTCGAGGGGGAGGTCGCATGAGCAGGAAACAGAAGAAGGTCAAGGCGAAGAAGGAGAAGGTGCCGAAGAAGTACCACGTCTTCAAAGCCCTGTTCGCCGGAATCGTCTCCGCGCTGCTGAACGTCCTTATCCCGACGCTCCTGGTGGACCAGCTGAGAAAGGGGGAGCTCCTCGGAACACCCCTGCAGGGGCTCGACCCCGTGGGGATCATAGAGATCCTCGACAACATCATCCTACTGGGTCCGTTGATGATCGCCCTCGCAATCCTCGCAGCCCTCTTCCGCAAGGGTGACGTCAAAAGGATGGTCTTCGATTCGATAAAGGGATTCGCCAAGATCGGATGGCTGATGTTCATCACCAACATGGGCCACATAGAGGTCCTCGTCTCCTCCGACATGTTCTCCGTGGGACTGGTCCTCACCGGAATCGTGGGAATCATGGTCCTGTTCGCGATCATCAAATGCGTCATCGCATACTGCGACTACAGAGACCACCGCGAGGAATACCTCGACGACTGCGACGCCATAACCGTGTCCAAAGGAAAACTCCCTCCCAGGAGAAAAGGCGAGGAGAGACCCGGGGACGAGAGGATCGGCGGAAGATACGATTGAACCTGAAAACGATTTCATCGGGGCCCTGGAAATGGGTCCCGGATGTCGCATCCGTCCGTAAAGGGCGTTTCCAGGCCCGGGGGGTCGTCATTCTCCCCCGGGCCTATGAATACATCCAAGAGCGAGACGGCCGTACAGGCCGTGGAAACGATCACTCGTCGTAACCGTTGAGACGCATTATGGTGGAGACCATGTTCCCCACGAGCATCCTGACGCCCTTCATCGCCGCGGTATCATCCGCGTATCCAGGGGAGTTCAGGGCACGGAACACGGGAACCGGGTGTGCACCGCACACCAGCATGCCGTTGGACAGCATGAAGTCCACCAGCTGGTTGTACACCATGGAACCGCCGTTCTGCGCATACACCGCGACGGCGCCTCCGACCTTCCCTCTGAGGCCCATGTCGCTCTTGGTGAACACGAGGAGGGTCCTCTCCAGGAACGTCTGCATCACACTGGGACACGCACCCGCATAGGTGGGGGAAGCCATCACTATGCCGTCTGCAGCCCTGAGGCGGTCCAGAAGCTGATTGAAACCGTCATCCTCGTCGATGCACCTGCCGTCCCCGCGGATTTCGCAGGTCATGCAGACGTTGCAGTTCACGAACTGGTACTCGTAGAGGTGGACGATCTCGAACTCGATGCCCTCCCTTTCGAACATGTCATGCATCTCGTTGAGGATGTTGGTGGTGTTTCCGAGGGGACGCGGGCTTCCGTTCAATGCGATGACCTTCATGCATCCCGCATCATCCAACCGTTATATTAGTTGAACCGCCAACCCGGGGGATGGAAGGGAAACGGACAAATAGATTCATATCCTACCACAGCAATAGGAATAATGAACACGGTGCACTATACGCCATTAAATACGGGTGTATTAATAGGGCATCCACATACGGAGAAAAAGGCGATTAAATGACCGAGATGCTGAAAATTGTGAATCTTCATGCCGAGGCAGGCGAAAGGGAGATTCTTAGGGGTGTCGACCTCACCATAAACGAGGGCGAGACCGCCGTCCTGTTCGGACCCAACGGTTCTGGAAAATCCACGCTCCTGTCCACAATCATGGGCTACAGCACCACCAAGGTCACCGAGGGGGAGATCCTGTTCAAGGGAGAGGACATCACCGAGATGACCGTCGATCAGCGTGCCAAGCTCGGAATCGGAATGATGATGCAGAGGCCCCCGAACATCTACGGTGTCAGACTCGGAGACCTTCTCAACGCTACCTCCGGAAAGAACTCCGGAATCATCGACGACGCCCCCAAGTTCAAGATGGAGAGGTTCCTCGACAGGGAGATCAACGTCGGATTCTCGGGAGGGGAGATCAAGAGGTCCGAGCTCCTGCAGCTCACCGCCCAGAAGCCCGAGTTCATCCTGCTCGACGAACCCGAATCTGGAGTCGACCTGGAGAACATCGACCTCATCGGAAGCAAGGTCAGGGAACTCCTCTACGACGGACACGGATGCGGAGGCAGCGCACAGAGGCACGTCTCCTCATTGGTCATCACCCACACAGGACAGATCCTGGACTACATCGGTGCGGACCGTGCGTATGTCATGAAGAACGGAAGGATACAGTGCTCCGGCAGACCCGCCGACCTGCTGAAGGACATCAAGGAACACGGATACGGAGAGTGCGCAGCATGCCAGACAATCAAACTGTGAAGGAAGCACTGAACAAGAAGGGAGCGTTCGGAGAGGACATCGACCTCGAGAGGTACGAGGACGGTACCAACGCACCCGAGTTCGTGGAGGACCTGCAGGACTCCGAGTATCAGAGGTACATGGAGAACGTGGGAGTGGTCTCCGACGAGATCAACAGGTCCGGAACCATCATGTTCATCGACAACGGCATGAGCCACTGCTCCGCGAAGGTGCAGGAGGGACTGGAGATCCTGTCCCTGAAGGAGGCCCTGAAGCAGCACGAGGGGCTGAAGGACTTCATGTGGAACGCCATGGACCCCACCAAGGACAAGTACACGGCCAAGACCTATCTCGACGACGCCGACGGATACTTCCTCCGCGTCAAGGCGGGACACCACATCAAGGCCCCCGTGCAGACCTGCATGCTGATCAACTCCAACAAGAGCGCACAGAGGCTCCACAACGTCATCATCGTCGAGGACGGCGGATCCCTGGAGATCATCACCGGATGCTCCACCGCCAACCACGCCGGGGACTCCCTCCACGTGGGTGTCTCCGAGATCTACATGGGGGACAACGCGAACCTGTCCTTCTCCATGATCCACAGCTGGGGAAAGCAGACCAACGTCCGCCCCAGGACCAGATGCGTCATCGGAAAGAACTCCAACTATTCCAACAACTATGTGATCCTGAACCCCGTCGGAAGCATCCAGAGCTTCCCCGTGGCCGACCTCGGAGCCGGATCCTCCGCCACATACAACACCATGTGCATCGCACACGAGGGGTCCGACATAGACAGCGGAGGACTCGTCAACCTGAACGGCGTCGGTGCCAGGGCGGAGATCATGAGCAGGAGCATATCCATGGGAGGAAAGCTCTGCGCCCGCGGACGTCTCGTCGGAAACTCGCCCGGAGTCAAGGCCCACCTCGAGTGCAGGAGCATCATCCTGAAGGACGGCGGATCCACCGTCGCCATCCCCGAGCTGGAGGCCCATGTCGCGGATGTGGAGATGACCCACGAGGCCGCGGTCGGAAAGATCGCGAGGGACCAGATCGAATATCTCATGTCCAGGGGACTGGACGAGGACCAGGCGGTCAGCATGATCGTCAGGGGATTCCTGTCCGGAAGCATAAACGGACTTCCCGAGGCCCTCCAGAAGGAACTCGACGCCGCCATCGAACAGGCCAACCTGGGCGACTGATCCCGTAAAAACCTTCAAGAAACGATAAAAACAGGAAGAGGGGGACCATCCCCCACTTCCATTCAGTTCTGCATGTTCTTCAACAGCTCGTACTGCCTTTGACCACCGGCCATGTTGTAGCAGTCGAATCCGTTCTGGGAGAGGATCCTGCATGCGATGTAGCTGCGGAGTCCGCTCCTGCAGACCACGTACACGGGTTTCCGGGGATCGATCTCGTCGAGCCTTCCGCGGAGGGAGTCCAACGGGATGCACTTCGCACCGGGCAGCTGGTAGTCCCCGACCTCCAGGTCAGTGCGGACGTCGAGCACGGTGACGGACGGATCCGCGAGCAGGGAATCCAGACGGTTGCAGAACTCCTGTTTGACCAGTCCCATCCTGACGTTGGATGCGACGAATCCCGCATAATTGACGGGATCCTTCGCGGAATTGTACGGGGGTGCATAGCAGAGCTCCAACTGGGCCAGATTCTCCACCGTGGCCTCCCCGAGAATAGCCGCATGCAACACCTTGGCCCTCTTCACGACACCCTTGGTTCCGACGAGCTGTGCACCCAGGACGTTTCCGGACATTGGATCGAAGATGGTCTTGATGGAGATGTCCGCGGCCCCGGGATAGTAGGATGCGTTGGATTTGGAGAAGGTATGGACCTTGTCGTATGGGATGCCCTGCCTGCGGGCCTCGGCCTCGTTGATACCGAGGGAGATGAACTTCCTGCCGAGGAACTCGTTGACGGTGACGAAGAAGCGTCCGAAGGTCAGATCCTCGCGAAGGACCACCTTGGGAAGGTCCTGGGGTTCCGAACCCTCCGCCATCACGGAGAGTGAATCGTTGTCCAGAGGTCCGGACTCGCACCAGACCTCGTGATCGAATCCCCCCACGGGACCGTCCTCGGTCACCGTGAGAACCACCTTGAATCCGCCGTCCATCAGCTGTCCAGCCACATGAAGGGCACCCTCTACGGAGCCGGGGACCACCACGGTGGACCCGTCCGCCCTTGCGATGTAATCCTCCAGGGCAACCGACTCCTCCTCGGACAGGACCACATCGAATCCGGCGGGGGAGGTCTGTTCGATGGACTGGAAGATCTCGTCGAATGGCCTTCCGCACTGCATCACGGTGGCCACGACATCCACCATCTCGTCGGCGGGACAAAGGTCGCAGTCGAAGGAACCCTCCGCCTGGGCACCGAGGACCTTTCCGTCGACGCTGTCCATCAGGACCCTGAGAACGGTTCCACTGCCAGCCTCGATGGTCTCCACCTGCGTCTGAAACCCGTACTGTGCGGCGGTGCGGGAATTGATTCCAGTCATGGCGACGGTACTGTCGAAGACCTTGATGACGGATGAACCGAAGGAACCCTTGTACAGGTTGCGGGCACCGCAGATGTTGTCGGCGACCATCCTCCCCTGCCTGTTGGCGGGGCCTGCGAAGGCCAGAAGGGAATATTCGTCGGTGACGCCGTTCCTGACCTGTATCGCATCGCCCACGGCGTACACGCCGGGGGCGGAGGTCATCATGCGGGGATCCACGTATATCGCCTTCTTCAGGCCCAGCGCGATTCCCGCGGCCTCGGCCACACCGGTGTCGGGGACGGAACCGGCCGCGAGGACGACGAGATCCGCCTCCACTGTGCTTCCATCGGACAGGGTGGCGGTGAGACGCTCCCCCGCATCGATCGATGTCACCGCCGTCTTCAACCTGAGGTCCACGGAACCCTCAACCAGGGGGATGGTCCTCTCCAGGACGTCGGAATCGAACTGCTGTATGATCTGACCGGGACGGTGGACTACAATGACATCCAAACCCATGTGAGCGAGGTTCTCGGCCGTCTCGAGACCTATGTATCCGCCCCCGACCACGAGAACCCTCCTCGCATTCCTGGCGACCTCCCTCATGGCCAGGGCGTCCTCCACGGTGCGTAGGGTCAGGACCCTGGGATCGTCGGGATTGAGCTCGTCGGAAACGGGGACCTTGGATCCGGTGGATATGATCAGATTGTCGTAGGTCTCGTCGTATTCGGAACCGTCCTGGAGATCCCTTATACGGACGGTCTTGGAGCCGGTGTCGATGGAGACGACCTCGCTGAGGACCCTCACATCGATGTTGTAACGGGCCTTGAGGGATTTGGGGGTCTGAAGCGTGAGCCTGCGGGGGTCGGAGATGACACCCCCCACATAATAAGGGAGTCCGCAGTTTGCATATGAAACAAATCCCGTGCGTTCAACGATCACGATTTCGGCGTTCTCGTCGAGTCTCCTGAGTCTGGTGGCAGCGGAGGCACCGCCGGCGACTCCTCCGATGATGAGCGTCTTCAAGTTATCACTGAAGGTGAATCGGAGAGGTTGTATAATTCACCGACCGGGAATCATTCCGACTTCGATGGAGGTTCCATGGCATGAAGGACGTTTCCGTCATCGTCACGGAACGAGGCGTATACCCCGAACGGACCGCGTGTGGGCTCACGGGTGAAGATCACACCCTCGTCCATGAGACGGCAACGACTGCGGAAGGGACTGTCGACCGCCAGGAAGATTCCGGTGTCGATACCGTAGTTCTCGGATACACGCAGCATCAGAAGGCAGGAGGATCTGCGGAGAACCACGAACCCATCGCCCTTTTCGACGACCTCCATTCCGAGCAGGTCCGTGTAGAAGGATGCTCTGGAAAGGGAGGATACGGGAACGGTCGCCATGGACAGCCTGTAGGGGAGACCCTCATCGGTGTATTCGAAATCGTCAAGTCCGCATGGATTTCCCAATGGCATGGTTCCCGGAACGCCGGCGGGATATTTCATCTTGTCCCCAAAGCCTTCAAACTCCCAAAAATCACAACAAATGAACTAATAACATATTTTTTAACAGAAAGTATTATATACTTCTCCGTGATTACAAGGTTTGTTGCCCTGGTAGTGTAGCGGCCTATCATGAAGCCCTGTCGAGGCTTCGACTCGGATTCGAATTCCGACCAGGGCGCTCATTTTTCTATTTTATTCCATTAAAAAAGTGGTCGTGAAACCACTGGAAGTTCTCATTTTTGATAAAGGATTGCATAGCTTCCGCTGATGTGTATCGCATGAAGGTCGTTTTGTGATTACCATCGTGGATGGACGGGCTTCAACAGTGTCTGGGATCCGCCAATTTATTCCCGACCTCGAAGGCCACAACCGCGTTCTCGACATGCATCCGGGTACTCTGACAATTTGTGATT
>JAFVZY010000073.1 GCA_017507885.1 Candidatus Methanomethylophilaceae archaeon | reverse complement strand
GACGAAGGCGAAGAAGGATTCCGTGAACGGGAGGACGGTCGACGAGATCCTGTTGTCCCTCTCGACCGTGTCGGCCGTGGGGAACACGGGCGACTGGAGACTCACGGCGGTGTCGAAGAACGTCCGTGAGATCTTCGAGGTCTTCGGGCTGGAACCACTCGTATCGGGCCAGGTAAACCTGGGGTGATGTAATCATACAAACCGCAGATTTAGGTGTGCGACATGAAGAGATATGAAGGAATATGAAAACAGAAATGTGAAGTAATCATGGGATTCGTCCCCCATCGACCCTATCAGGGCATGCGTTCGCAGTAATGCGAGGGTGTGAAGCCCCTGGGACAAAGTGGAGAAACATAGGTCTCAATATGCTACTCTGCAAGGGTGAATCTGGCACGGTGAACATAACGTGAATCATCGTAAGAGTCGTAACTGCGAACGTGCGAAAATGAGACTGACCTGTAAAGGAGAACGCACGAACCAAAAGGTATGGAGAAAAAGGGTCAGGTTGTGTACCTAAGCAACCTGGCGGACGAACCTTCTCCCGGCTTAAAGATGGCACCTAAACCAGAAACAACCGTCTTTCATATCGAACATGGAAACCCCAATGTTCTCCTAGCGATAGGTACCGACCTCGCGAGGGGGAGGGATGGAACAGTGGGAACAGGAGGTGGCAAGAAGCGAATGCCGTCATGCAACGTGATGGATAGCCCATATGGGTAATCCGAAAGGATGCCGACGTGCCACTGGTCAACGATCGAAGGAGAATCGTGTATGATGTCAACAGCCGATACCTCAACGGCATCGAAAGATGAGAGGTCAGCGGACGCTCCATCCCTGTCCAGACAATGGAACTCCATCGACTGGAACGAAGCGGAGAAGAACGTCAGACATATGCAGGGTAGGATTTCGAAGGCTTACAGCGAAGGTAGAACCTCACTGGCGAAACGTCTTTCATATCTTCTGGTCAACTCCTTCCATGCCAAGGCATTGGCTGTGAAAAGAGTGTCGATACAGAACAAGGGAAAACGCACCCCTGGAGTGGACGGGGAGTTATGGCTGTCCGCCAAATCCAGGATGGAAGCGGTGAACTCCTTGAACAAAGGGAAATACCGCTCCAAACCGCTGAGACGCATCTACATTCCGAAGAAGAACGGAAAACTCCGTCCCCTCTCCATTCCCACGATGTACGACCGTGCGATGCAAGCGCTGTATGCGCTTGCGCTGGACCCGATTCAGGAGGCCATGGCCGACCCGAACTCATACGGGTTCAGGATAGGCAGGTCCTGCCAGGATGCGATGAAACAGATACAACTGATGATGGCGTCCTCACAAAGGCCTCAGTGGGTCCTGGAAGGTGACATCAAAGGTTGTTTCGACAACTTCTCGCACGAATGGATGATGGACAACATCCCAATGGACAAGCATGTCCTGAAGGAGTTCATCAAAGCAGGTTTCGTTTTCCAAGGTCAGATGTTTCCATCCGAGAAGGGGAGTCCGCAAGGTGGTGTGATTTCACCAATACTCGCGAACATAACACTCAATGGGATGGAAGAAACCGTCAGACGACATTTCCCAAAAACCAACTTGATTAGATTTGCTGATGACTTCGTGGTGATTGTAAAATCCAAGGGAATCGCCGATGAAGTGAAGGATTACCTGATGGAATTCTTGAAGGAGAGAGGACTGGAACTTTCTCAAGAGAAGACCGTGATAACACACATCGACAATGGATTTGACTTCCTCGGATGGAATTTCAGGAAATTTGGTAAGCAAAACAAGAAGGTGCTACATGTACGCCCGTCTCGCAAATCAACTCAATCCTTGAAGGACTCGATCAAAGAATCGGTACTCATCCATGGCAAGGCCAAGAGCCAAGATGAGTTGATTCGGGAATTGAATCCAAAGATTAGAGGGTGGTGCAACTACCATCGTTCTGTCATGTCATCACGTACGTTTGCCAATCTGGATTCGTTCATATTCCAGACACTGTTCAGATGGGCGATGCGTAAACATAATGACAAAGGTAAGAAATGGATTGCGAATAGGTACTGGCACCCAATAGGTAGGAGGAAATGGGTATTCTGTACCGACGATAATCAACTGATCAGTGCAAAGGATGTGAAGAGCAAACGCCATGTGAAGATACGCAATAAAACCAATCCTTACATCGACACGGCATACTACCTGGACAGACAGAAGAACAGGAAGTATGAACGCGGATATAGGGATAAGAGTTTCGCCATGTAAGTTGCCCAGTAACAACGGGTTATCGTTGGCTTGAGCCGTATGAAGGGAAACTTTCACGTACGGTTCTTAGAAGAGGGGGAGAGAGCAATCCCTCCTCCTTATTCGACCGAACAGTATTTAACCGAAATTCCGAATTGTGTGGTAATTCGTCCAAAGGCCCTGAACGGGTTCAGGGCCCGATCAAAGAGCGTCGAGTGTGGAGTTCTTCAGACACTTCTCCATATCGAATATCTCTGCATGATGGATGGGTTCCCCTGGAACCTCGACATCGAACAGCTTCAGGATGCGTCTGACGTTCTTCGTCACCTCCGACAGCCCCCTTTCCCCGTTGTACTCCAGGACGTTCAGGGTGCTCAGCGTCGCCAACATCCCCTCCACGGTGTATGTCGAGTCGGAGTCCCCCTCCCTCAGCACCGCACGGATCTCGGCCAACAGTATCTGGGCCACGAACTGGATGAAGTACCGGCCGTTGAGGGTCACGTGGTCCCCTGTCCTCAACCTCCTGTCGAAGGTCTTCTCGCTGTCGAACGCCTGTTCCGTGAGCCTCCTGGCATCGTACGCGGCCATCATCAACTCCCAGGACACGTCCTCGGAACACAGCATCACGAAGATGCCGGCCCTGTTATCGTTGAACGAGCGTGCATTCTTCCTCTCCTCAAGAACGACCTTCCTTCCGTCGGCCTTGATGTCGAAGTACTTTGCGGCCTTTCCCGCACGCTTCTTGAAGGCCTTGACGGGATTCGCCTCGTCCATGTTGCGAGCGAACTCCATCAAGGAGTCTATCATGATCTCCCTGGATTGAACCTCGTCCGAGTATTTCTTCGAGTCGAAGCACACGTATGCGGTCATGGTGCCGTCGGCACCATGACACTCGTCCCCCGGAGCGGTCATCTTGTAGGCCTTCGAACCGTCGGAGAGTTCACGGTCTATCATCCTGAGACCGATCTCGGTCTTCCAGACGCAGTATGCATGTTCATCGTGGATCATGTTGACCCGCTCCCTCGTGGTCTTGAAACGGGTCATCAGCGTCCTGATCGCCTTGGGGGAGGTTGTGGCGGGGATTACGAACCTGCGTTTCTTCACCATCATGTCGTGGAGGTTCCTTCCGGAACAGAAACCCCTGTCCATGACGAACAGGGCATCGTCGCGCCCGTAACGCCTTATATCCGATTCGAGACGGTCGACCGTGGCCATGTCCGACAACGAACCGGGATAGAAACGGTACATCAGCGGAACACCCCTCATGTCCGTGGCCATAGCCCTCTTGACGACCCCAAGACCGTCGTCATCCTTGTTCGGTGCCCATTCGGCCAGTCCGTCGAGACCGCTGTTCGTCCTGTTGGTGGCGTTGTCCCATGCCACGAGCCCCTGGCATTTCCTGACACGGTGCGAGAAGAAATCGTCGATGTAGACATCGGCCTTGCCGATGTTGTTCGTGAAGGTGCTCATGCTACGCGAGTCCACGGGCATCCCGATGCCGTACAGGTCGCGGAGGTAGAAGCCATCGAACGTCTCCTGGATGGACGAGAACGGTCCCGGGTTCAAAGCCAGGGCCATACCGCACGTCAGTATGGCCTTGGATGACGCCCCGAACGAACCCTGGAGATCGTCCCCCAGCCCCAACCTCCTCTGGATGCGGTCCAGGAGGTACACCCCGCCGTAGCTCCGGGTGCCTATCCTGGACAAGTCGATGCAGGGGTTCATCTCGGCCCTTATGCGTTCACGTTCCTCCCCCTTCGCACGTGGCTTCTTGGGTGTGACGACGCCCGTCTCGGGATCGTAACGTCCCACGCACTCATTCTTGGTCCTCTTCCTGCCGTTTTCCATCACGGATGTGCTCGTATACGCATAGTAGCGACCGTTGATTTCCCGAATCTGGAGTTTCGGGCCATCGGGACCGACCTTCCTGGCCATTCTATTACCACCTAAAAATAATTAGGTGGTAATCATAGATAAAGGTATGGCCAGCACATTCAGGGCAGGAAAAAGATCAGATTAAATTACCACACAATTCGGAATTTCGGTTTACGTGAGATTGATGTTTTATACGGTCCTGTAAGGGGAGGGTTCCGTCTCTTTGTCTAAAACTACGTACTCTTTAGAGGTAATGGAAACAACACTCAAAACCCTTCAGAATCATGTTTCTACTCATGTTGAAGGAATCAATGGTGGTGGAGTGGAGCTTAGTTTCATGAAGAAGTTTGCGATAGGTATCGATAATCCTTTATCAGAACTATACAACAACTGTCGATACAACCAGCAATGAATTGATGGAATAAAACGACCTTTATGCGATATACATCAGCGGAAGCTATGCAATCCTTTATCAAAAATGAGAACTTTTAGTAGTTTCACGACCACTTTTTTAATGGAATAAGAGGAATGTGGATGTACAGTAGAAGATACAGATCGATTGTTCTGGGCGTCGTGTGCGCAATGACCGTGTTGGTATGCATCGGTTGCATGTTCGTGACAGACGAAGCGGATTCGGCATCGGCCAACGGGTTTACCGTTGATATGACCACATACGAAATAGTTTCCGAATCCGAAGGGACTGTGAAATTGTGCAGCTATGTAGGAAGTGCATCATCCATGACCATCCCGGAGGAGGTCGTGCATGACGGCGTGCGGTACAAGGTGATTTCAATAGGTGATTCCGCATTTTACGGATGCACCTCTCTGGCCTCGATCGTCATCCCCGACTCCGTCACCGTCATCGGCGATTACACATTCTCCGGATGCGGTTCCCTGGCCTCGGTGACCATACCCGACTCCGTCACCGCCATCGGGGATTCCGCATTCTACGGATGCGGTTCCCTGGCCTCGATCGTCATCCCCGACTCCGTCACCGTCATCGGCGATCGCGCATTCTACGGATGCGGTTCCCTGGCCTCGATCGTCATCCCCGACTCCGTCACCTCCATCGGATATTCCGCATTCTACGGATGCAGATCCCTGGCCTCGATCGTCATCCCCGACTCCGTCACCGCCATCGGGGATTCCGCATTCTATAGATGCGACTCCCTTTCAACCATCCATGTGGATGACGGCAATGGATGCTATGCGTCCGTGGACGGCGTACTATTCGACAAGGGCATCTCGTATCTGCACACCTATCCTTCGAACAAGGCCGGCGACTCGTACGTGGTTCCATCAACCGTCACCTCCATTGGTGGTTCCGCATTCTACGGATGCACCTCCCTGGCCTCCGTCACCATCCCCGGTTCCGTCATTTCCATCGGCGATTACGCATTCTACAGTTGCGGTTCCCTGACCTCCGTCGTCATCCCCGACTCCGTCACCGTCATCGGATATTCCGCATTCGATGGATTGAAATTCATTATCGATGGAAATGAGGTGGCGCATACATCTTCGAACCTCGCTGGTAGAACATGGGTTGGTTCAGGCACGGATTCCAAATTGTATGTACTTGGAAGTGGTCGCGACATCGTGTTCGACCCGTGCGGGGGTTCCTCCACATCCCTCCTCATGACCACCGTGGACGGTCGTCTCCCGTCTATGCCCGATGCTGTCTGCGAGGGTTCCGTGTTCCTTGGATGGTACACTGAAAAAAAAGGTGGGGAGAGGATGCTTCCCGGAGCCGTCGTTCCATCCGGCATCTCTACATTCTACGCTCGTTGGAGTCCGACCGAATGCACCGTCACTTACATGTCCGAGGGCAAGGTCTTCGCCGAGCAGCAGTACGCCTCCGGGGATACCATCGTCCTTCCCGGAACCTCCCCCGTCAAGGGATCCACCGTGGACAGGGTGTTCACCTTCTCCAAGTGGAACGGGTATTCCGCAGGGATGAAGGTCACCGGAAACGTGACCTTCACCGCGGAGTTCACCGAGTCCGCCAGGATGTACGAGGTCGTCTGGAAGAACGGGGAGGAGGTCCTCAAGACCCAGGAGCTCGCCCACGGCACCGTGATCGTCGCACCCTCCGAGAACCCCGTCTCCCCCGGAGCGGACTTCTCCGGATGGAACGGGTTCACCGATGGGATGACCGTCTCCGGAAACCACGTCTTCACGGCGATGTTCGGTCCCGTGACCACGTACAAGATCGTGTTCATGAGCGGCGACGTCATCGTCCAGGAGTACGGGCTCGTCGCCGGATCCGTCATGACCGTGCCCGCGGACCCCGTCCTCGAGGGATACGAGTTCATCGGATGGACCGCGGTCCCCGGCGTCATGCCCTCTGAGGATGTGACCGTCCATGCGAAATGGAGGGTTTCCGAGGAGAAGCACGTCGTCGATTCCGGGGATGACGTGATCGATCCATCCGATCTGGATGTCGTAGATCTTGTCGAAGGCGACCTGGTGTCGGTCAAGCCCACCGGTGACAGGCTGGATGTCAAGGATGATGCCATGGATCACATGGCGGACAGGGGCGTCGACCTCGAGGTCGTAATCGGCGACGTCTCCGTCAGATACTCCGGAGGGGTCCTCGACGGACTCAGGGGGAAAGATGTGCAGATAGAGATCAGGGAGAACCCCTCCGACATGAACCAGCAGCAGCTGGATGTCGTCGGAAACAGTTTTTCGATCTCGTTGAGGCTCTTTGCCGGAGGGGACGATGTCACCGGGCTCGGCGGCAAGGCCACCATCAGCATGCCCTACATCCTCGGAGAGGGGCAGACCGTCGACAACGTCACGGTGTTCTGCGTCGCGGAGGACGGAACCGTTTCGGAGAGGACCACCTGGTACGACTCCAGGAGTTCCAACCTCTTCTTCGAGACCGAGACCCATTCCGTCTACTACGTGGGCGAGTCCGAACCCTCCTCCTCCGGAGGCATGGACATGACCATGGTCGCCGTGGGTGTCGTGGCGGCCGTCGTCGTTGCGGTGGCGGCACTCCTGTACGTGAGGTCCAAAAACTGATGACCAAAAGCGGGCCCTAAGACCCGCGCACCCCCCCCCCCGTTCGCCGGAGGGGTGTCCATCACACTCCAAGGTCACTGCCATGACGATCCGGATTCCGATCATGCTCCATGCGTATCGGGGCACGCTCCCTATCGCCCCTTCCCATCCACACGGATACGGTGGTCCTGATCGGACGATTCACCGGTCGATTGCACCCGAACCGTCGGAAGGCGCCGTGTCGTCAGGGCGGGACCGAAGAGACCGTGTCCTTCGGGGCGCGGTTAAACCCCGTAGTTCATCACTTAGGGACATCTCTTAAGGACCGCGCGCGTGTAATTCAGGTGCCGAAAAAAACCGAACTCCGAGGGGAAAACTAGAAGGGCGGTCTCCGTGTATGGACAAGCGCCAACTAAATCCCAAACGGAGACCGGAGTCTCCGATTGATTAATCGTAGATAAACCGTTCTCCGCGACGTTGGTACGCACATTGAGGACCCTTGACCAAAATGCGGATTATTTTTTCTGATGGATGATTGAAATCACCCGTTACAACCCGGCCGTCCCTTTTCGAATTCAGTGTGTCCTATCCGTGATTCATCCGCCTCAATCGGGCGGATCATCGAACAATTCAACTTCAGGCAACTCTTTATACTTTATATACGTATGCGCGACCAACCGCGCATGCGACCAGCAAAGAGGGGGACACATGGTGTACGTGAAGGGCACTCTGGACGACAGGAGGAACACTCGGAGGAACGCCAGCTACGGCGGGGTCCTCTCCGAGTCCATCATGGACATCCCGTTCCCGATGGCCGTGGCCAGTCGCATCCTGGATTCCTTCGGATTCTCCGAAATCGTGGATTCTATGCTCGACTGGGACCCCAAACAGTGCAAAATCTCCCCGTCCGATGCCCTGAAGGCCATCGTCCTGGCGACCGCCAGCAAGGGCGAACGCCCGGCCATCATGAATCTGCCCCTCCATTACCAGAACATACCGTTGGAACTGATGTTCGACACCGCCCGCACCCCCGATGATCTCGACCGTTTCACCGTGTCCGACCATCTGGACCGCCTCTACGAGGCGGGCCCTGGAAGGGTATACC
The DNA here is from genome assembly GCA_017507885.1 of Candidatus Methanomethylophilaceae archaeon. GTDB lineage: Archaea > Thermoplasmatota > Thermoplasmata > Methanomassiliicoccales > Methanomethylophilaceae > Methanoprimaticola. The sequence goes on along the minus strand of JAFVZY010000073.1, from coordinate 1,548 downwards.
TCAACGTGTGTGCGGCTGCACGCGTCTATTACGAGATCGTATCGAGGGTCGTGCACTCCGACACGACCTCCGTATCCGTGTGGGGGACGTACGAATCGGATTACCAGAACGACGGCGGCATCGATATCACACGCGGATACAGCAAGGACAAACGCCCCGATCTCAGACAATACATGGTCGGAAAGGCGGTCGACGACAACGGGATATCGCTTTTCTCCCAACCTTTGGATGGCAATACGAGCGATGTGACATGGAACGAGATGTGTCTCGACACCATAGGGGACGTCATAGCCCGCGAGGATCTGATATACGTCGCGGATTCAAAGGTCGTCACCAAGGAACTCGTGGAAAGGGTGAACGAGGCGGGAATCCGTTTCGTGAGCCGTCTTCCGAGGGGGTTCGATGAGAAACTGCAGCGGAAGGTGTTGAGGCTCACCGAACCGGGGGATCTCGTGAAGATGAGGAAACTCCCTTCCGAGGTCAAAAGAACCGACAGATGGTATGTCGACCATCCCATGGAATCATGCGGTACGACGCTCAGGCTCATCCCCCAGGTCACCGACCACAGCAGGGGGAAGGGCGACAAGGCCCTGGCGAAGGTCAGGGACAGCTTCGAGAGGTCCCTGGCATCGTTCCAGACCGAATACAACTGCATGAAGGATGCGGTGGACGCATTCGGAAAATTCCAGAAGAAGGCATCCAAGAACCACAAGATGTTCAGGGTTCAGGCGGAATACGAGGAATTCAAGACCGAGAAGCGCGGACGCGGCCGTCGGCGCAAGGACGGGAAGGGCGTCATCGTCGAGGAGAAGGTCCGCGTAGTCGTCACATACACCGAGGATCCGCAGGTCAGGGACGACATCTGGAAATCCGAAGAGTTCATAGTCACGATATCCAACATCCCCCTTCCGGAGGATGATCCCGACAGGGGCATGTGCGCAGAGGACATCATACGCCTGTACAATTCTCAATGGAAGGTCGAGGGACAGTTCGCCACGATGAAGAAACCCGCGATCGCGGACCGCCTGTTCCTGGAGAAGGAATCCCGTGCCGAGGCCCTTGTGACCGTGTTCAACATCGGGGTCCTGATCAGGGGCCTCATTCAGCTGTTGATGAGACGCGGGATCGACAGGATCGGGGACGAGGGGTTGCCACCCTACGGAGTGGACGGAGGTCCACTCCAGAGGAACGTCACCCATGCGTATTTCCTGCAACAGTTCCAGAACTACAACATCCATTACTACCCGCGTGCGGGGGAGTACGTCTACCCCAACAGAACCGTGGCCGAACGTGCAGGGTTCTTCCTGGACCTGATGGGTATAGAACCCGCGGGCCTCTTTTCGGGATGATGGAAAAATCATTCCGATTTTTACCAAGGGTCCTCAATGTGCGGATGGACATGTGTATAATCGTAAATTCAAAACAAACTGTATTTCTTGATTTTTCCGATAGCTGACGCTATCACACATCCATCCTCCCCCTCGAAGAACGGGGTGAGACCACATTCACGGACCGCATCGGAGACTCCTTGCCCCGATACCTCCGCAG
>JAFVZY010000072.1 GCA_017507885.1 Candidatus Methanomethylophilaceae archaeon | reverse complement strand
TGGAATACTCCTTTCCTTTTTCAAAAGTAGTCGTATTGATATCAACCACTTCGGGATCCGCATCCACCTCGGCCGCTACGAATGCGGCACCGGCGAACACCATGACCAGGGCCATGATGGCGGCGAGGAGTCCCCTCTGTTTGTTCATAAATTTAGTCATCATATTGACATCTGCTCCTTTTGTTTTATCCGGGGAATCGGGAACCGATTCCACAGAACCCCGGTTGCGTATAGAATGACGAATAGGACCTAGACGGTCCGGGTCGTCCCACCATACTCGATCCGGACGTCCGCCACGTTAGGGTGTGGGCGGATGGGGGCCGTTCAACACAGGTCATATTTAATGGTTATCGGTCTTTGTTTGGAGGATGGGTAAGCTTCCGACGGATCTGGACCATCATAACCGGACTCTCCGCATGGTAACCTTCCTTATCCCACGATCAGATTCGAAACCATGCACCGCAACAACGCATACATGAACCAGCACATGAACATCCCCATGGGACAGGTCGACGAGTGGCTCGACCATCTCAGGAACCACGGCAGGAAGGACAACACCCTGGCCACATACAGGAACAACATACGCCAGTGCTTCTACCTCCTCCGCTTCCACGGACTTCCCACGGACGTCCGTCTCCTGCAGGTGGAGCACATCGTTCTCCTCTGGAGGGAGCTCCCCGTGAAGGAGGGTGTCAAGAGGTCGTACCTCAGGAACCTGTCCGGGCTCGTGGAGTACCACACCGGCGTGGACATAGTGAAGAAGGCCAACCTCCTGTACAACCGCGAATGCCACGACCGCCTGTTCATCGACAAGGCGGAGTTCAAGCTCGCTTTCTCCGCCGCGAACGAGTACCAGAAGGTCATCCTCTGCCTCGGGGCGTACATGGGGCTCAGGCGTGCCGAGATGGCGAACATCAGGGACGGGGACATCCGCAACAACATCCTGACCATCCATGGAAAGGGACACGGGGTCGACGGAATGGTGACCAACCTGAGGATCCCCCCGCGTGTCCTCGAGGCCATCGAGGTGTACCGTGCATCCAAGTACAAGCAGGGCGAGAGGGCCGATGACTACCTGCTTCAGTGCAGGAGCTGGAACGGGACCCTCCACCGCGTCCACCTGAACAAGATCTCCGACACCGTGGCGCGTCTCGGGAGGAGCGTCGGGATAAGCCTCACCACCCACTCCCTCAGGAGGTTCTACGCCACCACCCTGTACTACGATGCCAACTGCGACCTCCAGACCATGAGGAAGCTGATGAGGCATGCGGACGTGGCCACCACGTTGAAGTGCTATGTGAACGCCAACGACAGGGAGGAGCGCAAGGCATCCGATACGCTCATGATCCTGATCGACGAGTTGATCGACTGTGGGGAATGAGGTCTTCCCCCACCCTTGTCAGTGATGATTCATTGAAGTCTCCATACATCTCCGGATCGTTTTCCGGAGATGGGAAACACCTTTCTTTTGATGATTGGAAACCTCGTGTTTTTGCTGGAAATTGTTGAGATCTGGTGTTTTTAACGGTGTTATCTAAATGGTGAGCAAATGTCAATATGATGACTAAATTTATGAACAAACAGAGGGGACTCCTCGCCGCCATCATGGCCCTGGTCATGGTGTTCGCCGGTGCTGCATTTGTCGCGGCTGAGGTG
>JAFVZY010000071.1 GCA_017507885.1 Candidatus Methanomethylophilaceae archaeon | reverse complement strand
GACGATTCCTTCGCCGTCCACATAGGGTCCCGTGTCAGGAAGATGCACACCTCCCGCAGGGACGCCTTCCACAGCATCAATGCCGCACCCGTGGCACACATCGACAGGGACGGGAGGATCACGATGAACTGCGACGGACCCGAGGTCCGCGACGGACCCAACACCGTCAAGGCGGACATGGACAGGTCCTGTGTCCTCCTGCAGTACTACCCCGGAATGGACCCCGTCCTCTTCGAGGATATTTTCATGAAATCCAAGGGAATCGTCATCTCCGGTTCCGGTCTCGGACACGTCAACGAGAACATGATCCCCCTGGTCAGAAGGGCCTGCGAGAACGGCACAGTGGTCGTCATGACCTCCCAGTGCCTCAACGGAAGGACCAACCTCAACGTTTACAACACGGGAAGGGACCTGGTCTCCGCCGGTGTGGTGACCGTTCTGGACATGCTTCCCGAGACCGCCTACGTCAAGCTGATGTGGGCCCTCGCCAACACCTCCTCCGTCGAGGAGGCCAAGAAATTGATGATGACGCCCGTTGCAGGCGAGATGTCCGACAGGAGGACCATAGATGTCTGAAGACTACGAGATGATGTGCGGAATCGAGATCCACCAGCAGCTGGACACCAAGAAACTGTTCTGTTCCTGCGAATCCCAGCTCCGTGAGGACGGGGAGGGGGCCTACTACAGGAGGCTCAGACCCACGACCTCCGAGATGGGTGAGATCGACCGTGCCGCGCTGGCACAGTTCCAGAGGCACCTGGGATACAGGTACCAGTGCTGCGAGGGCACCACCTGTCTCGTCGAGTTGGACGAGGAGCCCCCGCACGACGTCAACGCCGATGCCATGCAGACCGCGTTGACCTTCTCCGAGATGCTCGGGGCCAACGTCATCGACGAGATCCACTTCATGAGGAAGATCGTGGTCGACGGTTCCAACACCTCCGGATTCCAGAGGACCGCCCTCATCGCCACCGACGGTTTCGTGGATGTCGGCGACAGGAAGGTCTCCATCCTCTCCGTCTGTCTGGAGGAGGATGCGTGCCGCAAGGTGGAGTCCAAGGCCGACGAGATCCTCTACAGGACCGACCGTCTCGGAATCCCGCTCATCGAGGTGGCTACCGGTCCCGACATGAGGACCCCCGAGGAGGTCATGGAGGTCGCATTCAGGCTCGGAACCCTGCTCAGGGCGACCAGAAGGGTCAAGAGGGGGATAGGAACCATCCGTCAAGACCTCAACATCTCCATCCCCGGCGGGGCCCGTATCGAACTGAAGGGTGTCGGGGACCTGAAGATGATCCCTGACTACGTCAGGAACGAGGTCAACAGGCAGAAGATGCTCATCAGGGTCAAGGAGATTCTGAACGGAAGAGGCGTACAGCCCGTCGCCTTCGAGCCCGTGGATGCCACCGAGGTCTTCAAGGACTGCGAGTCCAAGGTCATAAGGGGCGCCCTCGACGACAAGGGAAAGGTCATCGCCGTCCGTCTCCCCGGATTCGCCGGCGTCATGAACGGTGACAACAAGACCCTCAGGCTGGGTTCCGAGATGGCCCAGCGTGCACGCACCAAGGGTGTGAAGGGTATCTTCCACTCCGACGAGCTTCCCAACTACGGAATCGAGCAGCCCACCGTGGATGCGTTGAGGGAGTTCCTCGGCATGACCGGTGAGAACGATGCATTCGTGATCTGCGCCGCAAGGGAGAAGAAGGCCGTCGATGCGCTCGAGATGGCGGTCGTCAGGGCGAACGAGGCCCTGGATGGTGTGCCCGAGGAGACCAGGGACCCCCTCCCCGACGGGACCACCAAGTACTCCAGGCCTTTGCCCGGAGCGGCCAGGATGTACCCCGAGACCGATGTGCCCCCCACCACCATCACGGAGGAGAGGCTGCAGTATACCAGGGACAACATGCCCGAGTTCCCTGAGCAGATCGAGAAGCGCCTCGTGGAGCAGTACGGTATCAACGCCCAGCAGGCCAGGCAGATCGTCAGGCAGAGCAACGACGAACTCTTCGAGAGGATCGCCGCGGACAAGGCGATGGCACCCGTCGCCGCCACCATGTTCCTGAACATCTTCAGCGAGATGGAGCACGACGGCCTCGACCTCGGTGCCCTGACCGACGCTAGGATCCTGGAGGTCTTCGATCTCCTGAAGCAGGGACGTTTCGCCAAGGAGGCCCTTCAGCCCATCCTGAGGGAGGTCGCCGTCGGGACCAAACCCGCCGACGCCATCGGAAAGCTTGGTTTGGAAGCAGTCGATTCCGACGAGGCCATGGCCATCATCGAGGGAATCGTCAACGAGCGCGCCGAGTTCGTCAGATCCAAGGGAATGGGTGCCATCGGCCCCCTCATGGGGCCCGTCATGGGTGCCCTCAAGGGAAAGCTCGACGGAAAGCAGGTCAACCAGCTTTTGACCGAAGCGATCAAGAAGCTTCTCGGATGATTTCCTAATACGTTTACAAACCGTTTACATCCCCCTCGTCCTCAACGAGGGGGATCGTCTTCACCAATTCGATGCAGGTGTGATTTTCCGACGCGTATGATGCCGGATGATGTCCTGTCTTATATTCAACATAAGTAATTTTATATTCAAGTTCCCTCATGAAAGTGGAAGTTTGATGTCCAAGTTCCCTCATGAAAGTGGAAGTTTGATGTCCAAGTTCCCTCATGAAAGTGGAAGTTTGATGTCCAAGTTCCCTCATGAAAATAGATTTTAATATTCGTAATCGATTCAAAGATACAATCTCATGGAACGCAAAATAAATCAGAAGTTGTTGGAATGGAAGTCTGAACCAGGGCATCGTCCATTGATCGTGACTGGTTGTAGACAAATCGGTAAGACCTATTCCATCAGAGAATTTGTAACGAAAGAGTACAGGAGTCACATCTACATCAACTTCGAGGTACAGCCTGACAAGAAGAATCTTTTCAAGGGGGATCGCAGTCCCGATGAATTGGTATCCAGACTCATTCTTTCCGAGGGCGTTCGTATGTATCCCGGAAAATCGGCGATAGTGTTGGATGAGATACAGGCTTGTGCGGACGCATACTCCGCCCTCAAACCCTTGTCGGAGGACAATAGATTCGACGTGATCTGCAGTGGGTCATTTTCAGGTATAAATCTTGACGACGGCGACCATCTGTCGCCACTCGGGTATGCCAGCATCATGCAGATGCATCCGATGGATTTCGAAGAATACCTGTGGGCGATGGGGATCAACAAGGATTTGATATCCGACATACGCACCGGTATTCAGAATCTTGAACGCATCGATGATTACTTCCATCATGCTTTCATGAAGCATTTTAGAACATACATGGTGGTCGGTGGAATGCCGGCCGCTGTGAAGATATATTCTGAGACGAAAGATTATGTCAGAACACATGATGCATTGAGGAATATTGTAGATATACTGAAGAAGGACACTGGAAAGTATTCCCGCAAGGCCGGACGTGTGAAGATCAACAGATGTCTCGACTCCATACCCCAGCAACTTTCGAAAGAGAACAAGAAATTCATTTATTCGGATGTCGAGAAGAGAAAGGGCGTGGGCAAGAAGACCTATGGGAGTGCATTGGATTGGTTGAAGGAGGCAGGACTTATATCGTTGTGCCATAATCTTACGGAACCCAACAAGCCATTGTCCGGGAAAATCATGGAGGATGCATTCAAAGTCTTCATGAACGATACAGGATTGTTGATGGCATTGGTGGATTCGTACGATCCCGCCGACATCGTGCTCAAGGACCCGTACTCCAACAACGGCGCCGTGATTGAATGCGCGGTTGCATCCGCCCTGGTCAAAAAAGGATATCCCCTCTATTATTATTCCAAACCGGACAGTACGTTGGAGATCGACTTCGTAACCGAGTTCGAAGGCACCCCGATTCTGATGGAGGTCAAATCGGGTAGGAACAAAAGGGCGAAGTCCCTTTCCACCCTTATGAAGGAGAAGGACAGGAAACGCAAAGGATACAAGGTGATGGACTCCAATATCGAAACGGACGATCTGGGTATCGTCCATCTCCCACTCTATGCACCGTGCTTCTTCAAGGATGTGACGACACCCGGCATCCCTGAGCCGCCCTCCACCGATGATCTCAACGAGATGTATCTTCGGAGGAAGACGGGGTGATTCTCAATACCTCTCGTCGTCCATGATCATGTACCATGACATGCAGACCTCGGGGAAGTGTGCCTGGAGGATGCCCCTCATGTTGGTGACCAGGGTGATGCTGTTCCTGGCGTTCCTTATGAAGTATCTGGTGAAGATCCCCTTGACGGCCTTGATGGCCTTGGCCAGGTCCTTGGCCGGCGCGGGGTCCATGCCTGCATGGATCATGCCGCGCCTCACGCTGCCCTCCAGGCCCTGAAGGAGGTACCTTCCGCATGCCAGGTCCTTGCCCATCTCCCTCATGGTGTTCTTCACGAGGTCCCCGACCTCCTTCTTGAAACTCTTGCGTGTGGTCAGGTATTCCACGAGGAAGCATACACCCGCCTCCAGTTCCCTGACGTACCTCTCCCTTCCGCCGATGATGTCGCACAGTCCCGTGAACGCGTTGTCCAGGAACATGCCCTGGGTCCAATGGGCCCTCTTCCTGTCCGCGACCACCTTGAGGAACGGGGACAGGGTCTTCATCTCGAAATCGTCCACCAGGTGGACCTTGGGTGAGTGGCCTCCGTGCTCCATGACGTTGAAGTGATGCAACATCCTCGGGAGGAGTTCCAGGTAATCCTCGTCCTCCTGGGACGGGAGACGGATGTCCCTGCCGTAACGCATGAACCCGTAGTCGGACATTATGATCCTGACGATCATGTCGTTGTGGCTGATGGTGTTCCATATGTTGTCGTAGTCGCTGCAATGAGGGTCCGGAAGGCCGCAACCCTCCTCGTACCATACGCCCTGGAGCGGTTCCAGGCAATATGCGTACACGTCCTCCTTGGCGAATTCCACCCTGTCCCCGAAGATGTGCTCCCCTTTGGCGATGGCGGTGTCCATCCTTCCGGCGAGGATGTTGGCGATTCCCCCGGCACGGCTGAATCCGCAGATCCAGATTTTGACCCTCCCGGAGATGTCGTACTTCTCCAGATAAGCCCTGGTGAATTCGATGACCTCGTTCGACGATACATAGTATCCGCGGTGCATCATCTCTGTGTCGGAACCGTCCCCAACATGGAAGTTGCCCGCCCATTCCGCACCGTAGTCGCCGCAGATCAATCCTATCAGGAGCATGCGTTCCCCGGTGTCTAGCGTCTTGTTGGCCAACACGAATTTGGCGGAATCCCTGGTGGCCGTCTCGAAGAACGCCCTGTTCTTCTCCAGGTCGTTGTATCCGGTGCATTCCATGAACCCCTCGATGGTGCGGTATGTCACGCTTTCGTCGTTCATGCCGCTCATCTGACCCACGAAAGCTGAGTTGGTCAGGCACATGGATATCTTGCAGAGTTTCGGGTTGTAGACCGTGGACGGTTTGCGGAACATCCTGTCCGAGTAGTCGAACATGACCTTCCCCTTCTCGATCTCGGCCGCACGTGCGAGCATCTCATCCGTTACCGTTACGCGTACCATTCCCATCCCATCCGAACAAAGTATTACGACAATCTGATTTCCAACACGGAGAGTTTCTCGAAGAACATTTTCAATTCCCCTTTCTTTTCGACGTTGTATCTGTCGAGGATCTCCCACAGTTCGGCGCAGTCCATCAGCGATGAGACCACGACAACGATCCTTCCATCGGGATTCAGATGATCCGGAGCACCCTCCATGAGTTCCGGCAGGGGTCCGAGGCCGTCCGGTCCTCCGGACCAGGCCTTCGCCAGAAGGCCTTCCTCGTCCACGGGGAGGTAGGGGAGGTTGAACACGATCGTGTCGTATCTACCGTGCACGTTGCTGTAGACGTCGGTCTCCCTGACGTGTATGTCCACGCCGTTCACCGCGGCGTTCCTTCCGGCCAGTTCCACCGCCCGGGGATTGATGTCTCCGCAGTCCACGGTGCAACCGTTCCTCGCACAGTGTATGGATACGACCCCCGAACCGCATCCGATCTCCAGGATCCTCTCGCCTTCCCTGACATCCAGTGATTCTATCAGCAGTATGCTGTCGTCGGAAGGGGGATAGACATCGGGGTCCGTCTCGATCACGATGTTGGGGTCGTACTTCATGCATCCGCATCCTTGGTCAGCTTCATAAGGGTGACGTTCGGGGCCGCTCACAACCTGCACAGTCTGCAGTCCTGTGCCGCACAGGGTTTGTTGTCGATCTTCCATTTCAGGGCCCACATCTTCATGGCTTTGATGACGTCGATGAGTTCCTCCCCGCATTCGGTGAGGCGGTATTCGCTTCTGATGGGGGTGCAGGAGGTATCCACCCTATGTTCGATCATCCCCTCCTCCTCCAGTTCCTTCAATCTTTCCGAGAGGATCTTGGGGGTTATCTCCTTCATGGAGTTCTTGAGTTCCGAGAACCTCTTCCATCCGCCGCCCTTGGAGAGTTCCAATATTATCAGGATGCTCCATTTCTTCGAGAGATAGTCCATGGTCTTGTACACCGTGCATGCGGAATCCATGGTTTCCTGTTAGAAACTCCCGGTATATATACACCAGTATTATTAAGATACTTAGTATCGGAAAGATATCGGAGAAGTGGAAATCATGCTTTGCAGACAGTGCGAGGAATCTATCAAGGGAACGGGATGCACCCGCAACGGTGTTTGCGGAAAGAACGCGGCATTGGCCGAGGGCCAGGATGCACTCACGGGTGCGTTGATCGCGTTGTGCAGGTCCTATTCCGATGACGGATACAGGGACAGGGTCGAATCCCTTGTCGTCGACGGATTGTTCATGACCCTCACCAACACCAATTTCGATCCCGTCAGGATCTCCGAAGCCAAGGGGGCCGCCGACGCGTTGAGGTCGGAGATGTCCCTCGGTTCGGAAGGGATGGGTTTCTCCATCCAGTCCCTGGACGACAACGACGACCTGAGGTGCCTGAAGGAGCTTCTGCTCTACGGGATAAGGGGACTCGCCGCATACTATCATCATGCAAGGGTCCTCGGAGGAAGGGACGATTCCGTCTTCGGATTCATCATGAAGGGCATGTCCGCCCTCGCCGATCCCCTCACCGCGGATGAGCTGGTCGCATTGAACATGGAGTGCGGAACCGTGGGCGTCACATGCCTGGCACTCCTCGACGGATGCAACACGGGAAGGTACGGCAACCCCGAGATCACCTCCGTCTCCACCGGTGTGGGTTCCAACCCCGGAATCCTGATCACCGGACACGACCTCCTGGATCTGGAGATGCTCCTGGAGCAGACCTCCGGAACCGGAATCGACGTGTACACCCACGGCGAGATGCTTCCCGCCCATGCGTACCCGTTCTTCAAGAAGTATCCGCACTTCATCGGCAACTACGGCGGCGCATGGTACAGGCAGAAGGAGGAGTTCGATTCCTTCAACGGCCCCGTCATCGCCACCACCAACTGTGTCCTGATCCCCGGCGAGGGATACAGGGACAGGCTCTACACCACCGGTACCGCCGGAGTGGAGGGTGTCGCCCACATCCCCGAGGTCGGAGGGGTCAAGGACTTCTCCGCGGCGATCGAGAGGGCACGTTCCTGCGAGCCCCCCACACCCATCGAGGGAAGGGATCTCACCATCGGTTTCGCCCACGGACAGGTCCTTGCGCTTGCGGACAAGATCATCGATGCCGTCAAGTCGGGGGCCATCAAGAGATTCGTCGTCATGGCCGGATGCGACGGAAGGGAGTCCGCAAGGTTATACTACGCGGATTTCGCGTCCGCACTTCCCGATGACGCAGTCATCCTCACCGCGGGATGCGCCAAGTACCGCTACAACGGATTGGATCTCGGTGACATCGGCGGAATCCCCCGTGTCATCGATGCCGGTCAGTGCAACGACTGCTACTCCCTCGTGGTGATAGCCAACGCCCTCGCACAGGCCTTCGACACCGATGTCAACGGCCTCCCCCTGTCGTTCAACATCTCCTGGTACGAGCAGAAGGCGGTCCTGGTGCTGCTGTCCCTGCTCAGCCTCGGTGTCAAGGACATCATGCTCGGTCCGAGGCTGCCGGTCTTCGTGACCCCCGGAATACTGAACGTGCTCGTGGACGCCTTCGGAATCAAGGCGAACTCCGACGTGGAGGGGGACATCAGGATCCTGAACATAGCCTGACGGGGATTCGCATCCTCGGAATATTTGTCTCCATGCGGGGGTTCCCATCCCCCCGCAACCAATCATCCGGGAACCATCCTTCTGTATTCCCTGATGTACAGCATGACGAGACCCGTCATCAGCGCGGCTCCGAAGAATTCGGAGAACGCCAGTCCGTACAGCGTCTCGTGGAACCCGATCCCGCAGGTGATGGCCATCAACGAGACTATCATCATGTTCCTGATGAACGAGGATGCCAGGGACGCCTTGGCATGTCTCATCGCCTGCAGCATGCAGGAACCCAATTCTATGAACCCTATCACGGGGACGAAAAGGCTGTAGAGTCTCAGCACCCAGACGAATTCCGGTCTCAGTTCCATCATGGATCCGGTGTATGTGAACGGTATCACGACCCATTCCGCGAACACGAACAGGACGATGGCCAGAACGGTCATAACGACGAGGCACAGCCTCATGGAGTACCAGTACGCGTCCAGCGCCTTGTCCAACCTCCTGCATCCCAAAGCCGCTGAACATATGGGCACCAGCGCGGCACCGATCCCCATGGCAATCACGTTGGACATCGACACGTAGGACCATGTCATGCTGTACAGGGCCACCCCCTCGGTCCCTCCCGCCACGATGATGAATATCCTCTGTATCATGGCCATGAGGTAGATGACGGTGTACTCCCCCGCACGCGGGAGACCCACCTGCAGGATCCCCTTCAGGACGTCCGTGTCGGGCCTGTATCCCTTGAATGTCGGGTGCAGGACGGTCCTTCCGGTGCGGAACCACCACAGGCATATGACGCATGCGGGGATGGTGGACACGGCGGTGGCGAGTCCTGCACCCGCGATCTCCATGTCCAGGGTGTAGATGAGGATCGGATCCAACACAATGTTGATCGTCGCGGAACTGCCCATCAGGATCATCGTCTTCCTGGTGGCGCCCTCGCTGCTGACCACCTCGGACATCGTTCCGCACAGGATGTTGAACGTGCAGAGCAACGTCATGGGGAGCATGTATGAGATGCAGTCCCCCATCACGTCGTCGGCACCCATGAACGATACCAACGGCGAGATCAGCAGGGTGGATACGGGTATGCACAGGATGGACACCAGGAGTGAGAACACGATCGCCTGTCCCGCGGCATGGTCCCCCCGTCCGTTCTCCCCACGGGCGAGGTGTCTCGCTATGACGGTGGACGCCCCTATGCCCACGCCCATGCCGATCCCGTTCAGAATCCAGTACACGGGGGATATGACGGTGACGGCGGAACTGGCATCGGTGCCGAGTCCGGCCACCCATGCGGAATCCGCGAACGTGTTGATCTGCACTATCAGAAACGACACGATCAGGGGTATGGACATCCTGCGGACGGCCCTGCGGGGATCCCCCAGCATGGTCTCCAGGTCGCTGCTTCCGTTGGTTCCAGACATCTGATCGCTTCCTCAATCTCCATGTCATCACGGATATGAATGTTTGCGATACGGGTCATGATAGGAACGGTTCCTTCCCGATCACCAAGGGTTCCTTTCCGCCCGGGGCGATTCCAAAGCACCCCCGTCTTTCCAGGCACTTCTTCCCGTTCGGAATCATGACGGTGCCTCCGGCCTCATCCTTCACGAGGGTCTGATGTCCGGTCGGGTCTTCGGAGGAATCATGTCGACGGGACACATCCCCGCACGCACCCTGTCCCCGGCAAACCCCTGACGAATCGGCCCCTGCCCGTCGACGTCAGACCCCTCCCCCCTCCCGTACGGACGGGGTACGGGTCCATGACGTCGCATTCTTTCACACCCATGTCCCCGGACACGGTGTCGAAACCCGTGCCACGACCATGAAGGGTCGCGGTATGCTTGGCATTATGCCCTGTATTTCTGTAACGTACACCAATATCGTGTCATATCTTCATTCAGACCTGTTTTATAGCCGGTTCCCGTACGACGGTGCATGACGCAATTGGACATCCTGGCAGTGGGGAACCTCCTCCGTGACGAAGAGGGCAACATCCTCAAGGCCGATTCGACCTCGGTCCTGATACGTGCCGGCGGCCACATCATCGTGGTGGACCCCAGCACCGAGTACATGCGCCCGTCCCTGAAGACATCCTTCAGACAGATCGGGGTGCTCCCCAAGGACGTGGACATGGTGGTGCTCACCCACGACCATGACGACCACATCGGGAATCTGGACATGTTCCAGAACGCATCGGTCTATGTCCACGAGGGTTTCGGACGCCAGGTCCCCCGCATGACGGTGGTGAAGGGGGAGGATTTCCAATTGTGCAAGGGTGTGCGCCTGGTACACACGCCCGGACATTGCGACTGTCACATGTCCGTCTTCGTCGACGCCGACAGGCATTACGTCGTGGCTGGGGATGCAATCCCGCTCGAGGACAATTTCCGCCGCAGGGTCCCCCCTGCGTTGAACACCGACAGGGACGCCGCCTTGGAAAGTATTAAGAAGATAGGGGCTTACGCCGACGTAGTCATTCCGGGGCACGGTTTCCCCTTCATGACGGACAGGTGATTTTACAATGATTGAGAGACCCATGCCCGACACGCTTTTCTTCGACTGCCCGGACTGCGACGATTACACCGAGCACCAGATCCTCAAAGGCAGGATGGGGAAGGCATCCATAGACGGTACGTTCAAATGTCTCGGATGCGGACGCGTATCCTCCGAGAACATCAAGATCCCCGCACTTCTGGAGGTCCCCGTGGTCTTCAGCGACGGTGACGTCTCCGAGGTCACGAAGACCACCATCGAGAGCAACGACATCATCGCCCTGGAGGACGAGTTCTTCATGGATGATGGAAGGAGGGTCTGTGTCACCCATATCGATGTCGAGGACGGTTCCAACGTCAAGAAGGCCCTCGCCACCAGGATCAAGAAGCTCTGGGTGAAACAGTTCGACCTCCTGAGCGTGAAGGTGTCCGTCAACGACAACAGGAAGACCTACTCCCTGAGGGTCGAGGCAGAACCCGATGACGAGTTCGTCGTCGGAACACAGTTGCAGTTCGAGGATTTCGATTGTCTCATCCACGCCATCAAGACCAAGCACAGCCTCGTGAAGAAGGGTGCCGCGGAGGCCCGCGACATCACCAGGATCTACGGAAAGATCAGGAAGAAGAGGTACGACGTCCTCGACTTCGACGATGACGACGACGGATTCGACGACGAGGACTACGAATTCGATTTCGACGATGACGACGACTTCGAGGACGACGATTTCTGACCGTCATCCCCGAAGCGAGTCAAACGATTTCCAAAAAACCTTCAAAAACGGGGGACTCAGTCCCCTATTATATAATCCAGGACGTCGGCGATGTTCTCCGAGACCACCACATGGTCCGCCGCATCCTGGACGTAAGGGTCCGTGGGGTTGAACGCTATGGACATTCCCACGGCCTTGAACATCCCTATGTCCGTGAATGAGTTCCCGATGGCGACCGTTCTCTCGGGGTCGATTCCGAATTCCTCCATCTTCTTTCTGGTGGCGATACCCTTGTCCCTGAGGTCCACGTTGAGCACCCCTTCGCCGGTGAGGCGTCCGTCCTCATGGGTGCAGAGGCTGTCCGCGATGTAACCGTCGAATCCGAACTCGTCGGCGAGCATCTTGGCGGCCTTGTCGATCCCTCCGCTGACTATGACCGTCTTGATCCCGCATTCCCTCAGGCAGGCTATGGTCTCCTGGATCCCCCCTATGAGGGGCATGTCGCGGAACAGCACCGAGATCTCGTCGATCGTCACGTCGGGTTTCCTGCCGATCCACATGCCTATGTCGCGACGCATGAACTCCTGTTCGTCGATTTCCCCGTTGCAGTACGCCCTGTAGGCGGGTTCGTTGTCCACCCCGAAGCATTCATGGATCCAACACCAGGAGCTTCTGACCTTCGTCAGGACGCCGTCCATGTCGAAGCAGACGAGATCGTATTTGCGCATGGCGGGTGAATGGTCGTATTCGATATGTAGATTGTTTCCGGATCGACACCATCTGTTCCAGTCTCAACGTCTACGGATGCCCATGACCGCGATGATGAAGAACAGCGCCGTCACCGCAAGGACGAACACCATGCTGGTGAACGGGTCGAACTCGAACCCCATAAGGGATATGTCGAATCCCATGTCCGTACGGAACGATTTCACCATCTCCGAGGGGGCCCCGGAGAACACGTCGTTCAGAGCCTCCCCCGCCAGAGACTGACGGAACAGGGATGCCATGTGGCTGGCCGGTACAAGCATCCCCACGATCTGCATGCCTTCGGGCATGGTGCCCATGGGCATGTAGATCCCTGCGAGGAATCCTATAAGGACGCTCATGGTGACGAACAGTCCCGAGAACGCACCCGTGCTGCGGAGGCGGGATGTGATGGCGTACATGATGATGGAACCGGAAAGCGCGGAGGGTATCATCAGGACGACCGTGGTCAGAACGCCTGCGACGGACAACGGGCATCCGGTCATTCCGAGGTAGGCGACGGACAGGACCAGTGCGATGGCGCTCATCGCCATTCCCACGATGAACGTGCTGATTATGTATCCTCCGGCTATGGCGGATGCCTTCATGGGGGTGACCAGGACGTCCCTGTCCCTTCCATTCACCCTGTCCTCTACCATCGTTTGCAGCGCACCGGCGCAGGTGGTGACCGGGATGATTCCGAGTATTCCGGAAAGCACCCATGCGTCCACGAGGCGGTCCATCCCATCGATCGGCGGATTCGCCGAAATCAACATGTCCCTCAGGAACAGGAGGTACAGCAGGATGACTATGATCACGCTCATCAGCGAGAAGAACACGGAGGAACGGTCGCGGAAGTAGCAGAGCACGTTCCTCTTGGCCAACGCCAGCATGTCGTTCATTCCGAACCCTCCCCCGTTATCTCCAGGAAGGCCTCGTCCAAGGTCCCCGACCTCACCTCCAGGGATTCGACCATCCCCTGCAACGCCGATATGATGGGTACGGCATCGGCGGTACGGGACAATCCTATTCTGACAACGCCCTTGTCCGTGTCGTATGCAACCCCCATCCCTTCCAGGATCCTCTCCACCGCCTGGAGGTTCGCAGGGACCAGAGTCATGGAATCCGTGCAGTATTCGTCTCTGAGCTGTGCGGGGGTTCCACGTGCCACGATCTCCCCCTTCGCGATGATGATGACGTCGTCGGCATCCGTGGCCTCCTCCATGTAGTGGGTGGTCAGAAGCACCGTCAACCCCTGTTCCCTGTTCAGGCGGGATATCGTATCCCAGATGGTCCTTCTTGTGCGGGGGTCCAGCCCGGATGTGGGTTCATCGAGGATCAGCAGACGCGGTCCGTGGACCAGTGCCCTGGCGATGTCCGCCCTACGCCTCTGGCCGCCTGAAAGCGTCCTGTATCTCTGTCCGGCGAATTCCATGGAATCCGTGACCTCCAACGCCTTTTCCACCGAATGTCTCAATTCATCCTTGGACAGGCCGTACATCGCACCACGGACCTCCAGATTCTCCCTGACCGTAAGCATCCCGTCGAGAAGGGGGTCCTGGAACACCACACCTATCGCCCTGCGCGATTCCAGGGACGAGGCGTCGTTGCCGAAAACGGAAACCCTTCCGGAATCCTGTTGCAGAAGCGAACATATGATCGAGATCGTGGTGGATTTCCCTGCACCGTTCGGCCCGAGGAATGCCGTGAAGGAACCCTCCCTCACGGTGAAGGATACGCCTTTCACTGCCTCGAAGCCGTCATAGGATTTTCTCAATTCCTCAACGACAATGGCGGTCATCATCGCGGTGCATGGGTTCCGGAGGGAAGTATGTTTCGTAATCAACCGAGTGGGATAATGCTACTCATTTTTGGTTAGGCTAAATTATTTTGTGGTTGAAACCCTTTCAACAAATGAACATATGTTCAATGGCCAGATGTCTGATGAAAAAGTTTAGTCTACCCTAACAAAAAACGCGTATTATCAGCCATTCCTAATAAAAAATTCAATAGCTTTAAATACGATGTTTTTATAATTCGCATTTAGAGGTAATTTGAATGGTTTCTGTCAAAGAGTCCGAGTGTGTTGCATGTGGAGCATGTGTCGACGTCTGCCCCGAGGGCGCAAT
Organism: Candidatus Methanomethylophilaceae archaeon; assembly: GCA_017507885.1. Classification (GTDB taxonomy): domain Archaea; phylum Thermoplasmatota; class Thermoplasmata; order Methanomassiliicoccales; family Methanomethylophilaceae; genus Methanoprimaticola. The sequence goes on along the minus strand of JAFVZY010000071.1, from coordinate 4,135 downwards.
CACCTGCGATGACATCGCCGTCATCGACGCAGGAAAATGCATCGACTGCGGTGCATGCATCGACGAGTGCCCCTCCGCAGCAATCGAGTGATCCCACATCACGCGAATGCGGGAATCCGTTCCCGCAACCAAACTCCTTTACTCTTCTTTCCTCTGTGATTTCCTCTGTGATTTCTTATACCCCCATGTATTCATGCGGACCATGATCACCATCATCGGTACGGGTCACGTGTTCAACCTCGCGGAGCCCGTGTCGTTCATAGTCAAGCACATATGGCCCGACGCGGTACTGATCGAATTGGACGTCTCCCGCTACAATGCACTCATGGATATCCAGAACGGGGATTCCGACGGATCCTCCGATAAGGAGATGTCTGCGATATACAGGCAGAATTCGAAGTATCAGCAGAAGATGTCCAAACAATACGGTGCCCAGGTGGGAGGGGAGTTCCTTGCGGCGATCAACACCGGAAAGCTCGCAGGGGCGGAGATCATCCCCATAGACACCAATGCGATGGAGGTCATGAATCAGATGTGGGAGGAGATGTCCGCATCCGAGAAGATTCGCTACAAGATGTCCGGCATCAGGGATTCCCTGGGTGGCAAGAGGCGCGTGGAGCAGACGCAGGCCGCGTTCGCCGTCAACGAGGAGGAGTATCTGGAGTCCATGCGTCGCAGGTATCCGACCCTTGTGAGGAAGCTCATCGACGAGAGGAACGCGTACATGGCCGAACAGATAAACGAGATCTCCAAAAGATTCACCAACATGGTCGTCGTCGTGGGTGATGCCCACGTCGAGGGCATATGCGCCCTTTTGGACGAGCCCAAGGTGAGGAAGGTCAGGTTGGCGGACATGATGGATCCGGAGAGGATGAAGAAGGTGCGTAGCATGGTTTGGTACGGGGAGGAGTCCCAATGAGGGTGGAGCTTCTGGCATACACCCCGAATGCGGACGTCATATGTGCGTCTGCAGGGAATTCCTGTTATTCGAGCAGTCCGGCCCATGAGATCATGGGGGATGTGGATTCAGAGCGGATCCTCAACCGCATAGTGGGCATGGGTCATCATTCGGTCATCGAACATGCGGTCTTCACCTTTTCCGTAGAAGGGGTCTCCCGCGCGCTGACCCATCAGTTGGTGAGACACAGGATCGCATCCTTCTCCCAACAGAGTCAGAGATACGTGTCCATGGACGACCCGTCTTATGTTGTCCCACACACCATCGAAGGGGATCCGGAGGCCATGGCCCTGTTCGAATCCACGATGGACGCCATATGGAAGGCATACTCCGATCTCGAGTCCATGGGAATCCCTCCAGAGGATGCCCGGTATGTGCTTCCGAACGGTTGCACGACCAACATAACCATAACCATGAATGCCAGGGAGCTGTTGCATTTCTTCTCCCTCCGTTGCTGCAACCGTGCCCAGTGGGAGATCAGGGAGATGGCGGACAGGATGTTGGATCTGTGTCTGGAGGTGTCCCCGGTCATTTTCAGGAACGCAGGTCCGCCCTGTGTGAGGGGCCCTTGTCCCGAAGGAAGACTGACTTGCGGCGAACCTCGTTCCAAGAGGGGTTCCGAGTAATGACTAGTTTTAAATACAGAACCCACATACTCGGTTTCACTCGGTGAAAGATATGGGAAGAATAAGACCCACCTACATCAAGAGAGTCTCCATTGAACTCATCAACAAGTACCCCCAGGCCTTCAGCAAGGATTTCGAGGGTAACAAGGAGATGGTCAGTGCTCTCACGGATGTCTCGTCGGTGACGATGAGGAACAGAATAGCTGGTTACATCACCCGCTACCTGTCTCACCCTGAGGCATAAAAACGCCTTAAACCCTCTGTGGTTTCCGCATTTTGCCCGCGTGGGGTAGCTTGGATATCCTGTGAGATTGCGGATCTTTTGACCCGGGTTCGAATCCCGGCGCGGGCACCATATTTTATGGTGTTATGAGAAAGGCCGAAAGGCTGCGTTTTCCGGATGATGTCATCCGTTCGCTCTGAAAATATGAAGAAGAAAGGGTTGTGACGGGGATGTACCCCGTCTTGTTCGTTTTCAGTTCAGTTTTACGATTCCCAGGACGCCACCGACGGCGGAGACGATTCCTCCGACGAGGGCGATCCAGAGGCCTGTGCCCGCTTCGACGATTCCGAAGTCGTCACCGCTGAGCTCACCGTTGAACATGAATGCGAAGATGACGACGACGATGGCGAGGATGATGGTCGCGATGGACATGATCCTCTTCATGTCGTCTGCCTTTCCGAGGAGGGAGACTCCACCCACGAGGAGGGAGACGACACCGATAACCAGGGCGATCATGGGTGCATACATGCTGACCTCGTCGGACTCGAGTTCATCGAGGACCTCCATTCCGCTGACCGTTTCGGTTCCGAGGAAACCGAGGTCGAATACGACCCAGTCCATGAATACTCCGACGATCATCAGCAGGCCGCCGACAATCGCCAGAATTCCAAACAGATTCGATTTGACGTCGAACATGACCACGTCATCGTTTCAGGGATATAATCATTTATCTGTTTTCAGACCAGGATTGTTTCAAAAGGAAAGGTGGGGGCGGTCCCCCGTCCCCTTGGTTCGTGTTCAGGCGAGGTCCTTGAAGGCCTCCATCGCACCGCATGCGGCGGCCACGACGGATCCGACGAGGGAGACCCATACACCCATTCCGGTGACGGCATCGACGGTGGCGGTTCCGAAGGAGGATCCGATGTCACCGTTGAACAGGATCACGAGGATCAGGGCGGCGACGCTGACTGCGACACCGATGAGGCTCAGGACCATGTCCCATTTGGTGGTCATGCCGATCATGGAGATGATGGCAAGGGCCAGGAACACGATTCCACAGGCGAGGACCGTCATTGGGACGTACGAGTAGGTGGTTCCACTGTATGCGGACTGGGTGGAGATGTCCCAGCCCATGACGGATTGGGATACGGCTCCGGAGAGGTCCACCCAGCTGAGGAACACTCCCACGATCATCACAATGGCGCCGATTGCGGCCACTATGTTGAACAGGTTGAACTTCGGTGTAATTTCAATCACCGATGCAACGATTGGCGATCGATTAATAATAGTTTCCAATATCTTACATATAATTTGAGATTATGGAAGTAAAATAATACTGTTTTAATAAATTTATACTTATTTTAGATATAAAATGTAAAACAGGGGGCATGTGCCCCCGAATGGTTTCATTCTTCCTGTGCATCCTCCGCAGGCCACACCTCGCGGACGATGTCGAAGTCTCCGGGAGGCAGGATCCTGGAGATCTCCTCCTCGGGGACCTGGAACCTCTTGGCCACCTCGTTGGTCTTGCGACCCGCCTTTCCCTTCCCGGGACGGATGACGATGTATCTGTCGCAGTTCTCGAAGCAGGAGTGGGGTCCGCACATGACCTTCCTGGAACCCTGGTAGTACGTCTCCCCGATGACCAGTTCTATGGGCAGATGGTATTCGTAGTTCCTCTTTCCACGGATGATGAACGCCCCTCTGGGGACGAACTCACCGGGATTGGGGGTCTTGCTCACCTGGTCCGGGTAGACCCAGAACGCACCCCCCTCGGCCAATGCGGCCACCCAGGCCTTGGACTGGGCTATCGCGAAGTGGCATGCATCCCTGAGCTCCTGCTCGGATGCGGCTATTCCGTCCTTGAGGATGACGGACGGGGCACCGTGGACGTCCGCGTGTGCGTACACGTCCTTCTCCTTCAGGTGCTTCTTCACTATGTTGTCGTTTGTATGGGCATCCTTTCCAGCGATGACCAGTCTGCCCTGGGGCGTGATGAACCACTTGTATCTTTCGAACCAGAACTGTTTGGTGGGCTGGGCCTTTCCGGCCGCCAGGAGTTTGGCCTTGTTTATCCCCTTCTCCAGTTTGGCCAGCTCGGCACGGCTCTCCTCGAGGGCCTCTCTGGCGCGTTTGGCCTTCTCCCCGATCTCCTTCCCTTTCTGATATAGGTCCGACGCGTTGGAATCCAACCCCTTGGTGTAGTCCAGGACCACGGTCTCATCCGCGAGTCTGGCGGTGACGGTGTTCCTCGAGGGCCGATGCACAATATCCTGAGGTGAAGCACATCAACGATTTCAATACCTTGCGTGATGAAGTCATCGCTTC
>JAFVZY010000070.1 GCA_017507885.1 Candidatus Methanomethylophilaceae archaeon | reverse complement strand
GTTCTCCTCGGCCTCCTTGAAGATCTCCCTCAGTTTGCCTTCGGATTCACCGTAGAACTTGCTGACGATCTCCGGTCCTCCGATGGATATGAAGTTGCTGCTGGTCTCCCCTGCGACGGCCTTGGCGAGCATGGTCTTACCGGTTCCCGGAGGTCCGTGGAGCAGGACGCCCTTGGGGGCTTCCACCCCGAGCCTCTTGAACAGTTCGGGGTGTCTCAGCGGGAGTTCGACCATCTCCCTGATCTTCCTGACCGCGTCTCCCAGACCTCCGATGTCGTCGTAGGACACCTTCGGGATGTCCCCGTTGTTGGCGGCGGGCTTGTCGGAGATCTTCACCTCGGTGGAACCCGCCATCATGACCGCGTCCCCCGATGGGGAGAACGACGTGACCACCAGGTCGATCTTGTTGCCCATGACGTTGAGGGTGATGGTGTCCCCCTTCGCGAGTGCCCTTCCCTCCAGGGTCTGTCTGAGATAGTCCTCCCCGCCCTGAAGCCTCAGCTGCTCGGTGGGGGAGAACGTGATCTTCTCGGCGTTCTTGGCGGAGATCTTCTTAATCGCCACCCTCTCATCCAGGGATACCCCCGCGTTCCTTCTGGTCGCACCGTCGATCCTGATGATCCCACGGTTGGAGTCCTCCACGGGACCCCTGAGCACCTTGACCACCGTCTTCCTGTTACCGTCCACCTGGACTATGTCCCCGACCCTTATGCCGAGGATGTCCATCAGTTCCGGATCCAGGCGGGCCACGCCCCTGCCGGTTTCTCCCGGTTTCAGTTCCGCTACCTTGATTGCCTTCTCGTTGCTCATTTCTGCACCTCTCATTCCTTGTTCGAAGGGGATCCCGCCCTTCCCGTCGTCAGTCTTTCGTGTATCTCGCGCCTGTCCTCGTACCCCAGGGTGTCGGGCAGGGCGTCCATTATGGCGGCGATCAGTCTGTTGCGCTCATCCAGCAGTTTGGATCTGATTTCATCCATCCGTGCGAGTTCGGCGTCGATGTCGGATATGCGTTCGATTATCGACTCCACTCCGGTGTCGGGTATCCTCACTCCGGATTGACGGGGGGACACCACCTTCGCGGAGAACATGCTTCCACGCATGTCCACGACCAGTGTGAACTCCGCGTTCGGCTGGTACATGGTCCTCTGCGGACCCATGTTGCTATCCTCCCTGTGGCTCGATACTATCCCGCATTCCTCCATGAGGGCCAGATTCTTCATCACGGCCTGTTGGCTCACCCCCAGCATCTTGGAGAGTTGCAGCGGGTACTGCGGACCCGTGCTCAGCATCTCCAATATCCTTCTGCGGGTGGGGTTCTCCACTATGGACAGCAGCAAATCCAAGTCATTCATTATATCCCTTAGTTGTTAACCATCGTTTGTATACTAAGTATATGTATGGTTTTCTATATAAAATTTTGTGTAATATAACGTCATTGATGAATTAAATTATACATTGATGTTTAATAAAGTTCAAATACCTAAAGCTAGATGGAGAATGTATGATACCGAAAGACGCTCGCGTGTCCCTCGATGTCGAGGAGATCCCTAAGAGATGGTACAATCTTGCGGCCGATGTTCCCGGTCTCGAGCCCCCGTTGAATCCCGTGACAGGGGAACCGGCTAAGCCCGAGGATTTCAGTCAGATATTCTGCAAGGAGATCGTCAGGCAGGAGGGTTCCACCAGAAGGTTCATCGACATCCCGGAGGAGGTTCGTGACAATCTGATACAATTGAACAGGCCGTCATACCTCCAGAGGGCATATCGTCTTGAGAGGGCGTTGAAGACCCCTGCCAAGATATACTTCAAAAGGGAGGATGGAAGCCCCCTCGGAAGTCACAAGGGGAACACGGCACTCGCACAGGCCTATTACAATGCGGAGGATGGCATCCACACACTCACCACCGAAACGGGTGCGGGGCAATGGGGTACCGCCCTGGCCATGGTGTCGAACATGTTCGACATAGACACCACCGTGTTCATGGTCCGTGGAAGCTACAATCAGAAACCAATGAGGAAGACCCTCATGCACATGTACGGTGCGAAGGTCTACTCGTCCCCGAGTGAGTACACCGAGTTCGGGAGGAGGATTCTGAAGGAGCATCCCGACACCTCCGGTTCCCTGGGGATAGCGATCTCCGAGGCATGTGAACTGGCTGTGAAGGACGAGTCCACATGCTATGCCCTGGGTTCCGTCCTAAACCATGTGATGCTGCATCAGACGGTCATAGGTCTCGAGGCGCAGGCTCAGATGGAGAAGGCGGAGATCGTGCCCGATGTGATGATCGCATGTGCCGGCGGTGGTTCCAACTTCGCCGGATTCACATTCCCCGAGATCCACAGGAAGATCCAGGGCAGGAGTGAATGCGACATAGTGGCCGTCGAACCGAAGGCCGCTCCGTCCCTTACACAGGGCGAGTTCAGATACGATTTCGGAGACACCGCGGGAATGACCCCTCTGTTGATGATGTACACCCTCGGTCACGATTTCATCCCCAAGGGCATACATGCGGGAGGTCTCAGATACCATGGCATGTCGCCCCTCGTATCGGCGGCATACGAACAGGGTCTCTGCAGAGCGGTGTCCTACGACCAGCCGGAGACCTTTGAGGCCGGTGTGCTCTTCGCGAAGCATGAGGGTATAGTCCCCGCACCGGAGTCCAACCATGCCATCAAGGCGGCTATCGACGAGGCGTTGAGGTGCAGGGCGACCGGAGAGGAGAAGACCATCGTGTTCTGTCTTTCCGGTCACGGTCTGGTGGACCTTTACGGGTATGACCAGTATATGGAGGGGACACTCCCCTCGTCTGCGTGAATGAACGAAAGGGAGGGGGTGTCCTCCGCACCCCCTCCGATATCACCTGTTTTTCGGTTTCGATCGTCGTTTGATTCGATTCTGTAAAATTCACATTCAATTGAATTTCACGGCCGTATAATTCATATCAAATTGAATTTCACGGCCGTATATTTCACATGGAATTGAATTCTACAGAATTATATAGTCTGGGGGCCATCATAGATTGTGAAACGCAAAATCTACGACCAACTTCTTTGTTGGAAGAGAGATCGCAAAGGGGCATGTCTGACTGTGAAAGGGCAGAGACAGATAGGTAAGACCTTCATCATCGAGAGGTTTGCCTCTGATAATTATCGCAAAATGATCAAAATCGATTTTTCTGCGAAACCGGAATTCAAAACAATCTTCGACGAGGATCGTGACGTGAATTCGCTAATCGCCGCCATCGAACTCAAACTCAATCTAGACCCCATCATTCCCGATGATACTTTGATTTTTTTCGATGAGATACAGGATTGTCCGAATGCGCGTGCATCTTTGAAACAATTCGCAATAGATGGACGTTTCCATGTCATCGCCTCAGGTTCGTTGTTGGGTGTGACCAATGTGATTTCACGCAAGGGTGCCGGGGACAAACCTCTATCCCCCATGGGATATGAGAGGGTGATTACCATGTATCCGATGGATTTCGAGGAGTTTCTCTGGGCGATGGGCTTTCCCGATGATAAACTCGAAACCGTCAAGAGACGCATAGTGGACAGGACGGAATTCACCAATACGGAATACGAGGTTCTTTCGAAGCATTTCCGTGATTACATGATCGTAGGGGGAATGCCTGCGGCGGTCAGGGATTTCTCGAAGAAGGGATCGTATGCGGAGGCGGGCATACAACAGGATCTGATACTATCCGGTGTGATCAACGATATCAACCGTTACAACGATTCCGTGAATGCATTGAAAACACAGAATTGTTTCGAGTCGATCCCCGAACAGTTATCCTCCGGAAACAAGAAATTCCACTATTCCAGGGTCGACAAGGATTCCGGTTCCCGTGCATCCGCACAGAAGTATTTCGAGAATCTGATATGGATCGAGGAGGCAGGGTACGGCAATTTCTGTTATGCACTGGAGTCCCCCGAATTGCCGTTCAGGAGGATACCCGATTCGTTCAAGGTGTACCTTTCGGATACAGGGCTCCTGGTTCGTATGATGGGAAGGTCCGCGGCCATCGCAATATACGACGGCAGATCGGAATACAATCGTGGAGCCATCGTGGAGAATGTCGTGGCCGAATGTCTGCTGAAATGCGGGATGAAACCACGTTATTATCGTAAAAGCAGTGGGAAATCGCAGATGGAGATCGACTTCGTGGTGGAATTATTGGACGAATCCGCGGTTATAGAGGTCAAATCTGGCAAAAGCAGGGAATCGCCATCCATCGATAAGGTGAAGGACGTGTTCAAGGTGAACCGTCGCATCAAGTTCGAGAACGACAACACGCATGTGGATGAGGACGGAATAGAACACTACCCCCTGTTCGTCGCGGCGTTCATCGATCTGTTGAAGAGGAGATGGGATGGACCGGATTTCTGAGAAGGTTCCAGCCCACCCCTGAACGGGAGGGTGAAAATTGGGATGGGGAGGACGGACGTCCCCCTCGCATCTCAGACGTGGAACAGTCTTTTTCCCGCCCCGAGTTCGAAGTGACGCTCCACGATGCCCGCGTCGATCCTGGTGATGCGCCCTCCGGTGGGATTGACCACCACATCGCCGTCGTCCTCGAGGATGACCTTGAACTTCTGGCGGTGCATGGACGTGGGTGCGAGCATTGCGGCCTCCATGCCCTTGCGGAACCATTCGGGCATGGGTTCCTCCACCTCGCAGAGTTCATGCATGGGTTTGCTCTTGTGGGGGACACCCTGGTCGATACCGTATCCGATGGCGATCATGCAGACAGTCTTGTATCCCGCCTTCAGATCGTATCCACCCTTCTTGTGGTTGGGGGAGGGGATGCTCCAGCAGGTGTTGAGTCCGAGGGACTGTGCCAGAAGGACGATCTTCTCACCGTAGTATCCGGCCCTGCGGTGGAGTCCCTCGTCCTCGTGTCCGGTGACGATGATGAAATTCCTTACTCCGGAGAACTTCATGACCTTGGAGACGATGCCGTCGAAGGCATCGGGGTGGTCGGTGATCAGCTGCATGTCCAGACATCCGCGGACGTTGCATCTTTCGATCTCCTCCCTCAGGGTTTTGACCACGTCCGAGGGTATGGGGACGCTGTTGTATTTCCTGACGGAATGGCGTTTTTCCATGGCATCGATGAGATTCTGCTCCATGATGCAGGGACCGATTCCCCTCGTTATAAACGGGAAGAGAATGAACATCGGGACTCATGGACCTTCGTCCTCGGGCTCCAACCCGTTAAAATATAACCAGCGTCTACACTCGGCGATGACAGGAGAACTCATCGATGACACCGTCGTGATACGCGAACAGAAGGAGGGCAGTCAGCTCTACAACAAGGGTAACTACGGTTATCCCCGCAGCGGCGGAGGTCTCGACCTCGACCTGGTGGAGGCCACATATCTCGTGGAATGCAGGAGGTTGGAGGTCGTCCGTGGGAAGGAGAGGATGAATTTCGAGGACCTCTTCCGTTATTCCGCATCGATGCACGAGGGTTTCGACATCAAATACATGGTGTACAGGGATCTGAGGCAGAGGGGTTTCGTCGTCAAACTCGAATCGGGGGACTACGACCTGTCCATATTCCCCCGTGGGAAGACCATGAGCAACTCCCGTCCCGAGTACTACATCCTCGCGGTCTCCGAGAGGAACGCCTTCGAGATCTCCGAGTTCATGCGTCGCGTCAACGATGCCAAGGACAGGAAGAAGAGGCTCCTGTACGGCGTAGTCGACGAGGAGGGCGACCTCACATACTACATGATGTCCCTCAGGGACCCCATCGGCAAGGTGTTCCCCGAGAGGCCCGACGGAAAGGCGGAGGGCTGGCTCATCCGCGACAGGGTCTTCGTGTTCGACAACGAGCATGCGGAGCTCCTTCGCGGTTACGGTATTTACGGGAAGGCCCTCAGCGACGTTCTCCAGTTGTCTCTGATCGAGAGCTGTCATCTCATCGCCAAGGGGAGACTCATCGTCCACGCCCAGGACGACAGCATCATCGATTTCGACGAGCTCTATGATTTCAGCAGTTCGATGCAGGACGAGTTCGATCTCCGTCTCAGGACGTACATGGATCTGAGGGAGCGTGGAATGGTCGTGAAGACCGGTTTCAAGTACGGAACCCATTTCCGTGTGTACGAGGCATCCCCCGACGATTGTCATGCCAGGTATCTGGTCCATGCGGTCTCCGACGAGGGGCTGAAGATGTGGCCCGAGATCTCCCGTACGGTCAGATTGTCAGGCGGGGTGAAGAAGGAGATCCTCTTCGGAAGGGCCTACAAGGGCGGGATCCAGTATCTGGAGTTCAAGTGGTTCAGGCCTTGATGCATGAATTGCGATTTCACGGATGAAATCCGTGATCAAGCTGCAATTTTACGGATGAAATCCGTGAAATCGCTGCAAATTTACGGATACTTATATAGTAGCGAATACAATCCTCTTTCATGGAACGGAAGATCGACAAGGTTCTTCGGGATTGGAGCGACCGCAGGGATCACGGAGCGCTGGTTCTCCGTGGTCCGCGTCAGGTGGGTAAATCATACGCCATCCGGAAACTCGGAACCGAGAGATACGAATCGATCATCGAAATCAATTTCGAGGATAATCCGGATTACATCTCCCTGTTCGAGGGCGACCTTTCGGCGGATGCGGTGTTCGAGAGGTTGAGCTTCATGTTCTATAGGGATTCATTCGAAGGATGTCTGCTTTTCCTGGATGAGATACAGTGTTGTCCAGGTGCGTTTTCGGCACTGAAACCGATGGTGGATGACGGCAGGTGTGACATCGCATGTTCCGGTTCCGTACTATCCGAAATCATCGTGGATAGAAGATTGACCCCGATAGGTTCGGTGGAATTGGAGTACATGGGCCCGATGGATTTCGAGGAGTTCCTCTGGGCGATGGGTTTCACCCGTGCACAGACGGATACGATACGTTCCCATGTTTCAGAAATGAAACCCTTCGACAGGCTTGTCCTGAAACGGTTGAACGATCTGTTCGCCAGGTTCTTGGTGATAGGGGGCATGCCCGCATCGGTCTCCGCATACGCCGCTTCCCACATGTACACGGATTCGTACAGGAGATTGGAATACATTCAGAAGTTGCTGTCCGACGATATAAGGCGGTATGTCGACAATCCGACCGAATCACTTCGTATAAACCAGTGTTTCGAATCCGTTCCACGTCAATTGAGTCGTGAGAAGGATGCCTCGTTCATCTATTCCGATGTGTCGGAGAAGTCCGGTTATGGTCAGAGGGAATACGGTTCGGCCATATCCTGGTTGGAGGGTGCCGGGATAATCGAACTGTGTCGCAACATAGAGGAGATTTCCGAACCTTTCGAGATGAAGACCAGTGGAAAGGCGTTCAAGGTCTTCATGAAGGATACGGGTATCCTCACGTACATGATGGGCCCGGCAGTCGCCAACGCCATCGTGGGTGGAAACGTTACCATAAACAACGGTGCAGTGGTCGAAAACGCGATATTCGGGGCATTGTCCCGCAAGGGGTACAAGGTGCATTATTACAGCAACCCCACCCGCAGGATGGAACTGGATTGCGTATTCAATCTCAACGGTCGTCTGGCCGTCATCGAGGTCAAATCGGGGAGAAGGAAATCGGCCAAGTCCCTCAACAAGGCGTTGTCCGAGGACAAGGCCATAGATGTCGCCATGAAGGTGTCCGATTCCAACCTATCCGTGGATGAGAACGGTGTTCTCCACTACCCCTTCTTCGGTCCCAGTTTCTTCGAGGACTGTCGTGTGATCGAACTGCCACCCATGGATTACATCGAGGATCTGAAATCCAGATTGGATTCGGAGCACGGGAATCCCCGAATCATTCCGACAGAAGACCGTTGACGAAGTTCTGCAACTCCCTGTAGCGCCCCTTGTTCAGGAAATAGACGTGATCCGGGCCGTCCCTGCGTGACGAGATCAGACCCGCACCCTTCATCCTTCTGATCGCCGCATTGGTCCTCGCCTCGTCCATTCCGAAGACGCCTTCGGTGAACGGGGAGCGGATCTCCTCCTTGGCGAGTCCGCGGACCATCGTGAGGACGTCCTTGTCCGCAAGTGCCGTGATGATGTCGAGGATCGGGTCGTCCGAGATTCCGAGGGGCCCCCTGACGGTGAGGCACACGTGCTTGCTGGATTTCTGTCTTGGCTGCTGGTCCATGGTTCCCGATTGACGGGTGTTGAAATAAGAATATCGGAACCGACTGCTTACTGCGAGAATATGTGAATGGGGGACGCCTTCCGGCGCCCTCCCGGTTTCAAAGCTGGATCTCGATTCCGAGTTTCTCGGTGAGTTCCTTGTACCTGTTCCTGATGGTGACCTCGGTAACGCCCGCGACGTCGGCGACCTCCCTCTGGGTCCTGCGTTCGTTGCACAGGATGGATGAGATGTAGATCGCTGCGGCCGCGACACCGGTGGGTCCCCTTCCGGAGGTGAGCTCCTTCTCGGATGCGTCCTTCAGGATCTCCGCGGCCTTGCTCTGGACCTCTCCGCTGAGTTTCAACTCGGAGCAGAATCTCTGCACGTAGTCCTGGGGCTTGGTGGGCATGAGTTTCAGTTTGAGCTCGCGGGTCATGAACCTGTAGGTCCTTCCGATCTCCTTCCTTCCGACACGGCTGGATCCGGCGACCTCGTCGAGTGTCCTGGGGACACCGCACTGCCTGCATGCGGCGTAGAGGGATGCCGCTACGACGCCTTCGATGGATCTTCCCCTGATCAGGTTCTTGTTGACGGCCTTCCTGTAGATCATGGCCGCCGTCTCCCTGACGTTTCTGGGGAGTCCCATGGCGGATGCCATCCTGTCAAGCTCGGAGAGTGCGAACGCGAGGTTCCTCTCTGTTGCATTGGAGACACGGATCCTTCTCTGCCATTTCCTGAGCCTGTAGAGCTGTGCCCTGTTCCTGGTGGGGATGCTCTTGCCGTAGCTGTCCTTGTTCTTCCAGGAGATCTCGGTGGAAAGTCCCTTGTCGTGGATGGTGTAGGTCATCGGTGCACCGGTACGTGCCCTTTTCTCCCCCTGTTCTACATCGAACGCCCTCCACTCGGGTCCCTGGTCTATGAACTGGTCGTCGAGGACCAATCCGCAGTCCTCGCACAGAAGCTCACCGCGCTCGTAGTCACGGATGAGGTGATGGCTGCCGCATTCCGGGCAGACTTCGATTTCTTCTGTTCCTTCCCTTGTTTTTGCCATTGTGTCTTTTCCCCTTGGTGTAGAATAAGATACTCTTTTTCAATCCGGACGTTTCGCACCCCTGGCAGGGTGTCACGGACGCATATGGCTCCGATACCGGTCCGAATATCCTTCCGACAGTTCCGATTTTCCTTTGATGGGAGTCGAAAACGGCGTCCCCCATCTCGGGCAGGTCTTCACAACGGACTATGGCCCTCCCATCCGGGGTGACCTCCTCCACTGTTCCCAACCTTTCCATGTCCGACCTCTGGATGGCATGCAAATGCACGCTATCCCATAATAATAGTTAAAACAGGATTTAATATATAATACTTGGGATAGATTATATAAACAATGAGAAGGGGTTACTCATTTTATTTATAATGGTTGTGAATAATACATCCATATATTGGATATCGTATCCATCCACACATCCAACATCCCGATGGTCGAAAACACATCCGTGGTGACGGGAGATCGGTTCATACGGTCGTACGCAGACGGTGGAATAGCTTTAATAGGGTTAGTTGTTTGTCTGACTCAAATTGCTCGTTTCGAACGAGTTGAATCAGAGGCGAAAATAATGGATCTCGTGACTTTTGTATCCCTCATCGTGGTCGTGTTCGCTTTGGTCATCCTTGTGGCCGGGGCATTCGCAGCCATCATGGGATCTGGAAAGAGCAGAACCTACGGTATCGTCATGGCACTTGCAGGACTCATCGTCGGAGTGCTTTGGACTTACCTCATCATCTGGAGTGGAATCGAACCCTTCTGCAACGTCGACATGTACCAGCTCTTCTACGACGCCGTCGTCAACCTCGCCGGTGTCCTGATCGGAGCCCTCGTCGCAGTCGGAATCTTCCTCGTCGCAGTTCTCAAGAGCTGATTTCGGCGGGATTCCCAAAACCATTTACGAAACCTCCTTCCCTTTTTCGTTCTCCCTTTTTCCCGTGTTTTTCGTCTTCCAGTTGTTTCAGTAAAAGGTTTTTATCGGATGAAAAAGTGAGCCTACCTGATGACTAGGGTTTCCATCATCATGGGAAGCAAGAGCGACCTTCCGGTCGCCAACAAGGCTATCGCGATTTTGAAAAGATTCTCAGTGCCTTTCGACATCCATGTCGCATCGGCCCACCGTACCCCCCAAAGGGTGGAGGAGCTCGTTAAGCAAAGCGAGTCCGATGTGTTCATCGCAATTGCGGGATTGTCTGCGGCGTTGCCCGGCGTCGTCGCATCGTTCACCACAAAACCGGTGATCGGTGTGCCAGTCAGCGGTGCGTTGAATCTCGATGCTCTTCTCTCCGTGGTGCAGATGCCCCCGGGGATACCCGTTGCGGCGGTCGGTCTCGACCGCGGGGACAACGCGGCTGTCTTGGCGGTGGAGATTCTTGCATTAACCGACGATGGTCTCAAGGCTTGTCTTGCCGATTACAGGTGCGAACAGGCGGAAAAGGTCGTGGCCGATTCAGAAAAGGTGATTGAAGATGTTCAATGCTGATGAATTCATAGAAAAATCCTTGGAGGACATCAAATCCAAGGTCACTGGAAAGGCCATCATCGCCTGCTCCGGTGGAGTTGACAGCATGGTCTGTGCAGCCCTCGTGAGCAAGGCCATCGGTGACAGGCTCCTTGCCATCTACGTGGACAGCGGACTCATGAGGAAGGGGGAGACCGAGGAGGTCCGTGACATGCTCGAGAGCATGGGAATCAACTACAAGATCCTCGATGCGGCGGATGATTTCTTCGGTGTCCTTAAAGGGGTCATCGATCCCGAGCAGAAGAGGAAGGCCATCGGGGAGAAGTTCATCCGTCTCTTCGAGAAGGAGGCACGCGACTTCGGAGCAGAGTTCCTCGTCCAGGGAACCATCGCCCCCGATTGGATCGAGAGCGGGGACGGGAAACACAAGACCGTCAAGTCCCACCACAACGTCGGAGGACTTCCCAAGGATATGGAGATGAAGCTTTGTGAACCCCTTTGGGACCTCTACAAGGACGAGGTCCGTCAGGTCGCCAGGAAGCTCAATGTCAGATCATCCGAGAGGCAGCCATTCCCCGGACCCGCACTCTCCGTCAGGTGCCTCGGCGAGGTCACCCCCGAGAACATCGCAATCGTCCGTGAGGCATGCTACATCGTCGAGGACGAGATCCAGAAGGCCGCCGCAGCCGGAAAGATGGATCTCCCCTGGCAGTATTTCGCCGCACTCCTCCCCATCAGGTCCGTCGGTGTCCGTGCCGACGAGAGGGCGTACGGAAGGACAGTAGTCGTCCGTGCGGTCCTGACCAAGGACGCCATGACCGCGAAGTACGCCCAGATCCCCTACGAGGTCCTCGATGCCATCTCCACACGCATCACCAGTACCATGGGCGACACCGTCAACCGTGTCGTCTACGACATCACCAACAAGCCTCCGGCGACCATCGAGTGGGAGTGAGGGGGGTAACCGATATGGCAAACAAGGAACGCAGGGTTGGAACCGTTTCCCGTGGAATCCGTTGCCCCATCATCCGTGAGGGCGACGATCTGGCCGCAATCGTGGCAGACAGTGTCATCGAGGCGACGGAGATCGAGGGATTCGAACTCCGTGACCGTGATGTCGTCGCCATCACCGAATCCATCGTGGCACGTTCCCAGGGCAACTATGCCACAATCCAGAACATCGCCGACGATGTGAAGGCGAAACTCGGCGGGGAGACCGTCGGGGTCATGTTCCCCATCCTTTCCCGCAATCGTTTCGCGGTGTGCCTCAGGGGAATCGCCATGGGGTGCAAGAAGATCGTCCTCATGCTCTCCTATCCCTCCGACGAGGTCGGCAACGAGCTGGTCTCCCTCGACAAGATCGACGAGGCCGGTGTCAATCCCTACAGCGACGTCCTCTCCCTCGAGAGGTACCGCGAGCTCTTCGGTGAGAACAGGCACGAGTTCACCGGTGTCGATTACGTCGCATATTACGGTGACATCATCCGCGAGTGCGGCACCGAGGTGGAGATCGTCTTCGCCAACAACCCCCGTGCCATCCTCGACTATACCGACTGCATCCTGACCTGCGACATCCACACCCGTGCGCGTACCAAGCGCATCCTGCTCGCGGCAGGAGCCAAGAAGGTCTGCACCCTCGACGATATCCTCAACGAGTCCATCGACGGAAGCGGATACAACGACAAGTACGGACTCCTGGGATCCAACAAGTCCACCGAGGAGACCGTCAAGCTGTTCCCCAGGGATGGAATGCCCGTGGTCCTCGACGTCCAGAAGAGGATCCTCGACAAGACCGGAAAACACGTTGAGGTCATGATCTACGGTGACGGTGCATTCAGGGACCCCCAGGGCAAGATATGGGAGTTGGCGGATCCCGTCGTCTCCCCCGCATTCACCGACGGGCTCGTCGGAACCCCCAATGAGCTCAAGCTGAAATATCTCGCGGACAACGATTTCAAGGATCTCAAGGGCGAGGAGCTCCGTGAGGCCATCTCCAAGAGTATCCGTGAGAAGCAGGACAATCTCGTCGGAAACATGGCCTCGCAGGGAACCACCCCCAGGCAGCTCACGGACCTGATTGGATCCCTCTGCGACCTGACCTCCGGTTCCGGAGACAAGGGAACCCCCGTGGTCCTGGTCCAGGGGTACTTCGACAACTATACAAACTGATTTCAAACGGTCCCCGGGGTGTTCCTTGGGGACCACATACACATTTTTCCACAGGGTGACGAAAAGTCGAACGGGACACGGTTGCCCGAAATTCACGACGGATGGGATATGACGGGAGGTCGCCTCCGGGGCGACGACCCGTCGAATAAAACTTGATTTGGGGTTTCAGTTCTGCTGGCTCATCACTTCGAGCTGACTGATGACGTTCCAGATGATGGTCCTTCCGTGCAGAGGGATGTTGGGGTCGTTTGCCAGGTCGTCGAGGATGACGATGGCTCCGGTAGCACGGACGTCCATGGGCTCCTTGGTGTCGGTGAGCTTTCCTCTCGCCTCGACTGCGCCCTTTCTGATGTTTCTGGGTATGGAGGTGTCCTCAGCAAGCATATCGAGGACATCGGTCACCTGTTTGATCTTGTCTGCTGCCATTATGTTCCCTCCTCAGAGACTCTCGAACTCTTCCTGGAGATCCTGCATCAGCTGCTCGAGGACCTCCTCGAACTGAACGGACCTGTACTCTCTGACTCCACCAAGATCGCTCTGGATCTTGACGACGAAATCATTGTTTTCTTTAACCAGTTCTACGTTGCAAAGGACCTCTTCCATAGTCACATAACCCCCTAGGGTGGATGCTCCCTATTTTGAACCTATATTTAAATGTAAGCGGTGGGGGTTTATTGGATACATTCAATCACAGAATAATCCATTCGTTTCTCGTCAAAATACGTGGAATTTGACACCAGCTACGAAAGTTTTAAAATAGTAACCTGATTAAGGGGTCATTCCCGTTCTTATCTGCTTCAGTGGTAACGAGGACGGAGGGCCCCGACGTTTGTCGGGCGGAGAACGATAAAATGTCAGAAGAAGACTCAATGGTTTATGAACTCCAAGACGAGTTCGAATCTAAAGCCCGTGGTTTCGGGAAGGGCAAATACGGAAGAATCCTCAAGATGGCCCGCACGCCTTCCAAAGAGGAATACGTGAAGACCCTGTACATCACCGGCCTCGGAATAGTCGCCATTGGAGCAGTGGGTTTCGCCATCTGGTGGATCATGACCTGCCTGCCTACATACTTCTGAGGAGTTGATTCCCCATGTGTCCTAGAGTTTCCGGAGAGAATGAGAAGAAGAGTGTTCCCGCCGGAGGTGCAGTTACCTGGCCTTTCCAAGTGTCCGCAAACGCTTCAGCGGTGAACCTTTCGTTCTCTGTCATCGCAGGACCTGATGCGGAAAACGCCCCCGAGTGGAACGTCACCCTGTACGATTCCAACGATGGCGAGCTTTGGAGCAACTACCGCAGCAAGAGCGAGATAACCGTGGACCTCCCCGGCGAAGCCGCCAAGGAGTTCAAGTTCGAGGTCATATGCCCCAACGGTGCCAGGTATGGCGATTCCGTCAGAACGATCATCACCGTTTCTGGAGCCGACGGCTTCGACGAGATCGAATTCGAGGCCACAGCAAAACAGTCCATTATGGTCCTGAAAACCCAGATCGACCAGGAGAAGAGCGTCGCAGACTCTCTCGTCTCCAAGGCGAATACGGGTGAGAAAGACATATATGCGATTCTGAGCCCCCACGGACTCAGAGGATACGTGTTCGTAGAAGGTATGAACACGGACCGTCTCCGTGAGAAGACCAGGGATATCAAAAAAGCCAGGTCCTTCATCGACGGAGAGACAAGCATCGACGAGATCGGAGCGTACCTCACCCCCATGTCCGCTGTCGTCGGTATAGTCGAGGGAGACCTTGTCGAACTCGTCAACGGACCCTTCAAGGGTGAGATGGCTAGGGTCCAGCACATTGATCAGGCCAAAGAGGAGATCACCGTAGAGCTCATCGAGGCCATGGTCCCCATACCCGTGACCGTCAAGGGAGACAGTGTCAGGGTCATTGAAAAGGAGAAATGAGCAATGGTAGATACTGTTGAGGCATTGGTTGATGGAGGCAAGGCCACCGCAGGTCCGCCCCTCGGCCCCGCACTGGGTCCCAAAGGAGTCAACACCGCGCAGGTAATCGCTAAGATTAACGAGAAGACTAAGGCATTCGAGGGAATGAAGGTCCCCGTCAAGGTCATCATCAACGATGACAAGACCTTTGACGTCAAGGTCGGTACCCCTCCCGTGTCCGCTCTCATCAAAGGTGAGCTCGGAGTTTCCTCCGGAGCACACAACGCCAGGACCGAGAAGGTCGGAAACCTGTCCATCGAGCAGATCAAGAAGATCGCAGACATGAAGCAGGACGACCTCCTTGGATCCGACATGAAGGCAAGGGTTCTCGAGGTCACCGGAAACTGTGTTTCCATCGGAGTCACCATCGATGGAAAGAACCCCAAGGACTTCACCAAGGCTGTCAAAGCCGGCGAGTACGACGACCAGTTCTGAAAACCATCTTAGGGGCTTCAACGCCCCTTATTATCATTTTTCACTTTTGACGATCGTCCCGTCCAAGGAGCACCGCACCCATGCAGATCAACAGAACTCTCGCATTGATCCTGTTGGCGGTGGCCGTGATAGTTTTCGGTTCCGCCCTGCTCACATACAACACCGGTGCGAACTGGCACGACGTCACTTATCATGGCAATGGCGGATTCACCGATGACGGCAGGGACGTGACGTATTCCAATGGCGGTTATGCGGATGACTGCGAGTTCGTCAGGGAGGGGTTCGTCTTCATCGGATGGAACACCGAGGCGGATGGAAGCGGCAGATCCTATGATGCGGGTTCCGTGGTCGTGATGGACGTTCCGTTGACCCTTCATGCCCAATGGGCTCCATCGGATTGACCGTATTTCGGGGTTGTTTTCATGTCCCTTTCCGTCGAATGGACGGGGGAATCCGGGGATTTCTTTTCCCATCCATGCGTGGGTTATAAAGCTTTAAATATAAGTCCCTGATTAGGTGGTTTTGCTTGTAGGAGAGCCGTTAAGGCTCGTTTGTACTACGAGGAGGAATTGTATTGGCAGAAAAACCAACCGTAATGGCCGTGCAGAAAGCACTTGATAGTGCGAAGAAGCGCAATTTCACTGAGACGGTTGAGTTGGCCATCAATCTCACCGACGTTGACCTCACCATTCCCAAGAACCGTATCACCGAGGATATCATCCTCCCGAACGGACGCGGAAAGGCGGTCAAGGTCTGTGTCATTGGTGGTGGCGAACTAGCCTTGAAAGCCAAAGACGTGGCCGATCTCGTGATCACCCCCGAGGAACTCGGAGCGATTG
>JAFVZY010000069.1 GCA_017507885.1 Candidatus Methanomethylophilaceae archaeon | reverse complement strand
TTCACACCGCCGAGGTATCCGTCGCAGGTTCCGCGGTTGAAGACGGTCCTAAGCAGGGCCAGGGTCTCCTGGAACTCCTCGTCGAACTCGCCCCTCTCCGCCTTGGCATACACCCTCGTGGCGAGATACGAATACGCGGGGGACCTCATCCTACCTTCTATCTTGAGGGAGTTGACACCCAATGAACGGAGGTCGTCCATGAATCCCATCCCGTACAGGTCGGCGGAACTCAGGAGGTATCCGCTCCTCTCGCCGTTATCGTACCTCTTCCTGCATGGCTGTGCACAGGAACCCCTGTTGCCGCTGCGTCCGCCCATGAAACTGGACATCAGACATC
The DNA here is from genome assembly GCA_017507885.1 of Candidatus Methanomethylophilaceae archaeon. Classification (GTDB taxonomy): domain Archaea; phylum Thermoplasmatota; class Thermoplasmata; order Methanomassiliicoccales; family Methanomethylophilaceae; genus Methanoprimaticola. Next base: position 10,426 of record JAFVZY010000069.1, on the reverse strand, counting down.
CGCCCGACATGCAGTAGCACAGGGCACCCTGTATGAAGACCTCCGTCTCCACGGGAGAGTCGGGAACCATCCGGGACAGTTCATCCATCGTGAGCTCCCTTGCGAGCACTGCACGGGATATCCCGTTCTCCGCACACCACTCCAATCCGGAACGGGAATGGATCTGCATCTGGGTGGACGCGTGCTTGGCGATGTCGATGGAGAATATGTGTCTGAGCAGACCGAGGTCCTGGACGATGACCGCATCGGCACCGATATCGGAAAGGAACCTCACGAATGACACGGCCTCGTCCATCTCGGAATTCTTGATGGACGTGTTGACGGTTACATGCACCTTCACACCATGGTCGTGGGCATACCCCACGGCACCCTCCAACTGATGGTCGGTGAAGTTTCCTGCGAATGCGCGGGCACCGAAATCCTTTCCCGCAAGGTAGACCGCATCGGCCCCCGCCTTGACGGCGGCAGCGAGGCTGTCTGGTGATCCGACTGGCGATAATATTTCCACGGTACCGACTAGATACCCCCGCTTATAATGGTTTTCCCGCGTTTCCAGTGGAGGTCCCATGGACGGGTAACATGAACGCACCGCATCCAGTTCTTAAACACTGTGCACGAGACGGGCCCATGGACTTGAGAATCGATCATGTTCTGGGAAAGAGGCCGACGGCGGAACCATCGGCGGAGATCGTGGACGGCGCCCTGGTCATAGACTGCAGGGGATGCGGGATCGCCCCCGACCCCGGTACGCCGGAATGCATCGGATGCATGGTGTCCCTCATGTGCGAAAAGGGCGGAAGCGACAGGATCGTCCTGAGGACTGGCAAAGACACCGAGGTGTCCGGGAGATCCGGAAGGATCCTCAAGGAGACGTCCTCCGTTATGAGATGGTCCGTCCCGCACGAGGAACCTAAGGGCAGATGTAGGATGTGCGAGCACTCGCGTGTGAGAATCATGGATGTCGTGTGGGGATCGTTCCCGGGGGACGGGGTGTCGGAGGCCAGGGCGATGATCGCAGGGAGACAGGATGGCAACGCCCAATGCGACATGTGCATCATGCGCACGACCAGGGCGTTGGACCAGATCGAGAGGGGGCTGTCCTCGGTCACGGCGAGGATGAGGGAACACCGCGGGGGGATGCAGTGAACGGAAGGATCCGTCCGTTGAACAACCTGATGCCCCGCAGGGTCGGACGCGTGGTGAGGATACCCGACGAGGAGTCCCCTCCAACGACCGACGAGGTGCTTCCGGGCGAGGCATGGGCCAAGGACTGTTCCGTCCCTGCCGACACGGATGCCGTCGAGCCCCCGTCACAGGGGGATTTCGTGTCCATGTTCGCGGACCTTGTGAAGAGGGACACCAGGAGCAAGCCGTCGTATACGGACTGCTGGCTGACCAATCCCTCGGACAACCTGAGGGGGTTGGCGACGTACACCACCGAATTCGGGACGGTGTCCGTGGGAGTCGCCGACGACGGCCAGACCGAATACAACGTGACACCCAGGGAATACGCGTACCCCGATGCCCTGAACTCCATCGTCACCGGCATAATCGGGGGGATCAGGGACACCTACAGGAGGAACGGCGGGAACCTGGACAGGGACAGTGTCATGGGGATGGCCCGTTCCATGCTCACCGACAGGTACCATGAGGTCAGGGAGATATGCGCCGATTCGCCGGACATAGACGCCCTGGTGGACGACATATGCTCCATATCGTACAGACACTCCGTGGGGGCCGGCATATTCGAGGTCCTCCTCACGGACCCCCACATAGAGGACGTGTACCTCGACGCCCCCTGCAACGAAAACCGCATCCACGTGACCATGAACGGCATCGACGGATTGAACTCGCACATCAGGTGCAGGACCAACCTCATGGTGGACAGGAGGGAGATGCTGAACCTGATCAACATCCTGAAAAGGGAGAGCGGGCTGAGGTTCTGCCAGTCGAACCCCGTCCTGGAGACGGATTTCAGGGAGTTCGACGCCAGGGCGACCATCATAGGATACCCGATGAGTCCCAACGGGGACGCGTTGGCCATAAGGAAGCACTCCGTCAGACCGTGGACCCTCACTAGACTGCTGGCGAACAGGACCATCGACCCCCGTTCGGCGGGCCTGCTGTCGTTCCTGGTCAACAACCGCTGCACGTTCCTCGTCTGCGGGGCAAGAGGTGCGGGGAAGAGTTCCCTCCTTTCCGCCCTGATGTTCGAATTCCCCCTGAACCAGAGGATACTCACCATCGAGGACACCATCGAACTCCCCGGCGAGCAGATGAGGGGGATGGGATACAAGGTTCAGACGATCCTGGTGGACGAGAAGATGAACGGCGCCACCAGCTCCAGGACCGACGAGGCGCTCAGGGTGTCCCTCAGACTCGGTGAATCGGCGATAGTGATGGGAGAGGTCAGGGGCGACGAGGCCAGGACCCTCTATCAGAGCATGAGGACCGGGAAGGCGGGCAGCTCCATCATGGGCACCATACACGGGGATTCGGCCAACTCCGTCTACAACAGGGTCGTACACGACATGGGCATCGCACCGGAGGCGTTCATGGAGACGGACATCGTGGTAACCCTCGGCACGGTGAAGGACAGGTCCTCGGGACACCTGGTCAGGAGGATGAACGAACTCGTATGCACGGGGAGGGAACCGGGGGAGTTCATCGACATGTCCGACCAGGACGCGTTGTTCGATGCACCCGTGATGAGGAGGGCCATGCAGACGGGGCAGATGGGTCGCAGGGAGGCCGCCAAGGAGATACGCGCCAGATCCATCATGCGCGGACACCTGGCGGAACTGGGGAGGAGGGACGAGAGGTTCTTCGATCCGAAATGGATCCTGTTGGCCAACAGCATAGTGTCCCAATCCCCTCCCGACATGACCGCCGAAGGGATGTTGGATAAGCTGAGGGAGTTCACGGGTGGTACCGATGAGGTCTGACGGCGGATTCAGATCCGTGGACCACAGGAGGCTCCTGAACGAATGCCCGACCGTCGTGGGGATGATGACCTCGTCCCTGGAAAGCGGGGGGTCCCTGGATGTGGCCGTGAGGATGGTCGCCGCCGAAGGGCCGAAACTGTCCAGGAGGCTCTTCTCGGAGGTCGTCAGGACCATGGACACCAAGGGCTCCGCATCCATGTCCAAATGCCTGACGGACGTCATGTCCGACCTCCCCGCCAGTGCCGCCGGATACAGGAGGGCGCTGCACATGTGCATGGCCGCATCCGAATCCGGAACGGACGAGGAGAGGGGCAGGATGCTGAAGGACGCCTCGGACATAGCACTGGAGGCGGTGAAGGAGATGGGGGACGCGTACAGCGCCACCCTCAACACCCCGTGCATGATAGTGTTCGGAATCGGGATAATGGTGCCGATGATCCTCATGTCCATCCTGCCCATGCTTAGCGTCGGGGGGATGATGAGCGTGGGTGACGTGGATCAGGACATGATATCCATGATCACACTCGTGGTCATACCCGCATCCATCATCATCCTCTCGTTGTCGCTGAGGACGAAGAACCCGTTCCTGACCACCAGATTCGAAACCAGGGACCTACTGAAGGCCGCACCCCTTCTGATAGCGATCCCCATGGGATTCTTCTATCTGGGCTTGGACAGGGGCACGGATGCACTCCTCCTGTTCTCCCTCGCGCCCGCCGCCATTGTGACGGTGGTGCTGATGTGGAAGGACATGGCCGACGACAAGAAGAGGCTGAGGTGCGAGCAGGGTCTGAGGGACTCGGTCTTCGACATGGGGAACAGGATCCTCTCGGGGGAGAACTTCGAGACCGCATCCACCGATGCGATCGGGACCCGTGCGGAGTGTTCGAAGGTGAGGGAGGAGTTCTCCAGGGAGCTGGCCCTCTGCAGGGGGAACGTGGAGGCCGCCATCAACAGGTCCATCAGGCCTGTGTCCGAGGAGATGAGCATAGCCTACGTCGACATACACAGGTGCTCCCTGAGAAACGCCAACGACGCCGGGAAGTTGGCCATAAGCCTTGGAAGGCAGTTCCAGAACCAGAACCACACCCGCAAGAAGCTGGAGTTGAGACTCAAAGGCATGACCGACATGATGCTGGCGACGGCGATGCTGTTCGCACCCCTCGTGTTGGGGATGAGCATATCCATGTTGGGTCCGATTCAGGAGATAGCCGATTTCGAGGCCATGGGGGACACGACGACGATCCTCACCGTGTACCTGGTGGAGCTGAGCGCCTCGATATCCGTGCTTATGGCGAGCCTCGGAAGCGGGGAGGGCTTCTGCAGGATGCTGTGGAGGTTCTGCACCATGAGCCCCATAGCGCTGATGGTGTTCTGCGTATGCTGCGGGGTCGTTATATGATATGAAGGGGGATACGGGGGACATGAGGGGGATTCTAGCCGCAGGTGCCGCCGTAGCACTCGTTCTCACCGCGGGTTTCATCCTCTGTCCCCTGACCTCCGCCCCCGGGACGTTCACGGACCTTGACGGTTCCCCCGCATACATCGACCACGATTGGTCAGACGACGGGGTGCAGGGCATCTTCTACATGACCGGGGACGTGCTCTGTCATCAGGAGTGCGACAGGTGCCCCCAGTTGAACGGGAACCAGATGCCCGTGTGCCACAGGGACCTGGGGATAATCCTCGGGATGGGTCTGGGGCTGCTCCTGTGCATCCCCCTGTGGAACGGATTGGGCGACCGCAGGACACCCTTCATAGCCATCGCCCTGGGATGCGTAACCGTCGTGCAATGGATGTTCAACTCCCCCTCCGGGGACGACGGCACCCTGAGGTTCGTGACGGGGCTCGTGTCCGGGATCGGTGCCGGCCTGTTCATGGGATGGATGCTGAAAAGGAACGTTGTGAATGACGGATGAAAACATTAAGATTCCATCTGACGATGCGTTCCCATGACCGATGGGATCGTGTTCAAAAGTGCATTCGGACGTATCGGATACATCTCATTGGCACTGGTCGCGACGGCCTGCATACCCCTATTCCTGGTGGCATCTTTGAGATATGCATCCCTGGTATCCCTCATCGTCATCTCCGCATTCATCATCCTATTGCCCAAAGCCGTCAGCTACACGTTCGACGATGAGAAGCTCACGGTCCACGTACCGTTCGGATTACAGGAACCTCCCGCATACTACAGGAGCATATGGAAGATCGTGGACACGGACATGGCGATGCTGTCCAATCATCACGGAATGTCCGAGAAAGCCATCATGATCTGGTACGACCGCGGGAAGGGACACTACATCTGCATCTCACCCGACGACAAGGAACGCGCCCTGGGGATTCTCAGGGAAAGGTGTCCCAATGCGGAATTCCTTGTGGAAAGGCGCAAACAACGCGAATGAGACGACATCCCACGATAACGAATGGAAAACAAAAGGGTGAAGCGAACAGGCTGAAGGCCTGACGCGGGCCTGCCCAAGTTCAAGTTGAAGGAGCACCGTCGTCTCCGTGCGTAAGCGGGACAGGACTTATTCGCTATTCGCTTCGGAACGCCCGATATGCTACCCCGATATCAAGATTCGCATTGGTAACGGATGTTGGTTAGGAAAAAAGGGACGACGGGAATCCGCCGCCCCGTTGAAAGAAGAAGGTGTGCTCAATCGCACTTGGACCAGCCGCAGGACTTGCAGGTGTTGCATCCGCCCTGGAACTCCAACTCCGCCCCGCACTTGGGACAGGGGTTCTTGATCTCCCTGGGCTTCTCCTCGGGATCGTTCTCGGACATGCCCTTGATCTGCGACTGCATCTCGTCGTACATGCTCCTGAGTGCCCATCCGACCGCCATGGGGCAGCAGGATCCGACGCTGGTATCCCTCTTGGTGTGGGTCCTGACCACATAGGACGGGCATGAACCGCATGATTTCAACTGGTCGATGATGGCGTCCACCCCGCATCCGGAACGGGCGGCGAGGGAAATCATCCTCGAGAGACCGACCATGAAGTTGTTGCATCCGCCGGTGGAACCCTTGTTGAGGTATGCCTCCACGAGCTCCCCGGTGGTGGGATCGAAGAACGCGGTGCAGTGCAGACTTCCGCATCCGGTCATCAGCTTCCTCTTCTTTCCGATGATGTTCTCCGAGGCCTGGGACATCCTGACACGGTCGACCTTCTTGGGTTCGGGCTTCTTGTCGGGTTCGGACTCCTCCGCCTTCTCCGACTCCTTGGTTGAAAGGATTCCGAGACGCTTGCATCCGTCACGGAAAACGGTCACACCCTTGCATCCGGACTCCCACGCGTACATGTAGATGTTGTAGACCTCGTCCTGGGGGAACTCCTCGGGGAGGTTGACGGTGGAGCTGATGGATGCGTCGATGTGTCTCTGCCAGGTGGCCTGCATGTCGATCCTCTGGACGTAGTGCAGGTTCTGGGCGGTGACGAACATGTCGGGGAGATCCCCCTCGTCCTCCATCTCGGGATGCTCGTCGATGTAGGCCTGGACGATGGGGGTGTAGACCTTGTAGTACTCGTCGTGATCGGAAAGGGAGGTGGTCCTCCTCTCGTAGGACGTGGCGAAGATGGGCTCTATCCCCCCGGAGATTCCGAGCATGGTGGAAAGGGTTCCGGTGGGTGCGATGGTGAGGAGCTGGGAGTTGCGAAGACCGTACTGGAGGACCAGCGCCCTGGTCTCCTCGGAGGCGTTCTCCTTGAAGAAGGCGGAATCGACGATCTGCTGGGGGACGCATCTGGGGAACATCCCGTACTCCTTCGCGAGGAGTGCGGACTCGTTCATCGCGGTGTCGGCCATCATCTTTCCGAGCCTGTCGCAGAAGTCGATGGATTCGGGTGAGCCGTACTTGTACCCGAGCTTGATCATCATGTCCGCGAGACCCATGATCCCGAGACCGATCTGCCTCCAATCGGTGACGGTGTCCTTCTGTTCCTGAAGGGGATGGAGCGGGAGTCCCTCGTCGAGGACGTCGTTGAGTGCACGGATGCATATCCTCACGGACTTCTTGAAATCCTCCACATCGAAGACGCCGTCCTTGACGAACTCAGCGAGGTTCATGCTTCCGAGGAGACAGCTTCCACCCGCGGGGAGGGGTTCCTCGGCACAGGGGTTGGTACCGGCGTAGGAGTAGTCGGGGAACTCGCTGAGGAGGTTCCATGAGGAGATCCTGTCCCAATACAGGCATCCGGGCTCACCGTAATCCCAGTTGGCGTAACAGAGCTTCTCGAAGAAGTCGCCTGCGTTGAGGTCCTTCTCTATGTGCTGGTTGCTCTCGGGGCGGTAGAACGTCTGTCTGAAGAGTTCCCTGCCCCTGACGGCCTTCATGAAATCGTCGGAGACACGGATGGACATGTTGGCCTTGGTGACCCTCTCGAGGTCGGTCTTGACGGACATGAACTCCTCGAGATCGGGGTGGTCGCAGGATATGGTGAGCATCAGGGCGCCGCGACGTCCGTGCTGACCGATGAGACCGGTGACCATGGAGAACAGGTCCGTGAACGACACCGCCCCGGAGGTCTCCGATGCGGTGTTGTTGATCCTCGCGCCGCGGGGTGCGAGCTTGGAGATGTCGATTCCGACCCCTCCGCCGTAGCTGAAGGTGCGTGCGAGCTTTCCCGCGGTCTCGAAGATGGATTCGATGGAGTCCTCGGGCGGGGACAGCACATAACAATTGGAAAGGGTGATCTTGAGGCCGTCCCTGTGGAGACCCCTGTTGGCCAGGATCCTTCCGCCGAAGAGGAACTTCTGCTCCTCCATGAGGCGCCTGACGTCGGCATCGCCGGAGCTTATGCGGTCGAGCCACTGGTCGAAGGTCTCGCCCTCGTGGCAGTACTTCCTCTGCCAGATGTCTATTCCCAGTTGATTGTCCTGTCCTAGCCAGTCTGTTACTTCCATTTTGTTCAATCTCCCCAAATCGGACATCTATGCGATATCCTCCGAACGGTTCCCCGAAGAGAACACCGTTATTAAAGGTATTTTGACCACATAAATTGTACATACATAAGAAGTATGTACATCCATATGATGATGGCTTTTACATCCATCCACTATAAAATCATGAAGAAGGTTGGACGGGTTCCGAACGACATCACAGGAACCCGTCGATATGAAAACGTTTGATCAAAGGGAATCGATGATCTTCCTGTAGCCTGCGACGAGCTTCGCCACGGGTGCCACGGGGTCGTCGTAGTTGGCGACGATGGTCTCCACCACGTCGGGTACCAGGAGCACACCGTCCGCGGAGGTGGGGACGCCGTAGATCAGACTGTCGGAGCCGATGACGCAGGGGAGGTCGGAGACGTCCCTCATGCGGGTGATGAAGGACTCCAGCCTCTCGCCGTCCAGAGGCTCCCCGGAGGACGGGATGAAGTAGAGGAAACCGTCCGCATCGGATGCGATCATGTCCTCCCTCTCCTGATGGGAAGGGGTGATGACGGTCATGAGCGCGACGCCGTGGTCCCTGCAGGATCCCTGGAACTCGGGCCTCTCCTCGTAGGGGATGTCCGGGATCAGGATGGCGCAGACTCCGACCTCGTTGCACCTGTCGAGGAAACGGTCGATGCCGTAGACGAACACCTGGTTGGCATAGGTCCTGACGGCGATGGGGACGTCACAGTCCCTCCTGAGCTCCTTGATCATGTCGAACATGTCGTCGGAGGTGATGGCCCTCTTCATGGCCCTGACGTTGGCCGCCTGGACCACGGGCCCCTCTACGACGGGGTCGGAGAAGGGGATCCCCAGCTGGATCATGTCCGCACCGGACTCCGCCATCGTGCGGATCAGCTTGGCGGTGCATCCGAGGTCGGGATCGCCGGCCGTGATGAAGGGGATCAACGCCCTTCTCGAGAAGACCCTCTGGAGGTCACTCATGGATATCCTTCCCCCTGTAGCGTGCGATGGCAGCGACGTCCTTGTCACCGCGACCGGAGAGGTTCACGACGAGGATGTCGTCCTTGGACATCGTGGGTGCGAGCTCCCTGACGTGTGCGACGGCGTGGGAACTCTCGATCGCGGGGATGATACCCTCCATCCTGGAGAGGTACTCGAAGGCGGAGACGGCCTCGTCGTCGGTGACGGGGACGTACTCGGCACGACCGGAGACCTTGAGGTCCGCGTGCTCGGGACCGATTCCGGGGTAGTCGAGACCTGCGGAGATGGAGTACACGGGTGCGATCTGCCCATATGCATCCTGACAGAACAGGGATTTCATCCCATGGAAGATTCCGGTGGAACCGAGCGCCATGGTGGCGGCGTGCTGGTCGGTGTCGATGCCTTTTCCGGCGGCCTCGCAACCGATGAGCCTGACACCGGGTTCGCGGATGAAGTCGTGGAACAGACCGATGGCGTTGCTTCCTCCACCGATGCATGCCACGAGGCAGTCGGGGAGGCGTCCCTCGGCCTCCATCATCTGGGAGCGGACCTCCCTTCCGATGACGCTCTGGAAGTCCCTGACCATCATGGGATAGGGGTGGGGACCCATGACCGATCCGATGACGTAGTGGGTGTCGGAGATGCGGTTGGTCCACTCGGCGAGGGTCTCGTTGACGGCATCCTTGAGGACACCGGTTCCGGAGGTGACCGAATGCACCTTGGCACCGAGGAGCTCCATGCGGTACACGTTCAAAGCCTGGCGGGCGATGTCGTGCTCGCCCATGAAGACCTCGCACTCCAATCCGAGATATGCGGCGAGGGTGGCGGTGGCGACACCGTGCTGTCCCGCACCGGTCTCCGCGATGACCCTGGTCTTGCCCATCCTCTTCGCGAGGAGACACTGTCCGATGACGTTGTTGATCTTGTGGGATCCGGTGTGGTTCAGGTCCTCCCTTTTGATGTAGATCTTGGCCCCGCCGAGGTCCTTCGTCATCCTGTTGGCGTAGTAGAGGGGGGATGGCCTTCCGGTGTATCTGTGGTTGAGGTCGTCGACCTCCTTCATGAACTCGGGGTCCTTGCTGTATTCGGCATAGGCCTTCTGCAGCTCTATGACCGCATTCATCAGGGATTCGGGGACGTACTGTCCTCCGAACTCCCCGTATCTTCCTTGGTTGTCACTCATAGTATTCACTGATCAACGTGTAATCGGGGTTAGTATATGTAATTAGTGTTCATTGATGTATAAAAATATACATTAAATTACATTTTGAAAACCGTTGACGCCATATGCACGCATGTCGCGCGACATCCGGTGGAACCGTCCCGGATCCGACCGACGACCGACGGCACACACATTGTTTTAAATGTAATGAAACGGGTTTTCAAAACATGTCACAGTTCGACAAGCTCTGTGAGGTCCTCGAGACGATGGATCCCGACACCTTCAACCAGCTCATAAACGAGAAATCCGCCAACATCATCCAGGCCCTCAGCACGATCATGGAGGACGGATTCGACGTCATCACGGTCTACGTGGACTTCCTGCTCTGTGCCGCGGCCGCAGACGGCAGGCTCGCCGAGGAGGAGTACATCCTCCTGA
>JAFVZY010000068.1 GCA_017507885.1 Candidatus Methanomethylophilaceae archaeon | reverse complement strand
CGTGGAATCCGCCCTCGCAGCGGTCCGTGAGGGGAACAACCCCGTGCTCACGACCAGGGAGAAGCACACCAGGGAATGCTTCGTCGTGGCCGAAGAGGGTGCGGACCTCCAGGGGATCGAGGAGGCCATCAAGACCATGCCCAACTATTTTGCGGATTACGACACGACGGTGCATTTCATCAGTCAGGAGGAGTTCGACCGCGACCATCTCGGAATCCCCCACGGAGGCATCGTCATCCGCAGCGGAAAGACGGGGATGGACGGGAATACCAACCACCTCATGGAATTCAAGATCACCCTGGACTCCAACCCCGAGTTCACGGCGAGCATCCTCGTCGCGTATGCGAGGGCCGCCTACCGTATGAGGTCCGAGGGAATCGTCGGTTGCAAGACCGTCTTCGATGTGGCTCCCGCCTACCTCCACCCTGCGTCTCCCGAGGAACAGCGCAGGAATCTTCTTTGAATTCTCAATTCGGAAGGGGGCCCATCCCCCTTCTCTTTTGATTCGGATGGAATCCGGACGATCGTTCAGTCGTCCCCTTTGGAACGCCCGTTGGCCATCAACATGCCCGATATCACGAGGACCATCCCGACGACGGCCATCAGCGTTATCGTCTCGTCGAACACCAGGTGCCCGGCGATCAGCGTCACCACCGGCATTGCGTAGATGAATATGTTCGATTTGATCACACCGAGGACCTTCACGCTGCGGTTCCACAGGATGAAGCACATGCAACTGCCCAGACCTCCGAGGAACAGCAGGGAGAACAGGTTGTACGGTTCCAGCAGATGATGCGGTTCGAACGGTTCCCCCTCGATGATCATCAGGATGACACCCATCAGGAATCCGTAGAACATCATCTTGCGGGTCATGACCACGACGTCGAAACCCTTGTCGAATCCCCTGAGCATCACGCCGTATATCGCCCAGGACAACGCGGACGCGAGTGCCAACACATCCCCGATGGGGTCGAGGTTCAGTATCACGGAACCGTTGAACGCCACGAGGACCACCCCCGCCAGGGATATCACGAAACCCAGTACCTGCATCCTTCCAACCGAATCCTTGAATACGGCATGCATGAGGACGAGGGACATCATCGATGTCATCGACGTCAGGATGCACACCTCCGATGTGTAGGTGTACGTCAACGCCAGATTCTCGGTGCTGAAGTACAGTACGTTGCCGAACACCGCCATCAGGACGAATACCCATTCGGTACGAAGGTCGAACGACCATTTCGGGCGCACCACCCACAGGATCGCGCATGCCAGGAGACAACGCATGCTCATCAGCTGTATGGGGGTGAAGTACACCATGAGGTGCTTGCTGAACAGGAACGTCAATCCCCAAATGACGACGCAGACCATTGCGCCCAACGTCACGAGATGTCTCCTGTCCATGGGATTCCCTCACAAACGACTATTATTTCAACCTCTCGATACTCCCCCGGAATCCGGAATGGGAGGTATGATATGGCCGATCACCCGTTCCCGATGAGGTGACAACGATGAGTACCGTCGGAATCCTTTTGGACGCGACCAGGGACATATGGTCGGGATACAACGAGCATCCGTTCGTGAAGGGAATCGAATCCGGAACATTGGACACGGAGAGGTTCCGTTTCTACCTGGTGCAGGACCATCTCTATCTCCAGGAATACGCCAAGGTGTTCGCAATCGGGATCGCCAAGGCCAGGAGTCCGGAGACGTCCGCCCTGTTCTCGAAGTATCTGACCGTGATGAACAAGGAACTCGACCTGCATGACGGTTATTTCAAGGAGTTCGGGGTCACCGATGAGGAAATCGGGAAAGCCCCTCGTTCGTTGGACAACCTCTCCTATACGTCCTACATGCTGAGGGTCGCGTACGAGGAGGGGGAGGCGGAGATCCTCGCTTCCGTGCTCTCATGCGCCTACAGTTACGAGGTCATCGCCAAAAGGATGATCACGAACAATCCGTCGTGTGTGGATGACGGCCTTTACGGCGAGTGGATCAGAGGGTATTCCTCCGAGGGGTATTCCCGGGAGAACGTCTTCCTGATGGGGATGCTCGATGAACTGACCGTCGGATACACGGAACGGCAGATCGGGCATCTGACCGACATCTTCACGGCGTGTTCGAGATACGAGATGTCATTCTGGGACATGTCCTGGAATATGGATCTTTGACGTGGGGCATATCAAGGGGTTGGTCCATCACATAATCAGAGGTGCAGGTCATGATTATCAGAAAGCTCACGGAATCGGATGGTGAAGCATTGTGGGACCTCATATCGGTCATAGAATCGACTTTGGTCAGCAGGGATTTCTGGTTGCCGATCAAGAAGGACTCCGGCGACCATTTCCTCGACGACTCCTGGACGGAGTTCCACGGTGCGTTCGACGGGGACCGTCTCGTCGGTGCAAGCGCCCTGTTCTTCAACAGTTTCGAGTTCGGGGAGAGTCTGGAGAGACTTGGGATGGGGTCCGAAGGGGTCGCCGAGGTCGGAAGGTCCATGGTCCATCCCGACTACAGGGGGCGCAACCTCCTTATGGACATCAACCGGGAGTTGATCTCGGTTGCACGGGAAAGGGGCCTGACCCTTCTTCTGGCGACGGTGCACCCCGACAACGCCCCCAGCCAGGCGTCGTTCAAGAGACTGGGATTCGTCAAAAGGACCACGTATCTGAAAAGCGACGGGTTCGTGAGGGACGTCTTCACCTATGGAATCCGTTGATCCGGATCGTGTCCGTACGAATCCGTGATGATGTGGCGGGAGGGGGTTGCCCCCGTCCCGTTTGAAAGATCACATCTGGGGTTTGTCGACGGTTTTGACGGATTTCGCGACGTTGTAGATGTGGTCCGCGATCCTCTCCATGTCCGACGCGAGGGCGAGGTATTCCGCACCGACCTCTGCGGTGCAGATCCCCTGATTGAGCCTCTCTATGTGCTTCTCGGCCATTAGGGACGTCGCCACGTCGATGTCCTGTTCGATATCGTGGGCGGCCCTCGCGATCTCGCGGTCGCATGCCTCGTAGGCCTCCATGGATTTCTCGAATAGGCTGTTGATGCGTGCACGCGTGTCCTCTATGTCCACATGTGCATCGTGGGAGAACGATCCGCCGGATGTAGCGATCTTCTCCGCATATCCTACGATGTTCTCCGCATAGTCCCCGATCCTCTCGATGTCGTTCACCGTGCGGAATGCGGATGTCACGTATGCGATGTCCTGCGGACCGAGTTCGCATTTCGTGAGTTTCGACAGGAAGCGGGTGAGCTGCTTGTTGGTGAAGTTGATCTGCTTCTCCACCCTCTCGAAATCCTCCTTGCCTGAAAGGTCCTCTTTCAGGACCATGTCGCATGCGCGGTTGAAGTTGCCCATGGCGATCCTGCCCATGTTCATGATCTCGTTCTTCACCTCCCCCACGGCGATGGCGGGGGTCGTGAGCATGTGGTCGTCCACGTAGAACATCCTGGGGGCCTCGGCCTTCTCCGGCGGCATCTCCTTGTCCGGTATTATGCGGGTCACAACCCTTATCAACCGTTCGGTGAGCGGGAGCATGATGATGACGGTGATGACGTTGAAGATCGTGTGGAACATCGCGAGCTGGGTCTCGGGCAGGGGGAACGCCGCCGCGAACAGGGATGCGTATGTGATCTCCCCACCGCTCGCGAATCCCATTATATAGCCCGCCAGGACGAATATGACCACACCGGTGACGTTGAACAGAAGGTGTATCAACGCGGTGCGCTTCGCATTGGTTCCGCTGCTGAATCCGGCGAGTATCGCCACGATGCAGGAACCGATGTTGGATCCCATGGTGAGGTAGATTCCCTGTTCGAGGTTGATGAGACCGGCGAACAGCATGGTGATGACGATCGATGTGACGACAGACGAACTCTGAACTATGGCGGTCAGGATGGCGCCGATGATCACCAGGAGGATCACGTTGTGGATGTTTGCGAGGAATTCCTTGACGGAATCCATCTCCGCGAATCCGGCCATCGCGTCGCTCATCATGTTGAGTCCGATGAACAGGAGTCCGAATGCGGCGATGATGGCACCTATCATCCTGGTCCTGTCCTTCTTGGCATAGGCGTTCATGAATGCACCGATTCCGGCCAATGCGGAGAATATGACGGTGATCGACAGGGACCCCTCGCCCATCAGACCGAGGGCCACGATCTGTGCCGTGATCGTGGTTCCTATGTTGGCACCGTAGATGATCGCCGCTGCCAGCGTCAACGACATGATGCCTGCGTTCACGAATCCTATGACCAGGACGGTGGTTGCTCCGGAACTCTGGATGGCCGCGGTTGCAACCGTTCCTACTCCGACACCGACCAGTTTCTTGTCAGAGGCCTTGGCGAAGAGGTTCCTCAGTCTCACGCTGCATACAGATTCCAGATTGTTGCTGAGCATCGTGCACGCTATGAGGAATACTCCGATTCCGGCCATCAATGTGAGAATAGCGACGGTCGCGTCCATGTGAAAGGCGAAATTACGTGTACGTATAATTAAAGAATCTGGATTTTTATAATGGAAATAGTGGTGTTTACACCTCCACGGCGTTCGGGCGGGTCGGAGGCGTTTCCGCCTCCTCCCTGTCTTCATGGTCCGGATGCGTACCCGGTGGAACCGGTTGGAAGGACGTATATGGTCCCGCCCTCCTCCACGATCTTCACCTTTATGTCGAAGACCTCCTCTATGGACGATTCGGTCACGACGTCCTTCGGGGCACCGTAATCCAGGATTCTGCCCTTGGAGAGCAGCAGTATCCTGTCGCAGAATCTGGTCAGGAGGTTGATGTCGTGGGATGCGATGAGGATGGTGAGTCCCCTTCTGCTCAGCTCCCTTAGGATCTCCATGATCTGGACCTTGTATTTTATGTCCAGGTGGGCACTGGGTTCGTCCACCAACAGGACCTTGGGGGTCTGGACGATGCCCTTGGCGAGAAGAACGCGGGCCCTTTCACCGCTGCTGAGCTCCTGCAGTCTCCTGTTGGCGTAGTTCGCCACACCCAGGTCCCACATGGCCTCCGCGATCATCCTCTCGTCCTCCTCGTCCTCCCACCATATGGTTTTGATGTAGGGGGACCTTCCAAGGGAGACGTAGTCCCTCACGGTGAGGGAGAAATCCAATGCGGTGTCTGCGGGTACGGTGGTGCATATCCTGGATATCTCCTGCATGGTGAGTCCGGACACGTCCTGTCCGTCGATCTCTATCCTTCCCCCGTCGATGCGCATGATCCTGTTGATGCAACGCATCATGGTGGTCTTCCCGGATCCGTTGGGTCCCATCAGGGCCACGAACTCCCCCTTGTTGATCTCGAAGGAGATGCCTTTGAGGGTCTTCTCGTCCTTGTATCCGAACTCCACGTCCGTGACCTTCAGGACCGGTTCGTTCTCACATGGCATAGCGCTTGCCCTCCTTGACCATCAGGTACACGAAGAACGGCACCCCTATGACGGAGATGATCGCACCTATCGGCAGTTCGGAGACGGTGAAACTCCTGCAGAACACGTCGGCCAGCATCAGGACCACGGGTCCGACGATCATGCTCGTGGGGAGAAGGACCCTGTTGTCCCCGCCCACGACCATCCTGCACAGATGGGGTACGATCAGTCCTATGAATCCTATGACTCCGCAGAACGATACGCAGAATGCGGTCAGGACGGCGATGAGGATGAGCATGTTCCTCTTGAATCTGCGGGAATCCATCCCTAGGTACATGGCCTGGTCCTCTCCGAGGAGCATCGTGTTCAGGTTCCTGGCGTTGAACAGGATGATTCCGATGATGACAGCCACCGGGATGGTGATGAGCATCGTTTCGGACCATTCGATGTTGGCGAAACTTCCGAACATCCATGACGAGATGTTCGCCAGGTGGTTCGCATTGAATGACATGATGAGGGTGGTTCCCGCGCTGAGTCCCATTCCGATGACCGTACCACCTAGGACATAGCTCATCGCCTTTCCTCCGGCGGCTTCGGCCACCACCATCGTCAGTGTGAACGCTATCACCGCCCCCACGATACCGGCCGCGGGGATCATCCACATCGTGGTTATCGATGTTGTGACGAGTCCGCTGATGGTCATGATCATCACACCCAGGGATGCACCCGAGGACACTCCGGTTATGTAGGGGTCCACAAGGGGGTTGTGGATGAGCGCCTGCATGACGGCACCCGCCACGGCGAGGCCCGCACCCACCATTATGACCGCGAGTTCGCGGGGCATGCGGAGGTTGTAGATGATCCTCCCGCTCATGTCCTCGGGGTTCCCACCGGTGACGATGATCTCCACCATCTGTTCCAACGCTTCCTCGAACGGTATCCGATACGCACCGAGTGTCAGGGATAGGATGTACAGCACAACGATGGATGCCAGTCCGGCCGCGATTATGCAGAGGGCACGGCGGCGTATCCGTTTCGAACCGACGATCCTTCCCATGACCTCGTCCTTCAACTTGGTCTGATCGTCCATTTTAAACCTCGGTTGATGAAAAAGGGGAATGTGGGGCCGAAGCCCCGTTTGACATCACTCGATCCACTGGATGTAGTTCTTCCAGTTCTCGTCGGTGAGGACGTTGGGGACGTCCACGCCGATGGAGTCTCCCGCTATCATGGCGGCGATGAGTGCCTTACCCTCCACGAAGTGGACGGTGTTGTAGGATGTGGCTTTGAACGGGCCGTACTCGAGGCAGAAGAAGTCGTCCTGTGCGATGACGTCGATGGCGCCCATGACGGGGTCGGCCTTCCAACCGGCGACAACCTCCTCCCAGTTCAGGTCGGTGGCCATGTCGTCGAAGATGATCACGTCGGGATCCGCGTCCGCGATCTGTTCGGCGCTGATGGTACCGAAACTGGATTCGGACCTGAGGACGATCTCGCATCCGAGGTCCTCGAGGACGCCCATGGTTGTGGAATCGTTGTAGATGTAGTAGGAACCGAAGCAGTAGCAGATGTGTGCAGCCTTTATGGCGGAGTTGCCGGCGACGGCGTTCTGGATCTTGTCGTTGACGGAATTGACCGCATCGGCGATGTCCTCCGCCCTGTCCTCCTTGTCGAAGGCGAATCCGAGGAGCTCGTAGTTGTCGACCATGGTGTCGACCCCGCTGTCGCTGGAAAGGACGATGACGGTTATCCCGAGGGTCTGAAGCTGGGTCATCCTGGAGGCGTCGGCCTCGAACTGATAGGTCTCGGCGACGACGACCGTGGGGTTGAGGGAGGCTACGAAGTCCGCGGTCCAGTTGGTTGCACCGCCGATGGATTTGACGGTTCCGTTGGCGATGTCGGCCTCCATGGATGCGGGGTAGTCGAAGGTCATGTCGATTCCGATGATTTCGGAATCCACATCGTAGATTCCCGCATCGTTGGTGGAACCGATGACGTTGGATCTGAGTCCGAGGTCGCACACCATCTCCGTCGCCGTGACGGTGGTACAGACGATCCTCTGGGTTCCCTCGAGGGGGGTGATGTTGTTGTTCATCGCATCCTTCATCTCCGAGGGTCCGCCGTCACCGCCGTCATCCTGCATGACGAACAGTCCGACACCCACGGCGGCAACGACCACGATCAATGCCGCTGCGATGGTTATCAGTTGGTTTTTCTCCATTGCAATACCTCAAATTGGATTATTGTTCCAATTACAATTCATCAACATTTACCATCATATTTAAAAAGAATGTAGTTGGGCATATATTCCAACTTATGTTTCATCCTTCGTGGATTCGGAAGGATGTTGTTTTGACACAACCCATCCAATCCGACCTCCATGACGTCTAATCGATGGCGCATGCCACTATGTATATAGTTGGACGATATATCCCACTTGATAAGATGGTCCTGGATTGGAGGCAATGCATCGAGGCGGAATCGACGGGCGATTGGAGGAACGTCGGTTCAATGTGCTGTGACATGGACGTTTACAGATGGAACAGGCTTCTGGTCCTGCGTCCGAAGGTCCCGTTGAGGGCACTGCCGTCTGGTCATTACAATCCGGACATCGTCGATCCGGTGACTGCCATCGTCAACATGACCAGCATGGGTCTCCGTGCGGAGTCGTCGATCATGGGTCAGTCGCTGTCCGTCAACGACCTGTTCACCTCCCTCACGCTCGAGGCCGCAGGGTTGGACCCGCAATCCACCGTCGCATTTGGGACTGCCGCCCACATGGACAACGCCTGCATATCCAACGTCGTCTCGGACGGGGGGATCAAGGTGTCCGCCGTGGTCACCGGCGGGATCAGGGGGAACGGCGGTCGCGCCGGGGATTTCGCCACATACGACGAGGCGGAGACCCCGTACTGTCACAAGAGCGGAACAATCGTCATAATACTCGCCATAGAGGCGGAGTTGACCGACGGTGCGTTGTTCGATGCCATGCTGGCCGCCACGGAGGCGAAAAGCTGCGTGATCCAGGAGCTCCAGGCCAGGAGCCTGTACTCTCCCAGGATCGCCACGGGTTCTGGAACCGATCAGGTTGGCGTGTCCTGTCTCCGTTCATCCTATGTGAAGGTGGATTCCGCCGGTTCATGTTCGGACGTGGGCGAAGCCGTGGTCAGATGCGTCCGTGATGCGTTGTACCGCACTTTCGATCTCCAATCCGGAATGGATCATCGCACGCAGTTCGATCCATACGTCATCATGTCCCGTTTCGGAATCGATTTCAAACGCATACGCGATGAGACCCGTTTCCCATGCACGATGGCGCAGCTACTCGATGCCGAATCCCGTCTGCATGGGGATACCCTTGCCGCGACCGTGGTCCATGCCGTGGCCAGGGTGATGGACGACGTCGCATTGGGGACCGTTCCGGAGGAAGCTGGGTTGGACGTTGTCAGGTCGTTGGTGGAGGGCCCTCTTCTGACGGATTCCATGATCGGTCCGTTCGAAAGGGTGATTCTCGACTCCAGTGATTCCATCCTGGATTACATCTGCTTCGCACTTTCCACGTATCTTAGGCATCTCGCCTGTCATCGGGGGGTTTCGGCATGAACGGCGTCCTGTTTTTCGGCGGCATCCATGATGTCGTGACGACCTCCCCGTCGGGCGGATACCGTGATTCTATCAAAGGGGTGACGTTCGATGATGCCGTGGTCGGCGGAATCTCGATACCCGCGTATGCCCCCGCATCGTCCATGTGCTGCGTCCCCCGCATCGTCGGACGCAACTCCGTCAGGGCGTATGCCGTGTCCGATCTCTCGAAGGGTTCCATGCGCGCGGGCCATGCTCCGGACAGGCCGTCCGGCGGCACATCCATAATCCTCGAGATCGATGCGGACATGCCCGTGACGACCATGGTCCGTGCGGCCATCACTTCCATGGAGGCCGTGACATGCGTCATGCAGGATCTCGACATCCGGGATGCGGACGGGAACGTGTGTTCGGGATGCTCCCGTCTGTCGGTGGCCGTCGTCCGCAACCGTGGAAGCGATCTTTACATCAGGGGTACCGGAAAACATTCCAAAATGGGTCAGATCATCGGGGAGGCGGTATACGAGTCCGTGAAACGGTCGGCACTGATCAACGGTCTTCCCGAACCGTACGGTTTCGATGCCCTGAGCAGACTCGCACGTGCAGGTGCGGGGAACCCGCCTTCACGCGATATCGTCACCGACCCCCGGGTCGATGCAATGGTGTCCGCGGTGATATCCGTGATGGACGGGGTGAGATGGGGATTGATCCCTTCGGATGCGGGCACATCCACCGCACGTTCGATGATCGAATCGTTCTACGGGGAACCCCTGCCCGAGGGGGACGACGTGTTGGCCCTTCTGGCTGATCGCGTGGCATCCGACATTCCATGATGCCGGGAGGTCGATATCCTTATCTATGATGCCGACGGAACATCTCTGGATGTCCGGATCACTATTCATCGATGCATGCGTCAGACGTGAGACCTCACGCACGGAACGTCTTGCGAAGGGGTTGTTGGAAGCCCTCGGCGGCGATTTCGAAACCGTGGTTCTGGAGACCGCCGGAATCAAGGGTCTCGATTCGAAAGATGTGGCGATCAGGGATGAGGCCAGGGTCTCCGGGGATTTCTCGCACCCCATGTTCGACCACGCGAAAAGGTTCATCGAGGCGGACACGGTGGTCATCGCGGCCCCGTTCTGGGAATCCTGCTTCCCATCCACCCTCAAATCATATCTGGAAGCGATCAGCGTACCCCGTCTCACATACAGGTACAACGAGCAGGGCATTCCCGTGGGAAACGGTCATGCCAGGGTGTTCTACGTCACGACCCGCGGGGGACCGGTGACGGATGATCGTGATCCGGGTTACATGGTGGTCTCCGACACGTGCCGTTCCTGCGGTGCCATCGATGTGCGTATACTCAGCGCCTCGGGTCTGGACATCGTCGGCAACGATGTGGAGGCCATAATGGACGAGGCCCTATCCAGGATACCCGAGGTCGTCGGGGATCAATCGTGAAATAAACGTGTTTTGGGGAATGGGGGCCGATGGCACCCCCCGTCCCCATCATTCGTGGACGATGTCCCTCTTCATGACGATGGCCAGGAAGACGCAACCCTCCTTCGTGGTCGCTATCATCCCGTGTTTCTTGCCGGAATCGTAGTAGATCGAGTCGCCCGGTTCCAGATCGACGATCCTGCCCTCCTGTGAGAATCTGAGGTTTCCGGAGAGGATGAAGTCGAATTCCTGCCCCTCATGGCTTCCGAGTGCTATGGGCTTGTCCTGCTCCTCCTCGTGGTATTCGGCCTCCACAAGGAAGGGTTGGGCGATCTTGTTCTTGAATTTGGTCGCGAGGTGGTAGAAGTCGAATCCCTCATGGGCTTTCATGGGAAGTCCCTCGCCCTTCCTCACCACTGCGAAATCCGTGAGATGGGGGTTCTTGCCGGTCATGATCTCCATGAGATCCACACCGAACTTCTCGGCGCACCTGTACAGGAACATGAAGCTGAAGTCCCTCTCGCCCCTCTCATAGGCACGATACTCGTCGACATCGACCTCGGCGGCCACCGCCATCTCCTCCTCGGTGTATCCGCACATCTCACGCAGCGCATGCATCCTTTCGGCAATCTCCTCGATAGTGGGGTAATCCATTTCCAATCCACCTGTGGGGTGTATGCACTTCCCGACTTTATACAAACATCGCATGGATCCACGTCTCCCCGTTTCCGAAATTAGAATTGGTTGTTTCACTAATAGTTGGACTATACATCTAACATCTGTCATGAATCCAATTTTTATCAATAGTAAAGTGGATATATAATCCAACACATGCTTTCTTCAATGTCAGGGAAGAAGCGTCCGGTCTATCCGTTTTCGGCTATTGTGGGTCAGGAATCCATGAAGGAGGCCTTGATTCTGAACACCATCAACCCGCTCATCGGCGGGGTGTTGATCAGGGGCGAGAAGGGTACCGCCAAGTCCACGGCGGTGAGGGCACTCGCAGACCTTCTGCCCGAACGCGAGGTGGTGCAGGGTTGTGCATGCGGTTGTCAATGGGATCGCAGGGACGACTATTGTCCCGATTGCGTCGAGAAGGGTGAATCCGATGTCCTGACCAGGGCAGTGGTACCGATGAGGGTCGTCGAATTGCCTTTGAGTTCCACCGAGGACCGTGTCGCAGGCACCCTCGACATCGAGCATGCCATCAGCACCGGGAGGAAGAAGTTCGAACCCGGTGTTCTGGCCAAGGCAAATGGCAACATCCTGTACGTGGACGAGGTCAATCTTCTGGACGACCATATAGTGGACCTCCTCCTGGATGCCGCCGCGATGGGTGTCAACCACATCGAGAGGGAGGGCATATCCTACAGTCATCCGTCCAGGTTCATCCTGGTGGGTACCATGAACCCCGAGGAGGGGGACCTGAGACCGCAGCTCCTGGACCGTTTCGGTCTCGCCGTCGATGTGGAGGCCGAACACGACGAGATGCGCAGGATGGACATCATCACACGTCGCATGGAGTTCGAAAAGGATCCCGAGGGATTCAGAAGGGATTTCGAGGGTGAACAGGAAGAATTGCGCGGAAGGATCGTCGAGGCGCGTTCCCTCGTGAGGGACATCGTCCCCGGAAGGGAGGTCGTGCATGCGGCGGTCAGAATCCCGCTGCACCTCGGGGTGGACGGACACCGTGCCGATCTGACACTCATAAAGGCCGCATGCGCATACGCGGCATGGGAGGGGCGCACGGATGTCACACCACAGGACGTGGTCCACGTGTCCAAGATCGTCATGCCCCATCGCATGAGGAGGAATCCGTTCCAGGACTCCACTCTGAACACGGAGGAACTCGACGCATGGCTCCAGAGTACCTTCGGAAGGGAGTGAACACCTTTCCGTTCTCCGCGATAGTGGGGAACGGGAGGGCGAAGGGTGCGTTGGTATGTGCACTCTCCTTCTCCGAGAAGGTCTCCATGCTGATATGCGGGCCCCGCGGTTCCGGAAAATCCGTCCTTGCCCGGTCGATCCCGTGCATATGCGACGACAGGGACCTGGTGGAGATACCGCTGAACGCCACGGAGGACCAGATATTCGGCGGCATGGACATCGAGGACACCATACGTGACGGCAGGAAGAGGCCTTCCCGGAGCATCCTCTCCCGTTCACACGACAACATCCTGCTGATGGAGAACATCAATCTGTTCCCCCAACACATCGTCCATCAGATACTCAACGTGGTCGAGACGGGGACGGATGTCGTCGAGAGGGAGGGCATATCCGAGGAGAGGGAGTGCTCCACGGTGTTCATAGCCACCATGGATGCGGAGGAGGGCGGCATCTCGGAACACATCCTGGACCGTTTCGACATATGCGTGTTCATGGAACGCATCGAGGACGAGGGACTCCGTACCGCGATCGTGGAACGCAGGCTGGCCTTCGAATCCGATCCCCGCTCATTCATCGTCGGATACTCGTCGATGGATTCCGGGATTGCGGAGTCCATTCGGAACGCGAGGTCGAAATCCAGATTCACAAGGGTACCCGAGGGATACTGCAACGCCATCTCCGACGTATGCAACAGCCTCAACGTGGCCGGACACCGTGGCGACATCTCCATGATGAACACGTCGTGTGTATTGGCGGCGTTGGACGGGAGGGATTCGGCAAACCTCGACGATCTGAAGGAGGCGGCGGCGATCTGTCTGGAACACAGGCGCAACGATGCCGTTGACGAGGCCCCGCCGCAGGAGCCTCCCCATGAACCCCCTCCGGAACCCCAATCCGACGACGATCCGTCCGATGGATCCCCGGATGACGGGTCCACGGGGGAGCATGAACAACCGGAACTGCCCGAAACCCGGGAGGAGACTCCGGAGGAGCTCCGTCTTCCGCCTCCCCCCGATTCCACCGGAGCGGATGAGGAGGTCTTCTCCATAGGGGACACATACCGCGTCATAGACTACATGTCCGGCGAGAGGAGACCGTCCCATGCGGAGCGTGGCGGGAGGCACAAGGGGGCCGTTGCGCGCGACCGTACCGGGAGGTGCGTGGGATACCGTCTTCCCAACGGGAGGGTGGAGGATGTGGCCCTGGTGCCGAGCATCCGCATCGCGGCACCCTATCAGGCGGTCAGGGACCACAGTCGTCTCGCCCTGGTCCTGGAGAGGAACGACCTCCGTGAGAAGGTCCGTGAGAAGAGGCAGGGCAGGGACATACTGTTCATGGTGGATGGAAGCGGATCCATAGGCGCCCAGAAACGCATGGTGGCCGTGAAGGGGGCGATATTGTCCATGCTCAAGGATGCCTATCAGAAGAGGGATTCCATAGGGATGGCCGTGTTCAGGATGGACCGTGCGGAGGAGGTCCTTCCATTGACCCGCAGCATCCTGAAGGCGTATCATGTCCTGGCGGAGATCCCCACAGGGGGCAGGACCCCCATAACGCACGCCCTGATCAAGGGACATGAGATCCTGAAGGGTTGCGAATCCAGGGATTCCCGTCCGGTGATGGTCATACTCACCGACGGACGCAGCAATGTTTCCTTCACCAGGGGTGTGAAACCCGTGGACGAGATGCTCGGAACGGCCAGGGCCCTGGCCGAATCCGGAATCAGGTTCATAGTCATAGACACGGAGACGGGCAGGCCCAGGTTCGGTCTCGCCTTGGAACTGTGCAGGGCCCTCGACGGGACCTATCTGAAACTCGAGGATCTGAATGCGGAGCACATAGAGAGGTCCGTCAGGTCCGTCATCGATCAATGAGGTTATCGGAATGTTCGGGATATTCGAGAACGGACCCGCGGATTGCGACAGGGCGATCCGTGTGGTGTATCTGAGCGTGATGAACAGGGACGGGGTCTTCCTCGGGAGGGCTCTGGAGTCCATGGGGGATCTGCATGTCGGAATGAGGGTCGTATGTGCGGATTCGGAGGATCTGGACGAGAACGAGGAGGCGTTCATGGGCTTCCTGTCGGAGGTCCGCGACTGCGACATCCTCCTCATCGGCCTCCACGGCGACGAATCCTATTTCAGGAAATACCATCGCATGATGCAGGTGGCATCCAAGGCGGGTGTGGACGTGCTGTACGAGGGTTCCCTTCCGGAATCAAATTCGGAGAACCGTATCCTGTTCAGACATTCCGACGAGGAGTACGCCAGGGCGAGGCTCCTGCTGGGACTGGGCGGGGAGGTCAACTTCCGTTCCCTGCTGAGGTGGATCGAGAGGGAGATAGGCGGTGCGGACGTCGTCGTCCCGGATGCGGTGATATCGCGTACCGAGGGCTTCTGTCATCCCGACATGCCCGATGACGCGGACATTCTTGTACACAGGGCGTTCCTCGACCAATCCAAACCCGTCATCGGCGTGATGACCCATCAGACGACCGTCGTCAAGGGCAGGGTCGCCCCGGTCCATCGTCTGGTCCGCGACCTGGAGTCGAAGGGTGCCAACGTGATCTCCGTGTATTGCGCATCGTCCCCCAACGAACTCACCGGAAGCATCGGTTCGGAGGCCGTCATCAGGAGGTACTTCATGGATGGCGACCAACCCGTCGTGGATGCGGTGGTCATGACCATGGGTTTCTCCCAGATCAACATGAACAACGTGGACGGCGACCCGGATGCCGAGAACTTCCTAATAGACCTCGGGGTCCCCGTGATACAGGCCCAGGGGATCATGAGGTCCGTGTCGGAGTGGGAGGACGACATCGTCGGCATGACCTCCGCCGAGATAGGCACATCCGTCATATGGCCGGAGTACGACGGGCAGGTGATATCCGTCCCCTTGATGTTCACATCCAGGGGGGAGGACGGCAAATACGTCGCCGATTCCGTCGAGGACAGGGTCCATCGGATATCGTCTTTGGCGATCGCATGGGCCGAACTGTCCAGGAAGGACCCGTCCGAGAGGAGGGTTGCCATCCTGTTGAACATGTATCCCCCTACGAACGACCGTGTCGGGGGCGCCTCCGGTCTCGACACATTCGAGAGCATACGCATGTGCCTCATCGGAATGGAATCCCAGGGCTACGTCGTTGACAGGATCCCGGAGAACGGCAACGAGATCGTCAACGAGGTCCTGGCAGGGGTAACCAGCGACACCCGTTGGGTGCCCGAGGACGAGATCCCCTCCCGTGCGGCCGACATGATGGACGTGTCGGAGTACATGGGATGGTTCGATTCGCTTTCACCGAAGGCCAGGGAGGGCATGGTCCGCAGTTGGGGGGAACCGCCCGGACCCATATCCGTCCACGACGGCCGTTTCATCATACCCGGTGTGAGGAACGGCAACGTCTTCATAGGGACCCAACCCAACAGGGGGCAGCACGAACAGGCGGAGACGCTGTACCACGATCCCCGCGTGGTCATGCCGCACCAGTATCTGGCGTATTACAGATGGCTTGCGGAGGATTTCAAGGCGGACATGGTGGTCCACATGGGGACCCACGGTACGCTGGAATGGCTTCCGGGCAAGGGTCAGGCACTGTCTCGCGACGATTATCCGGATGTCGTCCTGGACACGATGCCCAACGTGTCCCCCTACATCATCGACGATCCCGGGGAGGGGGTACAGTGCAAGAGGAGGACCAACTCCGTCCTAATCGGACACATGGTCCCCGCGTTGACCCGTGCGGGGGGATACGACGAACTCATGGACCTGGACGGTGTCCTGCAGGAGTACCTGAACTCCAGAAGCACCATGCAGGACGAGAAGAGGATGATGCTCATGGAGAGGATCCACGGGTTGGTCCGCGGATTGGACATGTTCAAGGAGCTGGGTCTGGACGAGGAGTGCGACATAGGGGATGTGGACGAGAGGGTGGATCTCATCTACGATTACGTCGCGGACATCAAGGATGCACTCATCAAGGACGGGTTGCACGTGATGGGAAAGGTTCCCGAGGGCGAGAGGATGAGGGAGATGGTCTATTCCCTGTCACGTCTCAGGAACGGTTCCGTGCCGTCCCTCAGGGGGGCCGTTGCGGAATCCATGGGATTGGACCTGGATTCCCTTCTGGATGACAAATCCGGATTCACCCCCGGATGGGATGTGGTCAACGGGGCATTGGTGGACCGCATCGACGGGGCCTTCAACGCCCTGATCGATTCCATGGACGGGGTCTCCTTCGACAGGGAGGCGTCGCTGTCCGTCGCGGAGGGGATGTTCGAGACCGTTCCCCAATCGATGGTCGACTCCATCGCATACGTCTGCGACCACATCTATCCAGGTATATGCAGGATGACGGATGAGGTGGACAACTTCCTCAAGGGTATAGGCGGACGCTACGTCCCTCCGGGCCCATCGGGGGCACCCACCCGTGGAAACGCCCATCTCCTTCCGACCGGGACCAATTTCTACTCCATAGATCCGAGCACCATACCGTCGGAATCCAGTTGGATCATCGGTTCCAAGATGGCCCGGCAGATGATCGACCGTTACATCGAGGACAACGGGAGGTATCCCGAAAGCATAGGTATAGTCGTCTGGGCCACGGACACCATGAAGACGGGCGGGGACGACATCGCGTACATCTTCTCCCTCATGGGAATCAGGCCCACATGGAGCGCCGTGGGCGGAAGGGTCACCGGAATGGAGGTCATACCGTTGGAGGAGCTCGGAAGGCCCAGGATCGACGTCATGCCCAGGATCTCCGGTCTGTTCAGGGATTCGTTCCCGGGTCTCAGCGACATGCTGGTGGATGCGTTGGGGATGATCTCCGAATTGGACGAGGACGACGAGGCCAACTATTACAGGAAGCATCTGAAGGAGGACATGGAGCGCTACATCAGCGAGGGCATGGATTCCCAACAGGCCCGCGACATGGCATCCATCAGGGTTTTTGGGGATCCACCGGGACAACACGGCAACGGGGTGTCGGTGCTCATCGCATCGTCCCAATGGGACACCATCGACCAGATCGCCGAGACCTATGCCACCTGGGGTGCCCACGCATACGGCGGGAAGTGGAAGGGAGAGAAGGTTCCGACGGCGTTCAAGCGTCGCGTCGGCGCCTTGGAGGTCACGGTCAAGAACCACAACACCCGTGAATTCGATCTCCTGGACATCGACGACGATTACGACAGTCTCGGTGGCATGAACGCCGCGGTCAGGACCTTCGGAGGACACAAACCCGTGAGCTTCATGGGTGACAGTTCGGACGTGGACCGTCTCGGGGTCAGGACCGTGGAGGAGGAGACCGCCTTCGTCATGCGCAGCAGGGTGTTGAACCCCGTCTGGGCGGACGGACTCAAACCCCACGGGTACAAGGGGGCCATGGAACTCTCCAAACTCACCGAATTCATGCTGGGTTGGAGTGCGACCACGGATTCCATAGAACCATGGATGTTCCGGAAGGTCACCGAATCCTACATCCTCGACGAGGAGTGGCGGGAATGGCTGAACGACAACAATCCTTATGCACTCAAGGAGATGATTGAGGACATGCTGGAGGCTGCGGACCGTGGTCTTTGGGATGCGCCCCAGGACATACTCGACGAGCTCAGGGACCTTTACCTCGAAACCGAGGGTGATCTGGAGGGATTCGATCCCGGGATGTGATTGCGTGAAATCCAATTTGGAATACAGGGACAAGCGTTTCGCTTTGGTTTTGATAGACATACAGAAGAAGTTCGCGTACTCCACCGACGGTCTGAGGCGGTCCACGGACCTCCATCTGGAGACCGTGAACGATGCCATCCGTCTGTTCAGGGGCACCGGGAATCCGATAATCTACGTGGTGTTCGACGGTCCCTCCCACGGACGGGAGGTGGAGGACGGGGATGCATACGTCGACGGACTCCTGGAGCCCGTCGAAGGCGACAGGATCGTCCATAAGACGGAGATGAACTCGTTCAGGGGGACGGTGTTGGCCGACACCATCAGGGACGTGGGATGCGACCACATCCTCCTGGCCGGAATGGTCTCCCAATACTGTGTGCTCGCAACGTATTTTGGTGCCTTCGACAACGATCTCGTCCCATACATGTTGGAGGGCGGATTGATGTCCACCGACGAACGCAACGTGGAGCTCGTGGAGGAACTCTGCAAGAACATGAGCGTCTCGGAGATGGCGGAGAACCGTTTCTTCGAAAACTGAGTCCGTGGGGACTCCTACCTTTTTCCGATGGGATCCGCGGATGCCGTCCGATCGATGCGGTCTGGTGTCCATGGATCCCCTTTTCGCATCCTTCACGACGGATCCGTAACCGTTCGAACATGACGGTTTTTCAGAACAGGGAAATGGTTCGCCGGGCCGCCTTCCCTGTTTGGGCGACCCGGTGTCCCGTACCGATACGGGTTTCACAGGTTGAGTGGGGTGTCCTGACCCTCGTCCATCCTCGCCTTGGCATCGGCAGTGGCGGTGAACAGGACGTCGGACGAGGAGTTCAGTGCGGTCTCGAGGGAGTCCTGGATGACTCCGATGATGAATCCGATGGCCACGAGCTGCATGGCGATCTCGTCGCTGATTCCGAAAAGGGAGCAGGCGAGGGGGATGAGCAGAAGGGAACCGCCGGCGACTCCGGACGCACCGCATGCGGCGATGGTCGCGACGACGCACAGGACGATCGCCGTTCCGATGGAGACATCCATTCCCAGCGTGTTGACCGCGGCGAGGGTCATCACCGTGATGGTGATGGCCGCACCGTTCATGTTTATGGTGGCTCCGAGAGGGATGGACACGGAGTAGAAGTCCTTGTCGAGTCCGAGCCTCTCGCACAGGGAGATGTTCACGGGGATGTTCGCCGCGGAACTCCTGGTGAAGAACGCGGTCATCCCGCTCTCCTTCAGGCATTTGAACCTAATTTCCCGCCCTATTTCTAACTAGGTCGTTTTGGAGTAGCTCATAGGGCGGGGTCTTTGACAATCTGGCCACATCGATTATCT
>JAFVZY010000067.1 GCA_017507885.1 Candidatus Methanomethylophilaceae archaeon | reverse complement strand
CGGATCAGCCTCACGATACCGAGGGGAACGATTATACCGTCTGCAGCCTTACGGCCGTCCGTCCTGAATGTTGTTTGTCGCATAACGCTTCAGGACGCTTCCATTTCTTCCGTTTTTCCCCGTTCACAGACCCTGTGTGTTTCCGACCTTATGCGCGCGCACGCGCGCACGCGAGGCTGCGAAATTCAAGTTTCATTGCATGTTGTCAGAAGTTTCCGTCTCTGCATCGAATGTATGACGAAGGCATTCGGAGTTGTCTGAATGAGATATAACGACAGACGTAAAACCGATTCCCCTGTTATCGGGGAGGTGTGGT
Source organism: Candidatus Methanomethylophilaceae archaeon (assembly GCA_017507885.1). GTDB lineage: Archaea > Thermoplasmatota > Thermoplasmata > Methanomassiliicoccales > Methanomethylophilaceae > Methanoprimaticola. The sequence goes on along the minus strand of JAFVZY010000067.1, from coordinate 2,091 downwards.
TCGCAAAGGACATCCCATTCGATGATGGGATAAATAGGAAGGGTCGTCCCGTCATCGTTCTCGGAATCGACGGGGAGTATGTCTCATGTTACAGGTGTACGAGCAAGAATGCACCGTACAGAAACAGATATCCAATCGTCGATCTCGATTCCTCCGGTCTGGATGTCGACACCTATGTGGATCTGGAACGCTCATCGGTTCCCAACAGCAAATTGGTTTGCAGATTGGGGAGGTTGTCCAAATCCGACTGTGAACATCTACACATAAAACGGTTTGGGTGAGGGGTCCACCCCTCCCCACAAACGTCAGTCCCCTCCCAATCCCTTCAGGAAGGAATCCATCTCATCCCTGCTTTTCAACACGATGACGTCCTTGTCCGTGACCGCGCCGAGAATCCCCATGAACACGGGTCTCTTGGTCTCGTCGAAATTCCTGGCGTATTCGAGGAACTCCCTGTAACCGTCGCCCTCCGTCTCCTCCCAGGGAAGGTCCGGTCTCGGTTTCCCACGCCTCTCCTCCAGACCGAGTATGCGGACCTCCGCCGGGACATCCAGGAAGATCACGGTGTCGCAGGCTTCGATGCGCATCTCCAGGGTGGACGTGTGGTTGCCGTCGATGATCCATGAATCCCCTGACATGGCATCCATCATCCTGTCCCTCATAACGGAATCCTCCACCATCGTGCCGTCGCCGTTCCAGCGGAGCATGTCCAGATGGACGACCGGTATGTCCAGGATATCGCCCATCCTCCTTGCGAGTGTGCTCTTTCCACTGCCGGGGCCACCGATTAACAGAATCCTCTTCATAGCAATAATACGTCGATCGGAAAAAGGGTGCGAGGGGGTTGTCCCCCTCTGGAGAATCAAAGGTGTTTTATGAGGTCCCTGAGGACGTTCTCGGGGTCCTTCGCCTTCACGACGCCGGATGCCAGGAGCACACCGTGGGCTCCGAGGTCCACGGCCGCCTTCACGTCCTCGCCGGTCTTGACGCCTGCTCCGCAGAGGACCATGACGTCGGAATCGACGGATTCCACCGCTTCGACGGTGTCCTGGACGATCTTGGGGTTCGCGGTGGTGACGGAGATGTCCCCTCCGATGAGCTCGGGGGGTTCCACGGCGATCATGCGGGGTTTGAACGCCGCCAGTTCCTTGGCGACGTCCACGGTGTCTGCGCAGACGCAGGTGTAGAGGTCCAGGTCCCTGCACATGGAGACGCAGGTGCCCACGTCAGCGGCGGGCTGTTTGTGCTCCGAGTGGTTGATCAGGGTTCCGTACGCGCCCGCGGCCTTGACGGCGGTGGGGGTGGTGTATCCGGTTCCCGATCCGGGTTTCCTGGGGTCCACGTTCTGGGAGAACACCGGGAGGGAGACCCTGTCGGTCACGCGTCCGAGCTCCACCATGGGGGGACAGACGGCGATTCCGATCCCGGTCTCCTCGGCGACCCTGTCGCAGACGAGGGCGAGGTTCAGGGCACCGCTGCCCTCGACCTCGGTGTACACCTTGCAGTTGACTATGACGGCCGGTGTCTTCAAGCGGACCACCGGTCTCACTCGACATCCTTCTCGATGTCGCACTTCTCGGTGGAGGGTGCGTCGTCGAGGCTGATGAACCTGGTGGTGAGGTCCCTGAGGACTTCGGGCCTGGAGGTGTACTCCATCTCCTCGGGTCCGAGGACGGCGGGCATGAAGGGTCCCTGGCTCCTCATGAACCTGCTTGCCTTGATGGCGTTCATGCGGGCGAGGTCCCAGGTGCTTCCCTTGAAGAAGTCGACGGGGGTGTGGACTCCTCCCTTGGATCCCATGGGCTCGAGTCCCTGGAGCTTTCCGTCGTTGAGCTGGAATCCGAGACAGCAGATTCTCGGGGGTCCGTCGAAGTAGACGGGGTCGGACTCCTCGGGGGAGCAGGGGTAGAATGCACCGTAGTGGGATCCTCTCATCCATCCAGCGACCAGCATGGTGTTCATGAAGGGCTGGAGGTACTCTCCGACGGAGGGGAGTCCGCTCTGTGCACGGCAGATGCACACGGGGTCGTCCTTTCCGATGTACTTTCCGGCGGTGAGGTTCAGCTGGTCGGTGGAGACGACGGCCGCGGG
>JAFVZY010000066.1 GCA_017507885.1 Candidatus Methanomethylophilaceae archaeon | reverse complement strand
GGTGTATATCTTGTAGTAGTAGTCGGTGGCGACCTCCATGCGGGAGTCCTCGAAGGTCTTCTGCGTGGTCTCGAAATAGGGGACGGTGGAGTCGTTCACCTCCGGCCATTGCCCCTTCTCACGATAGATGCAGTATGTCACGCCCTTCTCGTCGGGTCCGTCGAACACCACGTTCAACGTCGTACCGTCGACCTCCGCGTCGAGCGGTTCCGGGTCCTCCGGCGGATGTGCATTCAGCATGCTCTTGGCACCGGGGTGGTCCTGGCATTCGCTGACCGCCATGATGCACAACGACAGTGCGGCATCCGGATCATCCTTGGCGATCCCCATGGCCTTCGCATAGTGGGCGTCCGCGTTCTCACGACGACGGGTGGCCTCCTTCAACCTGTACTGGATCTCTATGTCGCCCTCCAGGGCCTTGGGATACAGTTGGATCAGTTCCTCGCCCATCGATCCCGCCTCGTAGAACCTCTCGTTCTCCAGTGCGCGGTTCAATGCGGAACGGGCCTCGTCGATGTATTTCGATGCATCCTCGAACCGTCTGGTCAGGAACTCGATGTCCACGAGGGTGGAGAATCCGGCCTTCAGGGCGGACAGGTTCTCGGATGCGGATTTCATGTCCCCGTCCTTGATGTCCTTCCTGAACATGGTCTCGAGGCTTTTGGCCTTCGCGGGTCCGGTCTCGAAATCGAAGTTGCATGACGGGCAGAACCTGTTGTTCGCACTCTGCACCATGTGGCATCCCGGGCACTCGAACCTTATCCTGTAACCGCAGGCCGTGCAGTAGCAGTCCCCAGGTCCGGCGGTCACCAGGGATTCGCAGGACGGGCATCTGAGGGAGACCTGGTCCTCCCCCGAGAAGTTGGCGTATATGTTCTTCCTGTAACAGAAGTTCTCCAGTATGGGTATCGCGAGGGTCAGGTCGACGTCCGGTGCGAGGGTCCTTATCAGGTCGTCGATGTACCCGCGGTTGAGCATCGTCCTGCCGTACTCCTCCTGCATCCTCTCCAGGATCGGTTCCAGATCCCTGTTGCAAATGGAGTAGGAGACGAGGGATTTCAATTCCCCGTCATCGGTCACGATCCTCTTCAGCTCCCTCAGGAACGACACGAACAGGTCCTGGTTCTTCAACAGGTTGGCATTGACGTTCTGCACCCTCGAATTGCATGCCTCGAAGGCCGATCTGATGGTGGACGGCGTGCTGGCGTCGGAGAGTTCGTCCGCATCTATCTTGAGGTCGGGGTTCAGGATGAGGATGTTGAGTACGTCGGCCGGTGTGTACACCCCGAACTTCTCGATCTCCTTGTGGATCATCTCCACCTCGTCGGACACCGGGAGCGCGGGACGTCTGTCTACGACGCCCGCCAGTTCCATGATGCGCTTCTCCTCGATGTTCTCCCAGTTCAGGTTGTTCTTGAACGTCTTGAGATCCATCTTCAGGACCACATGGGTGCCGTCCTCCAGGATGACGCAACTGGTCCTGAGTTTCTGGCACCTGCCCTTCAGGAGTATCCTGGCCTCCTCGAGGTCCGCCTCCCTGCTCTGGGGGTCCGACATGTAGGCGTCGATCTCCGGAACCATCGCCAGGAGTACGCCGTACTTGTAACGGGCCTTGGCCTCCTTCTGCATGTCGGTGCTGCCCTGTCTCCAGCGCTTCTCCTTGTTCTCGATGATCTTCCCTATCTCCTCGGTCCCGTAATCCGTGTCTCTGAACGGATCAATGCCGAGCAGATTGCTGTAGTTGCTCTTCTTGGACAATTCAATCCCGTTCCGGGGTCATCAGTCCTTTTTGGGACCATCGACCATCTGGGGGCGGCACATGAGGCCGGTCTCGTTCTTCTTGATGGCGGTGGCGATGCTGTTGAAGGCGCTCCCCATCCTGTCGATGGTCGTGTATATGGCGCCTGCTTCGACGGTGGCGATCTGTCTCAGGAATCCGAGGTCGCTCTCACCGAATCCTATCGCGTGGATCGAGGTTCCGTCCTGCCTGCATGCGCGGGACTGTTCCACGGCCTTGTCCTTCTTGCCCCATATGCCGTCGGTGAGGATGACGATTATGGGCATTCCGGGCTGGTCCTTCAGTTGCGCATGGGCGAGTTCTATCGGGGAGAAGTCCGTACCCCTTCCGACCATGTTGACCTTGAGTCCCTCCAGCGCGACCTTGAAATCCTCCACGTTGTCGGTGAGTTCCTTGGCGACGACACCCTTGTCCCCGAACCCGATGAGTGTGAACCTCACGCCCTCCCCCGAGACCGTGCTGACGAAATCATGGATGCTTCTCTTGGCGTTGGCCAGGGGTGCGTCCCTCATGCTTCTGGACAGGTCGACGCAGATCGCGATGTTCTTCAGGATCACGGCATCGCCGGTCCTGTCGCGGGGATCCCCGTTCATCCAGGACAGGTCGTCCTCCACGGGGCGGGGGTCCACATCCAGGGGTTCCCCGTCCTGATAGGCTTCGACCCTCACGACCCCGTTCCTGTCGTAGCTGTAGTCCACGTCCACCAGCACCCCGCGTCCGTTGTTCACGAATCCGGTGATGACGACCTTGCTGAGGGGGTTGCACATGGTCGGGTCCCTGCTCTCCCCCTCGAGCGTGTACATCTCGATCTTGTTGCAGGTGTTCCCCTCCATGAGGGAGAACTGTCTGTGGACGGTGTGGGGGAGGCGCGTGTTCTTGCGGATCATGATCTCGTTGATGTACCTGTCCCCTTCGGCGTTGGTGCTGAGGACCCCCAGGCTGTGGGACGTCACGTCCTCTATCTTTCTGATGGTGAGACCCTGGTTCTTGGAGGTGTACAGGGCGGCGGTGATGCCTGCACCCTTGGCCACCGCAAGGTCGGTGTCGCTGTGGGACCTCACCTCGCGACCGGAGATCTCCCTGAGGTATCTGGGTATGGACGGCATCCTGGTGGATCCCCCCACCAGGAGGATCTCGTCGATGTCCGTCCATCTGAGTTTCAGGGTCTCCAGGAGTTTGATGCATGTCTCACCCGTCGTCTCCAGGAGATGACGGGTCCTGTTCTCGAACATCTCCCTGCTCATGTCGTACGAGGAGTTGTAGCCGTTGTACGTCACGGGCATGACGACGTTGTCGGTGATCGAGAGCGTCTTCTTGTGCTTCTCGCAGGCGACCTCCAGCTCGTACCTCTTCTGGGGGTTCTCCTTGAGGTTCTCCCCGAATTCGTCCATGAACTGTTCGCAGATGTAGTTCATGATCTTCTCGTCCCAGTTCTTGCCGCCGAGTCCGTGGTCCCCGTCGGTTCCGAGGACGCTTATCACCCCGTCCTGGACCCTGATGATGGTGACGTCGAAGGTCCCTCCTCCGAGGTCGTAGACCATGAGGGTCTTGTTGTTGGCGGTCTTGTAACCGTAGTAGATGGCGGCCGCGGTCGGTTCGTTGATGACGTTGGAGACGGTGATGCCGCAGGCCTCTCCGGCTTTCATGGTGGCGGTCCTGCGGGTGTCGTTGAAGTATGCCGGGACGGTGATCACCGCCTCGTCGACCTTTTCGCCGGTGGCTGCCTCGGCATCCTCGATCAGCTTCTTCAGAAGGATCGTCGACAGGTCCGATGCGGTGTACGTCCTGTCCCCGACCGTGATTCCGGACACCGGGTCCGCTATGCTGCTCTTGAAGTTCGAGGCTATGATTCCACAGCCGTTCTTCTGCATGTCCTTGGCCTCGTCGCCCACAAGGATCTCGTCACCGTAGAAGCAGATGACCGAGGGCGTGGTGTCCTTGTTGATGCCGTTCGGTATTATCACCGGTTTTCCAGAGGCCGGATCGTATCTTGATACTGCAGAGTACGTTGTTCCTAGGTCGATACCTACCTTCATTCCCATCGAAGTCCGTATCTCCCCTTGCTTATTTTAGGGTTCCCCTATTCATGAGTGAACCTTAGATTTTATTACCCATGTTGGGCTTGAAAGGGATGTCGGATGCAATTGGATGTTTATTCCAATAGGTGTTCCACCGCAGTGTCGATTATCGTCTTCACATGATCGTCGCAGAGACTGTAGTGTATGCTCCTCCCCTCCCTGCGGGATGTGACCAGGCGCGCATCCCTCAGGACCCTCAATTGGTGGGATACGGCCGATACCGTGCATCCCAGCCTTTCCGCGATGCAGTTCACACAGAGTTCGCCATCCTCCAACTCCAGGAGGATCCTCAGGCGGGTGTCGTCGCCCATTATGCGGAAGAACTCTGAGATCCTTTCGGGAGGTATCCCGCCGGGGGGATGGGGTCCGGGGTGACCGCAGGTGCAGTGGTCCCCCGCGTCCGTATGCTCCCCGCTCATCAGTCCTTCCTCATCCTCAGGAGCATCACGACGAGGATGACCACCACCGCCACCGCGACCACTCCGGCGATGCTTCCGAGTACCATGACATGCTGGGGGAATGCGAACAGTGCCAATGACATGACCATCAGGATGATGGCCAGGGCGAATGCGGCTTTCACAACCGGTCCGTTTAACATGGGGATGGAATCTCACACGTTGTTCAAGTACTCTTGCCGTTCCATCGGGGGATTCGTTTAAAAGTGCCGCATGGGATGGGGTGTCCATGCAGGACCCCAACACCCTTTGCGAGATGGCCATCGAATGTTTCCAGGAGGACCCCTCCAGATCCTATGAGCTCTTCATGCAGGCTGCCGAGACCGGATTCCCCAACGCGTTCTTCGGACTCGCGGAGCTGAGGATGGCGGGGATACCCGACGGCAACCCGGACCCCGATGCGGCCGTCGAACTGTACACCACCGCGGCCGAGGCGGGACACCCCCCGTCGATGTATCGTCTGGGCATGATCTACTCCGGCGCCACCGGACTGCCCGAGGACCCGGTACTGGCACACAGGTGGTTCCTGGCCGCCGCCGAGTCCGGCATGCCCGAGGCCTTTCCGGAGGTGGGCGGCATGTACCTGTACGGTTACGGTGTGGAGGCCGATCCCGTGAAGGCGTTCGAATGGTACTCGCGTGCTGCCGACGAGGGTGACGCCCTGTCGATGTTCAAGATCGGTTACATGTATTCCGAGGGTGTCGGTGTGCAGAAGGACGACGATGCCGCCACCCGCATGTTCCGTCTCGCGGCCTTCAAGGGCGTTCCCGAGGCGCAGTTCATGATGGGGAAGAGGTGTCAGGACGGTTCAGAACCCGGAGGGGATGCGGTCGCCTTCAACTGGTACTCCCGTGCGGCCGAGGCTGGTCTGGCACCTGCCGTCTTCAATCTCGGTACCATGTACTATGAGGGGAAGGGCGTCCAGAGGGATCTCGCCAAGGCCTTCGAGATGTACGAGGCCGTCGCCGATACCGGGGAGCCCGATGCGGAGTTCATGGTTGCCAGAATGCTTTATGAGGGGTTGGGTGTGGAGAAGGATGTTGAAAGGAGTTTGAAGCTGTTCTCCAAGGCGGCCGCATCCGGTCATGACCTGTCGTACAGGTTCATGGAGGACATCCGCCGCAGGCAGAACACCCAGTTCGTGACCATAGACGGTGCCTGATCACTCGTCCATGGGCTCGAAGCTTTCCTTGGGTTCGCCGCAGACGGGGCAGACCCAATCGTCGGGAAGGTCCTCGAACTTGACTCCGCGGGCCTCCTCGTCGTACACGTATCCGCAAAGGGGACATCTGTATTTCATGGTTCGATGGATTGTCGGAGGATATAAAAATCCTTTTTCAAGACAATCCCCGTTGATGGATGCGGGGGAGAACACGATGGGCCCTTCGGTGACGGCGGGGCCCGCGCCGATGTCATTCAGACGATCCGCTTCGTTGAAGTTGTTTCGGGGAGGGGGAACCCCTCCCGTTTTTCAGGTTCAGTTCTTGCCGCATCCCTTGCAGGATCCGGTATCCTCTTCGTCAGTGTCGTTGCAGCAGCAGGAACCCCCGCATTTGCCGCAGTATGCGCAGTTGCTCTTCCCCTTCCTCTTGTTGTTCACGATGGTGAATACCGCGAACGCCACCAGGAGGATGATGACAACGGCCACGATGATGGTCGATGTGTTCATTTTCAATCCCTCTTGATTGCATTATCGATGACTTTGAACGGGTCCTTGGCACACAGCAGGTAGACCAGTATTGCGAGCAGGATCACGGCGACCACGACGATGACCGTGTCGACCTCGTATCCCCAGAACAGACTGAGGAATGCGTACAGGATCATGGAGACGGCATATGCCAGCACGCACTGGTATCCTATGGCAATGGCGGTGCTCTTCCAGGTTCCGAGCTCCCTGTGCATGGCTCCGATGGCTGCGAAGCAGGGTGCGCAGATGAGGTTGAACGCGAGGAAGGACAGGGCCTCGGCCTTGGTGAGTATGAGTGAGAGCATCATCCAGATCTCCTCGCCCTCCTCTCCGATCTCCTCGAATCCGAAGAGCACACCGAAGGTTCCGATGATGTTCTCTTTGGCGATGAGTCCGGTGAAGGTTCCGACGGTCAGCTGCCACTCGTCGCCCCATCCGAGCGGGACGAAGATGACGGATATGGCCTCCCCGATGGTCTGGAGGATGGAGTCGGATGTGCCGTTGGCTCCGATCCAGTTGAAGGAGGTGTCGAAGCTCATGAGTGCCCAGAGGATGACGCAGGAGAGCAGGATGATCGTTCCTGCGTTCTTGACGAAAGCCCAACCCCTGTCGAGGGTTCCCTTGATGACGTTCATCCAGTTGGGGATGTGGTATGGGGGAAGTTCCATGATGAAGGGTGCAGGGTCGCCTGCGAACCTCTTCCATTTCTTGAGGATGATTCCAGAGATGAGGACGCAGACTGCTCCGAGGATGTAGGAGAAGAGTGCGACCATTCCGTCGCCGCCGAAGATGGCTCCGGCAATCATGGCGATGACGGGGAGTTTGGCTCCACAGGGTATGAAGGTGACGGTCATGGCGGTGATGCGTCTGTCCCTCTCGCTTTCAATGGTTCTGGAAGCGAGGATTCCGGGCACACCGCAACCGGTACCGACGAGAACGGGGATGAAGGATTTTCCGGAAAGTCCGAAATACCTGAAGATACGGTCCATGACGAACGCGATCCTGGACATGTATCCTATGTCTTCGAGGATGCAGAGTCCCAGGAAGAGGATGAGCATCTGGGGCAGGAATCCTATGACGGCTCCCACTCCACCGATTATTCCATCGACCAGAAGGCTTGCGAGGATCTCGTCAACACCGTTTTCCTCACACCACAATGCGATGTCCTCCATCAGGACTCCGATGTATTCGTTGAGCCAGTCGGTGCAATACGTTCCGATACCGGTGATGTCGCCGTATCCGATGATTCCGAAGAACAGGAGTGCCATGACACAGAGGAAGATCGGTATTCCGAGGATCCTGTGGGTCACGATCCTGTCGATCCTATCCGATATGGTTCCCCTGGGGTCCCTCTTCGCTTTTTTGACGACTTTGGAGGTGATGTCCGAGATGTTGTTGTATCTAGCGTCTGCGATTATGGAATCCATGTCATCGTCGTGGGCCTCCTCGACCTTCTCAATCTCAGATTCCATGTCCTTCCTGACATCGGCGAATTTTTCGTTCACAACTTCGTCGTTCTCGATGAGTTTGACCGCGTGGAACCTCAAACTGGCATCCGGGACCTTCCCGTTCAGTCTTTTCTCGGCGGAGGTGATGAGGGATTCGATGTCATCCTTGAATCTGATGGGTTCGCAGGCTTTCTTGGATTGTGCGGCTTTCAGGACTTCGGAAACCATTTCGTCTATACCGGTACCCTTCAGTGCGGATACCGCGACGACGGGACATCCGAGGGCGCCCGACAGTTTCTTGACATCTATGGTGTCTCCGAGTTTTTCTACTGCATCAATCATGTTGAGGGCGATGACCGTGGGGATTCCCGTATCGATGAGTTGGAGGGTGAGGAAAAGGTTCCTTTCCAGGTTGGTCGCATCGACAATGTTGAGAATCGCATCGGGCCTTTCGTCAACCAGGAAGTTCCTGGAGACGATCTCCTCGGGGGAGTAGGGCGACAGGGAGTAAACTCCCGGAAGATCGACCAGATCCGCACCATCGGTGCCTTTGATCTTACCGACCTTCTTGTCGACGGTAACTCCCGGCCAATTACCCACACGTTGGGAAGAACCGGTCAGTTTGTTGAACATCGTGGTTTTTCCGCTATTGGGGTTACCGGCCAATGCGATAGTTACGTTCATAAATTCATTTCTCCTTCAATGGTTATTCGATAGCTCACGCTGACAGGTGATATGTCGATGCGTGAGGAATACGGGGTTGAGGTTACTGGACCTCGATCATCTCCGCATCGCTTTTTCTAAGGGTGAGTTCATATCCTCTGACGGTGATCTCGATGGGATCTCCGAGGGGTGCGACCTTGCGGACGTAGATTTCACAGCCTTTGGTGATTCCCATGTCCATGATGCGTCTCTTAAGGGCACCTTCCCCGTGCAGTTTGACGACTTTCGTCGTCTCTCCGCACCCGATGTTTCTCAATGTTTTCATTATATCATCTCTCGGGGCAGAACATGATTCTGGATGCCATCCTTCCGTCGATGGCGATTTTGGATCCTTTGACATCCATAATCACACCACCGCTGTCGAGGCAGACCGTGGATACATGCGTGCCCGTGGTGAAACCCAACCCTTCGAGGTATCTTCTGACCTCTTCGCGTCCAGTAATACGGATGATCACGCCCTTCTCCCCGGTCTTCGAAAGTGACAGGGGTATACCTGAGGCATGCTCCTTGGAATCACTGCTCTTGTGGCAATTCGCACAATCACAGCAACACTCCTCTATTCTAGACGCTGAGCGGGGACTCATGTTTCTTAGGATGTCCTAAACATATTTAACTTTTAGCCATTCCTAAAAACATTTAATCAATCCCTGAAACAAGGGTTTTATCGCCATTCGTCCAGTCATATAGAAAGATATCATCCACCCGCCTGTCACAGGTTTATATGTGGAGAGGGGCTACCAAATCCCACATGAAAACCGACATCGAGATTGCAGCAGAAGCAACCGTGAAACCCATAGTCGAAGTGGCGAACGGAATCGGTCTCACGGCCGACGACATCGTCCCCTATGGGAAGTACATCGCCAAGGTCCCTCTGAACGTCATCGATCGTTTCTCCGACAGGAAGGACGGTAAACTGGTCATGGTCACCGCCATCACCCCCACCCCCGCCGGTGAGGGAAAGACCGTAACCACCATCGGACTGATCCAGGGACTCGGACGTCTCGGAAAGAACGTCGTCGGAGCACTCAGGGAGCCCTCCATCGGACCCACCTTCGGAATCAAGGGAGGGGCCACCGGTGGCGGATACGTTCAGGTCTACCCCATGTGGGACATCGACCTCCACTTCACCGGAGACATCCACGCGGTGTCCTCCGCACACAACCTCCTGTCCGCCATAATCGACAACGAGCTGGTCAGGGACAATCCCCACAACATCGACCCCACCCGTATCGTCCTCAAGAAGGCCATGGACATCAACAGCAGGGAGCTCAGGAACATCGTCACCGGTCTCGGAAACGACAGGATCCTCGGTAAAATCTGTTTCAATAGTAAAAGGAAACAATAATGTTGGTGGCATAACAGGTAATGACGATGGCGGATATTATTATGAT
>JAFVZY010000065.1 GCA_017507885.1 Candidatus Methanomethylophilaceae archaeon | reverse complement strand
CATGGGGATGAGTGCCGAGGGCCTCGCGAAGGAGAAGAGGGTCGCCAAATACCTGGACGTGTGGAGGAACGAGATCGACACCGAGGTGTTCGTCTACGACATGAGCGAACTGTCCTCGCACATCAAGATGTCCCCTCCGAGGATAGAGGACTTCATGGAGTTCCTCAACCTGCACGGACGTGCGGCCAAGAGCCATGTTTCCCCCACATCATTCAAAACCGACATCCCGTTGCCGGAACTGAAATCCCTGTACAGGGAGTTCAGCCCCGACGCGGGTAAGATTTGATTATTTTCGGGTCATAGCAGACCGTCCGCGGATGCGATGGCATCGGCGAAGCGGTATCCCTTGTCCGTGAGTTCCATGAACGTCGAGGCGGAGCCCTGACGGCTGTAGAGCCTCACGAGACCGAGGGATTCGAGCGTCTCCAGCTTTTCGGGCATGCGGGGGTTCCTGGACACCGCCGTGTACAGGTCCGACTTGTTGCAGCCCGGATGCTCCCTCAGATAGAGGAGCGTGGAGATCATGTGTTTCTCCTCGAGGACCGTTATTCTTGGTTGGGACATGGTTGTAGGGTAAGGGGTTTGGGTGGGCCGGATGGCCCGTTGGTAATCGTCAATCAACCCATGACACGACCGATCAAGGCATTGTTGATGTTGGCTTCTTTGCTACAATCTCCGGTTGCCGTCACCACAACGTCGAGAGCAGAACAACCGCTCATTGAAACGTTGTATCCGCATCCAACGAGCTCACCTGCATCACGACCAGCTGTAACAGTACATTTCTCAGCGGAACAACCACTGATACGGGATTCATCGCCTGCATAACCCACGATGATACCGCACTTGTCGCCACATGCATCATCGTTCGCATGATTACAGACGATATCCGCATTGGAGACATGACAATTGGTTATTTTTGAACTGTATGTGTATCCGACGATGACGGCTACATTGTGATTTCCCTTGATTGTAGCACCATCAACCTTCACATTCTTGATTGTGGCACCAGATTCTGCCCAACCGAAAAGACCCGACGAATAGTGTTCACTGGTCTGTGCCGAGGAATCGACATACAGATTGCTGATGGTGTGATTCTGACCATCGAATGTGCCTTTGAATTCAGTGGCACCGGTCTGACCGATGGGTTTCCAATCCTTTTTCTCAAGATCGATATCCTCAATCAAAACAACCGTCTTTCCACTGAATTTATTACCACCTTCATTGACGGCTTCGGCGAATTTGAAAAGTTCATCAGCATCCGAAATCAGATAATATCCGTTATCATCGATGAATAACCCGGGTCCGGTATCGAATTTGACCCCATCAATGGTAACTATGACATCATTTCTTGACCAGATGTGGTCATCTTTATCGATACTTACCTCATCCGATCCATTGGAAACGACACAATCGTTGAATTCATAGATTTTATCGGTACCAATGCAATCAATCCACTCAGTGTGAGCAGAACCATCGAAAACGAATCTGCAACCAATCATGGTCGCACTTCCCCAAAGGTTGGCTCCATTGTACCCACTCTTACCGTTCGATTCGAATACACAATTCTCGAAAGTAATCTTGGATACTGCCGCTGCGAAGGCGTTGAATCCGCTGAATGTACAGTTCTTGAAAATGATGTCATTGGCACCGCCATCGAAATGGGCGCCATACACGTCACCACTGAAGACACAGTTCTCAAAAACCACGGTCTCTCCAGCATAACAATTTCTAAGACCATTCGATCCGGTGAAGATACAATCTTTAAATGTACCGTTGATTGTTCCACCTACAGCGGAACCGCTAGGATTGGAGAATGTCGCCCCGATGACTGTGGCCCCATTGATATTTAATCCAGATTTTTCTGAAAATACAGTACCTTCAGAACATACAAGTGTTTGATTTGCCTTGAATTGTAAATTGGAGAACGTATTGTAATTTCCAGGGCCTACATACACAATGCTTACATCATCACCCAATGCTTCTTTTAAATCATCTCCATTGGATGCATAGGTGTATTTGTTACCGGATTCATCCTCATATATTCCGTTATCACCATAATTTTCAACTTCAATAGTACCTTTGAAATTACCCGTGGCATTCAAACGATCTGCAACACCCTGGGTCTTTACATGGACAGTGATTCCATTGGGACTCTCGTTATTACTTTCCGATATTGTGAATACCATGTTTGATCCAAATGACACATCTATACCATTCAGATAAACATGCTTCAAGTCTTCGCAATTTCTGAATGCATAATCCGGAATATACACATCACCTTCGATAGTGACAGTAGTCAAAGAACTCATATCTCTGAATGCACCGTATCCAATTTCTGCAACAGCATCGGTAAGTGTTATTTCAACAAGACCAGCACCTGCGAATGCGTTGATTCCGATGCTAGACACAGTAGAGGGTATGTTGATTTCTTTTAAATTAGATGCTTGGTTAAAGGTTGCGGCTGGAATGGTCTCCATTCCTTCAGGAAGAATCACCTTCTTCACAGAGGATTTATAGAAGAATCCTCCGTATGCACCGGTTCCAGACTCGTAAGATTTACCACCAAAATCTTTTACACTGACTGGAACAGTCACTTCCTCGATTATCGAATTACCATCAAGGATTTTAGAACTCAATGTTGTAACACCATCTGGAATCTTAAACGATTCCTCGGTATAATTCGATACATCATACAATACAACGTCACCGGTGGTACCATCGACATAATACACCACATCATCCTCGACATAACAGTTCTCAAAGACCTGTCCTTTGTAAAGTGTGAATGTAGAATCCCCTACGGTCATCTTTGCTCCATCCACCTCCGATGTAGCCAATACGGAATACTCCCAATCGGACAATGAGTCGATGGTTACACAAGTGGAGTTGGATCCCCTCAGGGTGATAACGGTCATTCCAGGGGCGATTACTTTTGAATTGGCAATTGTGATTTTTCCACTGTTGTCTGTACGGAACACCTGATCCTCTTCACAATCCACTTCAATGGTGGAATCTGTAACTGATGCGGAACCGTTCTGGAGGTTTATGAATCTGGAACCTTCGATATTAGCCGTACAATTCTCGACAATGAGATTGTTCACATATCCCTGAAGCTGAACATTGACAATCGATTCAAGGAATTTGACCGTACCACAAGTATTACCACTTTCTCCGATAACAATACGATCCTCTGCATCGTTGAATGTGCACTTGTTAAAAATCACATCATCGGCCGTAAACATCTTTATCGGGTTCTTTATAAACTCTATTCCTTCGAAAGTTGTGGTGGCGTTACACTTTTCGAAATACTCCATACCTCCATTGTGCCATCCGAAACCATGGATGTTGATTGCGGATTTTATGAGAACCCCGTCCTTACCGACGAATCTGATATTGGTGAGATCCGCATCGGTCGGTTCCACATTGTCATCATGCGTTTTGTTGGGATACTGTTTGATTTCCAAAGGAGATTCATAAACTCCCGCCTCGAGATTCACGACGAGTTCCCTGTTCCACAGCCCTTTGTTAAGATTGATGGTCTCGACCAGGGCCCTGAGAGCATCGTCATCGGAAACGTTCAGATTGATGATTGCATAGTCGGAGAAGTGGGTAGTGATGAAATTGATGGTTGTCGTATCGAATGATGGATCGTAAACGGCATAATCGTCATCGATTACAGGCTGTCCCTTGTCGTCATCTGCCCCATCCAGGATGTATATGGGTACGGAATTCCTATAATCCCCATCGATGACCATGGATACATCCACACTTCCGAATGTAACATCGGTTACTGTCGGGGATTCGATGGAGAACCTCACGACGATATCGTCGGTACTGACTTTGTTGTTATTGTCTACGAGGGTTGCGGAGACGATTGCGTCATCCGCATTGAGTCCTGTGAAAGACATGGATATTGGTACGCCTATACCGTTGTGGAAGATCTTCAAAGATGCCTTGCCATCGACGACTCTCGATTCCGAAACCATTTTTTCGGACTGGACGAGCTCGGAATTAAGGGTTATCGTTAAATCGAAATTCTGCGATACCAATTCATTCGCATTGGATGTAAGGGAAAATGTGGTCACATTGTTCAGACCAGGCAATTCCCTAGGCTCGAGAAGAACCCAATCGGTGATCGTCTGAACCTTGGTCCTGCCAGAATCGGAATCGATGGCACCAATCGCAACACCATCAAGGATGATTTTGGAACCTGCTGCCTCATCCGCATATCCAGAAATGGATGCCTGGAGTCTGTGTACTGTTTTGATTGTGGAGACGTTGTCGGCATATGTTACCTTGAAATAGTATGTGTCGCCGGGTTTGTAATTGTCGATGGAAAGCGTTTCTCCCATCGTGTTCCATGTGATGTTGTCGATACTGTATTGGTAGGTCGTATCCATCTGTACTTTTGCGGAATTGATGTCTATGGTGGTTTTATTCTCATCTGAGAACCACGAATAGGTTGTTCCGGAAACGGCACAGAGTGCGAGTACGACAACTACAAGAGATGCTACTATCGCTTTGCTTTGTGCTTTCATTTTCATTGCCTTCTTTGAATCGAAAGGGTTTGGAGACCGTCCGGTGGAACGGACGGGGAACGATCGACTGATCCGCGATACGGATCGGGAAAAGGGGCGGGGCGGTTCGGTGAAAAACGTCGCCGCGACCCGCGTTTTGAAAATCAGTAGACGTCCACTCCGTCGACGACGACGTTCAACTTGTCGGCACCCATGGAGTTCTTGTTACCCCAAAGGGTGGTTCCGGTGTTGATTCCCTTGTCGTTGATCTCGTATCCGTTGACAGTGGTGTTGTTGACGACGAGCTCGTAGCTCTTGTTGTAGTCGTTTCCGATCTCTATCGCGGCCTTCAGATCCGGAAGACCGCCATTATCGTTGAACACGCAATCGTTGATCGTGAGCCTGGTGTTGGCCGTACCATAGAGAAGAACGGCCTTTCCGTCGCTGTTGAATGTGCAGTCGTTGAACGTGGCGGTAGGTGCACCCCAGGTCCAGATGTTGTACTGGTCACCTAAAACATTGAATGTGCAACCATTGAACACGCTGTTACCGTTGAGGCAGTAGCAGCTTTCCATGACGCAGTTGTTGTATGTTCCGGTGAGCCTGGCATAACCGGCATAGGTTTGGTTGTTGGTCTCGATGGTCAGATTGTTGAAGGTTACGGTGGAGCCATCGAAGTTGTAATCCAGCTGTCCGTTGGCTTCCCCCCGTCCGGAGGGAACAATCTTTATGATCGTGGCGGGACCAGAACCGGTTATGGTCAGGTTCTTTCCCGTGGCGGATGCGGGAGCATAGAATGTCCCTTCGGAGAGTTCGATGGATGTCACTCCGGAGGAGATCAACGCAGCGAATGTCCAATCATTTCCGGCGATGATCCTCTGATCGTCCGTGAGTGTACCGGTGACGTATGAATTTCCCATGGGACGTCCGATGACTGAACCCGCATTGGCGGACTTGTCTCCACCGACATATTCGGAATCTGTTTCTTCGAGATGGAAGGTCAACTCACCGATTGTGTTGTAGGCCAGGTTGGCATAGCCGCAGCCGACGATTCCCCCGACATCCCTGTACGCGGTCAGCGTCAATCCGTCAACGATGTTGTATGAAACGGAGTAATTGCCCTCTCCGAGGTATCCGACGATTCCCCCGACCTTGTCCCCATCGTTGTGATTGAAGGATGTGGCCGTGATGACGGAATCCGTGACCGTACAGTACGTGATGGAGGTGTATGCGTAACCTGCGATTCCCCCGACCCAGTGGTGTCCCACGACTTTGGATTCCGTGACGGAGATGTCGCTGAGGATAGTGCTGACGGTGTTACCGACGACCGCGGAGACGGAAGCGTTTCCGGTGACATCGGCCTTGTGGATGTTCAAATCGGTTATCTTTCCACCATGGGTTTTTCCGAAAAGACCGACGCAATCGGTTCCGGTGACGGTGAGATTGGAGATTGTATGACCGTTTCCATCGAATGTTCCCATGAACTGTGCGGATTCCGTACCTATGGGGGTCCATGCGACATCCTTCATATCGATGTCGTCGGTGAGGGAGATGGTATTTCCGGAGAAGGACATTCCGCTGTTGACCATCTTCGACAGTATCAGGAGTTCGCCCGCGGTACCGATGGAGGTGATGTCGAGGACGGCGTACTCGTTCTCGGCGATTTCGGAAGAGACCCTTCCCTCGGAAAGGGCGACCATGTCGAAATTGACGGAGACATCGGAACCGCCCTTGAAGATACCGGCACCGATGGTGATTATTCCATCCGTACCCGTGTAGAACATCCTCTGGTTCTCACCCTTCACGGTCTTCTCGAAGGAACCGCCGTTGATGATGGCCTCCCCTCCGGCGGCGTATATGCAATAGAACGAATGCTCACCTATGGTGAACGAACCGCCGTTGACGATGACGTCCCCGCCCTCGGCTCCGACGGCACCCTGGCTCGATCCAGTTACGACGGCGTCGTTGATCGTGACGGACCCGTCGAGACTGGCGATGGCGTAACCGTGGATCTGGATGTTGTCCACAATCTTGTATTCCTCGCCGGTGAATGTCCCACCGTTGACGACGGCGGTTCCAAGGTTGCACAAGGCGTTTCCGGATGCGGAGTCGTAGGTTCCGCCCTCGATGACAAGGGTTGCACCCCTTTCATTCAAAAGAACGCTGTTCCCGTTCCTGGACTGGTCTGTGGTGGTGACGTTTCCTTCACCCCTGATCGTGAGTTTTTCGAAGTTGTCGATGGCCACGCCGGGTCCGTTCCTGGTGATGGTGAATCCGTTGAGGTCCAGGACACCGTTGTAGCCGGCGGGGATCCCGAGGGATTCCGTGATCTCGAGATCGTCGTTGAGGACGACATCCCATCCATCGTCGAACATGCTCTGGACGAGCAGGTCGTAGGGCATGGCGACCTGGAGGATCTGGTTGGTGATCGTTATACGCTCGGAGGCCATCTGGGGCATCCTGTCGTCGTCGAGGGTGACGTCCACGGTCACGGTGACGGATGTGGAGTCGTCGAGTTTTCCGTTGGGCGTGTTCTGGGAGTTTGCGGTACCAAGGAAGTACTGCCACTCGTTGGCCGCCGCCTGGTTGCTGATGGAGGGGTCCACGAGGATCCAATCCTCCCCACCGGTGCTGGTGCATCCGACGATGTATTTGGAATAGATGTTGGCGGAGAACTGGACCTTGTATTCGATCCTGTACGTCTCATCGACGCCGTTGGGTGCGAGGACGCTGTCCGCACCGATCGTGTTGTTCTTGGAGATGACGGATGCGAGATCGATCTTCTCGGGTGCATCGTCGGCCTCGAGAATCAGAACGGGCATATCGGCGTTGGTGACATCGTACATCGTGAAATCGGATGTGTCGACGTCGAGGTATCCGGTCGTGATCTCGATCTCGGTGTTCTCCGAGGCGGACCACCAGGAGTAGGTGACGCCGCTGACGGCGGAGAGCGCGAGTGCGATGACCACGACGGATGCGAGTATCGCTCTTGTCTGCGTTTTCATTTCAATTCCTTCTTTTCGATATAACGGGTTTGTCCCCTGTCAAAGGGGCGTCTGGGAATGCCGTGCCCGTCGTCCGTGAGGGAATCGTGGGCCTCCAGATGCGTCTGGCATCACGGCGGATGGAGTGTGAAAAACGGGGGATCAGGTCGAAGGAACCTCCGTAACGGTTACTTCTCCCACTACAGTTATGATATATGGTTCATAGGCGATTGCAGAGAATGTCGAACCGTCCGATATGTTGACACCGGACACATCCTTTTTCGATACGAAAACGCTCGATTGAACATCCACTGTGGACATCCTCAACGTGACATCCCGGTTGGCCACGAGGGTGTATGGTCCATCTTCCTCGACAAGCGTGTAGGAACCGTCTTCATTGCCTTGAAGCAGAATCGAATCACCATATGAGATGGATAAAGACCCCAACTCCTCCTGCGTCCGATCCAATTCGACGAACACGTCCACGGAATCGGTGTCCGAGAACCATGAATCCGTGACGGGGAACGAGACGCAGGAGAGGACGGCCAGGAGGGCCACAGCCAGTACGACGGGGATGCGGGGGGTCATATGTCCGCCTCCGAGTATCCCCACACGGCCAGGCCGAAGCTCAGCGACTGGCGCATCGTGTCGCCCGTGTGCAGGAGTCCTATCGACAGTTCCACGTCGAGCCCGTCCTCCGGGACGGGTCCGAGGTCCAGGACGTGTCCGTCCCAGAGACGGTCCAGCGTGGTGGAGGTCAGCTCCTCCCCTTCGCACGATATTGTTATCGCCACGTGCCTCGCCAGGTCGGGAACGTCCCCGACGGCGACCTGGGTGGATGCGAACGAGTCGAGGATCAGGGCGGACGTCAGTCCGCCGGTCACCCTGCCGGTTATCTTCAGTCCCAAGGTGCGGACGTCCCCCGGCGCCATGGCGGAGGTGTCGAAGGTGAAATCCCTCAGGCGCTCCTCCCCGTCCACGGGGACGCCGTTGTGACCTGTGACGAACACCGCGAACTCGGTGATCGGATGGGGCTGCACGGAGACCTGCACGGCGGCACTCCTGCCGCCGTACGTGACGGTGACGTCCTGGTCGCCGGGGTCGTTCAGCCTCTTGGGACTCCAGGAGTACTCGTTCTGGGACAGGAGTCCGTTGCGGCCGTCGGTGTAGTACACCCTGACCTGCATGCCCGTGGGGTCGAACTCCTCGCCCTCCCTGTACACGGTCTTGTCGGGGTTCTTCTCGATCACGATGCGGTCGACCACGCCGGATATGAACACGGCCACGATGGAACCGTCGGCGGAGATGTTGCTCATCCTGAAGGACCCGCGGGTGTGGGTGTTGTCCGATCCGTTGACGATGAACTTCAGGAAGCTCCAACCGTCCTCCGGTTCGGCGACGAAGTCCAGATCGGAGCCGTCGCGGACGACGATTGTCCCCGACGGGGATATGGTACCCTCGCCCTGGACGGTGGCCTCTATCACATGCGTCTCGTGCACGGTGACGGTGAAGGTGTCGGTGAATCCGCCGTACGTGACGGTGACGACGACCTCCCCGGGGGTGTCGAGGACGGTGGGGGAAACGGTGTAATCCGTGATCACGGTGTGGGTGCCGTCGGCGTGGTTCAACCTGACGACCATCCCGGTGACGTCCAACTCGTCGCCCTCGTCGTATTCAAGGACGTCCGGCTCCCTCACGACCTCTATCCCGAGGTCAGCCATGGATGCGAACTCCACGTGGACCGTGTGGTCGGAGGTCATGAGGACCTTGAGGACGTCCGCCTGGACCTCCACCCTGACCGAGTCCAGCAACACGTATCCCACCTCGAACCCCTTGGACGGGAGGAACGTGACTATAACCTCGTCCCCATAGGAATGGACGGACTCCCCTGCGGGGTCGGTGCGACCGCCGTCCCCGGATGTGACCTTCAGGGTGAAGGACCTCTCGGAGAACACGATCTCCACCATGTGGTCCGAGTCCATGGTCAGGGTGTACTGGGTGAGGGGACCCTTGTCGATGCCGTCCACGATGAACGAGGACACCTCCCATCCCGTGTAGGGGGTGGCGGTGACAGTGACCGTGATGTCGTGTTGATATGTGCCGGACAGAGGGGAGTACGTTCCCCCCATGGTGGAGGAGATGGTCAGGTCGTAGGTGGACCTCTTGAAGACCACCTTGACCGTATGGTCGGAATCCATGACGAGTCCGAATCCGGATGCGGTCCCTTTGGATTCCCCGTCCAGGAACACCTCGTGGATGTACCAACCCTCGTCGGGGGTCACCGTGACCGTGATCCCGGTGCCGTCGATGAAACTGGAACCGCCGACCGGGGTCACGGAACCGTTCCCTTCGATCTCGACGGAAAGGGTCCTCATGGTCTGGACGGGGATGGTCTCGAACACCACCCTGACGGTGTGGTCCGCGAGCATGGTCACGTCCAGGGTGTCCACCTTGCCTTTGGGGGCGCCGTCTAGGAACACCTCGGACACCCTGTGGCCCTTGGACGGGTTGAACGAGAGCGTCAACATTGTACCGTAGGCGTAGGTGCCGGCTCCGGGCGAGACGGACCCCTGCCCGTCGACGACCACCGTCAAAGTGAACCTGACCTCGGAGAACGTCACCTCCACGGTGCGGTCCCCCGTCATGGACACGTCGATGCTTTCGGATACGGTCTGTGCGACGCCGTCCAGCAGGACCTCCGTGACCTCGTATCCCTGTGCGGGCGAGAACGTCACGGTCTGCACGCTGCCCTCCGGGAACTCCCCGGACGGACCCGCGGCACCGCTTCCGTTGACCTTCACATCCAGTCTGTGCATGACCTGTCTGAACTCCGCATGCACGGCATGGGGGCCCGTGACGGTGAACGTCTTCACGTCGCCGTCGACGGCGTTCCCGTCTACGGTGAACAGGTGCAGGTACCATCCGGCGGCGGGGGTGACCGTGAAAGCTCCTCGATACGATTCTTCAGGATCTCGTAATCGTCCTCACGCTGGGAGCCGCCGATGATCGCACCGATGCCGGGGACCAGGCAGTCCATGGCAGCCACGGTCTTTCCGTCGGGGTTGAGCTT
>JAFVZY010000064.1 GCA_017507885.1 Candidatus Methanomethylophilaceae archaeon | reverse complement strand
GACGAAGGTGAAGAAGGATTCCGTGAACGGGAGGACCGTCGACGAGATCCTGTTGTCCCTCTCGACCGTGTCGGCCGTGGGGAACACGGGCGACTGGAGACTCACGGCGGTGTCGAAGAACGTCCGTGAGATCTTCGAGGTCTTCGGGCTGGAACCCCCTGTTTCAGGCAAAGTGGCCCTGGGGTGATGTAACCATACAAACCGCAGATTTAGGTTTCAAAAATAGTGTTCAGATTCTGACTAATGTCGAAATAATTATAATGAGTGATTATGGAATGGTGGGCGCTTTCCAATATTTCATAGAAATCCTGACCATAAACAGATTTGAAAAGGTTGGACAAATTTGTTTGATAGGACTTGACCAATACATCAGGTTCTATTCCAGAAAACATAACACATTCGCTATAAACCAAATAAAAAGGATCGACATCTGTAAGTGAAAATATGCTCTGAGACATACATTTCAATGCAGAAATGACACATTCAGTACACATATTTTTTACTTTTTCAGTGGTTTCATAGACAGTCAAAGGCTTTGGTTTTTTAGGATACGACCGTTCGAATACAGATGAATCAAGCATGTTAACACATCAAATATAACATCAATTATTGAAATTTTTAACGCTAGGTCACCAGAATGTAGGTGACTAGAACGTTGGTATCAAACATACATAATAGTTGTAATTCATTGTTATATTATAGTTGTATGTACGAGATAATCATGCAAACATACACAGAATCGTGTTTTCAAGGGTTTTCACTACTCGAAATACCCATGAAAACCATCATGATGTTCAAAATACGGACCTGTTGCATCCATGATGCGCATATACGAACACAGATGTGTAACATATATACATATAAATTTCCTAGATTGTGTTTTCAGGGGTTTTCATACGTTGAAAACCCCTGAAAACAATGTTTGCACTCGAAATCATTCGGTTACGAGGTTCAATCCCACTATGCCCGCACCCAGAAGGAGCATGCACGCCCATCCGACGATCCCGAGCATCTCTCCGAACAGCAAAACCCCGCATAGGGTGGCACCCATGGCACCGATCCCCACCCAGACCGCATAACAGGGTCCGGTGGGTATCCCGGCCTTCAACCCCTTGTTCAGAAGCACGGTGCTTCCGATCAACAGGATCAGGGTGAGTGCGGTATAGGGGATGTCCGTGAACCCTTCGGAGAGCTTCATCGTGGAGGCCCAACCGGTCTCCAGAAGACCGCCGAGAATCACCCATAACCAGGCGCGGTTCATCATACCCCTCCCGTCAACTGCAATCCGATGACACCCACGAGGATCATCGTGACGAACAGGACCTTCAGACGGTCCACCCTCTCCTTGAACAGTATGACACCGGCGATCATGGCGAACACCGCACCGCAACCGGTCCATACGGCATAGGATATGCTGACGGGCATGGTCCTCATTGCCATCGACAGACAGAACGGACTGGCTATCATGAAGAATACGGCGACGGCGCCCCACATGAGATGACGGGTGTCGTTGTAACGTTTCAACGCGATCACCCACACCGGCTCCATGATACTGCCGGCCATCAACCATAGGAATTCCGTTTCCATACATCGTATTATCACAGGGTCGTATATCAATGATGACCGTGATTCCGACCCATGGATACGGGAACATTCGTATCGACCCTGGTCGGAAAGGTGGAGGGATTGAGGGCCGAGGTCATACCGGACGGGCTATGGAAGAGAATCGTCCATGAGGAATCCACCGTGAGGGCCTGCGGCGGGAACATGCCCCTGGAGGACCTGGGTCTCAAAGAGATGTGTCGGCACGATGTGCGTCTTTTCCTGCATGGAGCGGGATTGGACCTGCCGGAATTCTCCAACATGAGCATGATCGACGAGGCGGGAAACGAGATCGGGAGGCATCTGAAACCGTCGGAGATTCCGGAATTCGAATCCAGGGATGATGTCGTTTTCCTATCGTACGACTTCGTGATGTTCACGGGTGTGACAGCCGTGGGGGAGACCAGGATCGTGATGAACGCCGTACCCTATCATGGATCCAACGGATGGGTCCCGGAAGACACGCATGCGACCCTGTGGTTCCCTTCAACCACCACCGACCTTCTGATACACGATCACTACGGACTGGAGACCGGAAGGACGGGCTCGATCATCCTCGGATTCGACGTCTCGTGAATGTGGTTTTCCGAAACACCATGGGATCGGGAATACCCACTGTTGAAGTCGGGATCGCAATCACCTTCACCAACAACGACCCTTCCTCATCCTGTACAGGAAATACAGGAAGACCGGACTTCCGATCAAGGACGTCACCACACCCACCGGCAGCACAGCGGGAAGCATCCTCACGATGCAGTCCGAACCTACGACCATCATCGCACCCAGGATGAAGGACAGGGGGATCAGGAGCCTGTTGTCGTTCCCTACGAACAGTCTCGCAAGATGGGGGCCCACCAATCCCACGAAACCGATGGTTCCGGTGTAGCACACGGCCACCGCCGTCGCCATGGACATCAGGATGAAACACGCCACCTTGACCCTGACGGGATCCTCCCCCAGGGCCATCGCGGGATTGTCCCCCGTACAGACGACGTTGATGCGGTCGGCCATGAGCATCATCACGACCAGGATGCAGACCGCCGCGGCGATCAGGAGTATCACGCCCGACCACTCCACACCCGCCAGGGTGCCGAGACTCCATTCGTATATCTCGGCGACGTCCTCGTCGTCGGCATTGAACTTGATGAAGGTCGTGATGGCGTTGAACACGTACATCAACGCGATCCCCACCAGGATCATCATCGTGGAACCGGTGCGTTTGAACGATGAGATGAGAACGATGACCACGGACGGGATCAACGAGAAAAGGAACGCGTTGACCATCATCGCCGCATCCCCTCCGACGAAGGGAACCACGGAGACCTGACACACCACCGCCACGGTCACCCCCAGCAACGCCGCAGACGAGATCCCGATGGTGTAAGGGTCCGTCAGGGGATTGCGGGTGATGCTCTGCATCGCGGCACCGCAGATGGAGAGGATCGCACCGACGCATATCCCCGCGATGGTCCTGGGGACGTTGTCGTTCACGACCACCTGATGGGTCCACCAGGCGGCATAGTCATCGAACCTGTCCGGCACATCTCCGGTGATGTCGTCCCAGATTATACCGAGGACCTGGGCCATGGACAGGTCAATCCTGCTTATGGAGAGGGAGTACACCGAGACCGCGACGACGATCAGGGTCGCCACGATGAACAGGATGAAACTGCGACGCCTCGCGTCACGGTATTGGCGGATCACATCGCGGGACGTCACCACACTCCCCTCCTGTTCCTGACGATGAGATAGAGGAAAACGGGAGCGCCCACGAATGCTGTGACGACGCCCACGGGGATCAGTTCGGAGACGTCCATGGCACGGGAGACGATGTCGCAACCCAGCAGGAACGCGGCACCGAAAAGTACGGAACCGGGGATGACGAACCTGTTGTCGGAACCTATGACCATCCTCACCATGTGAGGAACGACCAATCCCACGAATCCTATGACGCCCGCATACCCTATGACGGTGGCGACCATGAACGACAACAGGACGAGGCAGACCATCCTCAACCCCTCCCCGTCCAGACCCAACGCCCTGGCATCCCTGTCGTCCAGGGACATCACGTTCAACCTGTTGGACAACGCCAGGAGCACGAGGGTCCCTACGACGGTCACCGACAGGACCAGGGGGATGGAATCCCACGTCAGGTCACCGAGATGGCCAACCTGCCAACGGTACACCGTGGCCATGGTGGCCTGGTCCGTGATCACCAGGAGGATGGACGTCAGGGAGTTGAAGAGATACGACACCGCGGTACCTGCGAGGATCAACGTAGACGGGGACCCGTTGATGTACGGCCCCAGGACCACGATCACCAGGACGGGGACCATGGAGAACAGGAGGGCGTTCAGGGTGATCCCGAAACCGTCGACACCGGAACCGCCCACGGCGAATCCGAGGACCATGGCCATGGCCACGCCCAACAATGCACCGGACGAGATTCCGGTGGTGTACGGGTCCGCGAGGGGATTCTTCATGACACTCTGCATGGCGGCACCCGCAACCGCGAGGGCCGCACCGGCCACGATTGCGAATATCGCACGTGGCACACGGTAGTTCCAGACGATGTTGTCATCGAACCAGAGCCCGTATTCCGTGGCCCTGTCGTAGGTCACCCCGGACAGGTGATCGATCAGAAGCCCGAACACCTCGGCGACGGACAGACCCCTGGTCCCCACGGTGACGGACACCAGGAACAGCACCGCCACCGCGACCGCCAGGGCTGCCAGGAACAGGAACCTGCGGCCGGTGTGACGGGAGTACTCGTCCAGGATGTCGTCGGGGGATTGATGACCTGTCATGGATTCACCGGTTGCAGACTGGTTCCACGGACAGGTCCCCCGAGGAATCGGCATCGTCGTCCCTCAGGATGACGTACGGGTGACCGTCGACATCGATGACACGGCTCTCCACCCCGTATACCTCCCTGATGTTGTCCTCGGTGAGTACCTCCTCCGGTGTCCCCACCGAGAAGACCCTCCCCTCGTGCATCAGGACGACGTGGTCGGAGTAGCGTGCGGCTATGTTCAGGTCGTGGCTTATCATGATGACCATGATTCCGTCCGTGCGGGACAGCTCCTTCAACGTGCGGGAGATTCCGAGCTGATGCCTTATGTCCAGATTGGATGTGGGTTCGTCGAGCATTATCACCCTGGGTTTCTGCACCAGACCGCGGGCGAGCATCACCCTCTGCCTCTGACCGGCGGAGAGTTCGTCGAAATACCTCATGGCGAGGTCCTGGATGCCCAACCTGTCGAGGACGTCGGCGACGGTCTCCAGATCCTCGTCGGAGGTCCTCCATCCCGCATGGGGGTGCCTTCCCAGGAGGACGGTGTCGAAGACGGTCAACGGGAAGGTGTCCGACGAGGAATAGGGCACGTACCCGACCTTGCGGGCCATCTCCTTCAACGTGTATCCGTCCACACCTATCCCGTCCACCATGACGGTCCCGCCGGTGGGCTTGAGTATCTTGTTGATGCAATGGATCAACGTGGACTTCCCCACACCGTTGGGCCCCAGGATCGAGATCACCTGCGGTTCGGCCATGTCCAAGGTTATCCCGTCCAACACGGGGTTCCCGGAACCGTAATCGAATGTCAATCCGTCCAATTCAATCCTCATCCTATCACACAACCTCCGGGACGAGGATGAACTCCATGTCCGTGATGTCCAACCCCTCCTTCGAATATATGTCGTCCACGAACCCCTGATGGAAACCATTCAGGACGTCCAGATCCAACAGGTCGGGATACACCGCGTAGGCCATATACGCCACCCTCAGGGGTATGGGGAGGCTGGTGGACACCACGTACTGTCCTGTGTCGGCGTGTTCCCAATCGGAGAACGGTGCGGTGTATTTCCGACGGTTGTCCTCGTTGGAATCGGGGGTCTGACCGTAACCGAGTCCGGACCTGGCGTGTATGATCCTGTCGAAATCGTATTGGAGGTAGATTTCGGGGTGGTCCGCGATGGCGATCACCTTCTTCCCTCCGAAATCACCCGACGACAGGGGATAGCCCACACCGATCAATGAAAGGTATCCTATGTAATCGGAATCCCCGACGGACAACCTGCCGGTCATGATGGATACGGCGGCCGTGGTGGCCGGTGCATCCTTCAAGGCGGAGGAGACGTGATCGAAGACCTCCAGACCGTGTTCCAGGTAGGCATCGGCATTTCCGACCTCGCGGAAGAGCAGTCCCATGAGCATGACCGTGTGTATGAAATCCCCTCTGACGGCGGAGGATGACGGCACACGGATCACATCGACACCCATGGCCTCGAACTCGTCCTCGTTGTCTATGCAGAGCGTGCTGTCGTATGCCAACAGGGCGGTGACGTTCTCCCTGGAGATGACGTCGGATGAACCCACCCTGCCGCCCTCCAGTTCTATGGCGGTCATGCTGGTTCCGAGTTTGACGACCCTGGATTCGTCCAGATAGACGTCCCCGTAGAGTCCCCCGTCCGCGGACGAGGTGTATGTGGCCCCCTTTATCTGATCGTGGATGCCAAGGCAGTAGAGGAGCATGAGGTTGTTGCCGGTACCGAGGGCGATGGCGGATGTCACGGGGTATTGGGTGGACACCACCTCCGTGTCGGTGACCCCGTCCCCGTCCGTGTCGTGGTAGTTCAGGTGCCATACGGTTGCAGGTTCGCCCGTGATGATGGCCCCGACGACGTCCAGGTCCGTTTCATCTATGATCCCGTCGAGGTTCGCGTCGGCCTCGGGGTGGTCCTCCACGGATGCACCCACGTCGATGAGGGTGCGGATGACGTCCAGGTCGGACAGGTCGATGTGACGGTCCAGGTTCGCGTTGCCGAAGACCTTCAGTTCCGCATCCTCCAGGACGGGGACCTCCCGGAACCCCTCGTCCGTATCCACGGACGACAGGGCGACGATTGCGATGACGAGGACCGTCATGAGACCGAGTATCGCCGGAACGCCCCTTTCCATCTTCAACATACCACATCCCGTATCCGAACCGTTCCGGATTGGATGGGTGGGTTACCCGTGTAGCGGGTGGGACATCCATATGGGGGAATCGTTCGGATATAGTGCCAAGGGTATTGCGGATTTAAAACATTGGGTGTAACAGCCAACTGGTTTTGTCGGTATATTATCCATAAAATCGAACCAGAGGGAGGGTCCCGCGGAACGGGACCCCTGGAAAACGGTTTTCAATCGGATGCGGTCCGGCCGCATTCCGATGGGGGCGGGATTAACCCGTCCTCAACACGTGGTAGTTGTGGTCGTCGTCGTAGTCGGTGTCGTCATCGTCGACCAACACGATGTGGGGGCGGCCGTTGTCGGTTATGACCTGGGCACCGACCTCGTACACGTGGGATATGTTCTCCGATGTGATGACATCCTGCGGACGACCGACGGCGTAGACGCCGCCGTCGAACAGCATTATGATGTTGTCGGAATACTTGGCCGCTATATTGATGTCGTGACTGATCATGATCACCAACATGTTCTTCTGACGGGAGAGCCTCTTCAGCATACGGGTTATCTCCAACTGGAACCTGACATCCAGATTCGATGTCGGTTCATCCAGGAAGAGGATGCGGGGCTCCTGTGCCAGACCGCGTGCCAGCATGACCTTCTGATGCTGTCCGGCGGACAGTTCGTTGAAGTTCCTGTCGGCCAGGTCCGTGATCCCAATCAGGGTGAGCATCTCGTGCACCACACGCAGATCGTCGTCGATGGACCCCCATTTGCTGTGGGGGTGCCTTCCCATAAGGACGGTGTCCGTGACGCTCAGCGGGAAATTGTCCGATGAGGTATAGGGCACGTAACCCATGACCTTCGCCAGATCCTTTACGGTTATCTCGCTCAGGTCGTTGTCGTTGACCATCACGGTACCCCCGGTGGGTTCCAGGATCTTGTTCAGACAATGGATGAACGTGGACTTCCCCACACCGTTGGGTCCCAGGATGGACACCAGCTGGGCCCCGTGTATCTTCAGCGACACGTCCGAAAGCACCTTGAAATCGGAATCCGGACCCCCGTAGGCGAACGACAGGGAGTTAATCTCCAGATCGATCTCCGCATCGGGGTCCATGGCGAATTGGTCTTTATCTGAGGTTCTTTTCTTCAAAGAGATGGATTTCACATCCACACCTTCCTGTTCTTCTTGATCAGTATGTAGAGGAACAACGGACCGCCGACCATGGAGCTTATGACCCCCACGGGCAAACCGTTGACACCCGAGACCTTGGCCACGGTGTCTGCCAATATCAGGAACGCCGCACCGAAGGCCACTGCGCTGGGCATAAGGAGTTTGTTGCTGGAGCCCACGAACATCCTGGCGATGTGCGGACCCACCAGACCTATGAAACCTATGGTTCCGGTGAAACTGACCACGGCGGCGGTCATGAGGGACACCAGGACCAGACAGACCCCCCTGAGCAGGGAGGGGTTGACGCCCAGTGTCTGGGCGCACCTGTCCCCGGAGTACATTGCGTCGAGTTTCCTGTGGAACGTGTACAGAATGACACTGATGACCGTGACGAACACGACCAGGAACGGAAGGTTCTCCCAGGTGACCTTGGACAGGGAACCCACCCTCCAGTGGTATGCGGACGCCAGGGTCTCGGCCTCGGCGGTGACCATGAGGTACTGGGTGATGGAACTGAACACGTACATGATGGCGATACCCAGAAGGATGATCGCTGTGGGTGACAGCTTCTTGAACCTGGAGACCAGGGTTATGATGGCGACCGGTATGAGGGAGAACAGGAACGCGTTGCAGACGACGGCCATGTCCCCGCTCAATGCGGGGACAACGGAGAATCCTAGCATCATGCTCAGCACGGCTCCGAGGAACGCCCCGGAGGAGACACCCATCGTATAGGGTTCCGCCAACGGGTTCTGCATGAGGTTCTGCATCACGACACCGCCCATGGCCAGACCCGCACCGATGAATGCGGCCCCTATGGCCCTGGGGAGACGGATGTCCCACACGTAAAGGTCGTCCTTGCGGTCCACGACACCGCCCGAGATGTGGTCGATGAACGTGTTCAAGGCCTCCGTGAGCGATATGTGGTACGTTCCGAATCCGAGGGACATGATGACGGACACCGCAGCCACCACGAAGAACAGGACGGCGAACATCAGACGTCTACGGGACAGCCTGTGGTAGCGGTCTATGAATTCATCTATGATCGACATCAGTACACCGTCCCGTATCCCTTTTTCTGCCAAAGGATGAGGGCGAAGAAGATCGGACTACCTATGATGGACATGACCACACCGACGGGGACGTCGGAAACGGACATGGCTATGTAGTCGGCCAGGACCAGGATGAACGCACCCATGGCCATGGCGATGGGTATGACGAACCGGTTGTCCGAACCGATCAGGAGCCTGACGAGATGCGGGGCCACCAGTCCGAGGAACCCGATGGTTCCAGTGAAACAGACGATGGATGCGGTCATGACGGCCATGACCAGAAGGCAGACGATCCTGAATTTCTCCACATCGAGACCCAGCGTCTTGGCGTTGGCGTCCCCCAGGGAGAGGATGTTCAACTGACGTGAAAGGAACATGACGAACGCGGAACCCACGACGGTCACACCGAACATCAGCGGGATGCTCTCCCAGGTCACGGTATCGAGGGTTCCGACCTGCCAGATGTATGCGTTCTGGAGGGTGTCCGCATCCGTGATGACCATCATGTACGTGACCATGGAACTGAAGAAGTACGATAACGCGGTTCCTACGAGGATCAGCGATGCGGGACTGACGGGCATGCGCTTGGATATGAGTATGACTATGGCCACGGGTATCAGGGAACCCAGGAAGGCGTTGACGACCATCCCGGACTGACCAGACAGGGAGTTTATGGTCAGACCAAGAACCAGGGCCATGATGGCTCCGAAACAGGCTCCGGAGGAGATACCCGTGCTGTACGGATCTGCAAGGGGGTTGTTCATGAGGGACTGCATGAGCGCTCCGGCGGCGGCGAGGGATGCACCCGCCACGATGGCGGCGACCACACGGGGCATGACGGTGTTCCAGATGAAGCGGTCCGCCCACCATTCGGTGCTGCGGGGTGCATGCTGGACCCCCATTATGTGATCCCAGATTATGCCGTACGCCTCCATGATGGAGACGCTGTCGTAGACGGACACGGAGAACAGACCCACGACGACGATCACCCCCACGACGGACACCACGAGGACCAGGAGCTTCCTCAGCGCCTGCCTGTGATATCTCGTCACGAGTTCATCGGACGATTCGATGGGATTCATTTTATCGGGAAATGTGGGGGATTGCTCCCCCTTGATGATCAGGCGTTCTGTGCTGCGACGTAGTCCTGGTAGGTGATGGTCGCACGGGCCTCGTCGAAGGAGTGGCCGTTGATGGACAGTGCGACGGAGGCGACCTCGTCGTAGATGTCCTGGAGCATGTCCTGGGAGATGAGGTCGGGATACAGGACGGCGGCGACTGCGGCGAGCTTGACCGCTCCGGGACAGATGGAGTTCAGGAGAACCCTGCCTTCGTAACAGTCGAGGTTCTTGTAGTGGTCGGCACCATCCTCCCACTCGGCTATGATGGTTTCATTCACGTCGGAGGTCACGAAGTCCAGATTGTTGGAACAGATGATCGCACCGACATCATCGAAGTTGGAAAGGGCCTCGGGGTCACTCATCGGAAGAGAGGAGGTTCCCTTGTAGAGTGCCGCGAATTCCGCATTCACAACGTAGTAAGGGGTTCCCCCCACGTATGCGGGGACGGTGTTGAATGTGGAGTCGTTCTGACAGACGTAGGTGGACATCGTGATGCAGATGTAGGTGGTCTGGTCCTCCACATCGAGGACGGAGAGCTTGTCGAGGATATCGTTGTAGCACTCGATGCTCTTGGAGGCGTACTTGTAACCCTGCTCCTCGTTGACGAGGAATCCCATGAGGAGGGTTCCGTTGATCTCCTCGACGGGGTCGGCGGTGGCGAGACGGATCTCGGGGATTCCGGCGGCCTCGAGGTCCTGCCTGTAGACGGGATTCTTGTCGAGTGTGGTGAGGCTATGGTCGACGAAGAAGGCGTCGATTCCCTTTCCGGTGCTCTCGATGAGGGAGGCGTCGAGGTCGATGAACTGCTGCCATCCGGCAGTGGTCATCTGACGGGATATGGGGATCTCCACCGCATCGGAGTTGAACAGGATGGCGTTCATTCCGGGGTAGGAGGTCTTCTTGTACATGTATCCGGCACAGTGCTCGACCGCTCCGGCATTGATGAAGGGGACGGAGATGTTGGAACCGTAGGGGACGGCGTGCTTCACGGGGAAACTGACGGGCATGTCGATCTCCTCGCCCGCGGGATTGAGGCAGATGATGTTGACAGTGCAGTCCTGTCCCGCGATGATCTTGTTGACGAGATCGACGTCCTTCTGGTCGACCTTGTTGTCCAGGTTCGCATCGGCGAGGGGGTGGCTTCCGGTCTCGTCGCCGTTCATGATCTTCTTGATGAGATCTACGTCCTTCTGATCGATGACGAGATCCTCATTGGCATTACCATATACATCCAGACGGAATTCCGCCACACCGAATTCGGCATTCCCCTTGTGGGGACCGCTGTCGCTGGTGACGAACCAGGCGACGGCTGCGATGGCGATAATTGCCACCGCTGCGACGGCAATCAGCTGTGTCTTGTTCAGATTCATTGATTTCACCTCGACGAAACATCGTAAATGGATTCCTTTGAGAATAAAGTACAACATTCGTTTCGTTGGATGTTCATCAATCCCTTTGCATAAATAACTATTGGAGCATTCATCCAACACAAATTTGTCACTGGAGCATACCACGTCCACAATTTACAACCCGATTCGCATATTCGGATGAGTTATCCGATATTCACGGTTCGGTCGATGGCGTCACGACCGGTCCACCCTTCGGGAATCTGTCGGTCGCGACGATGCCATCGAATCGAAGATGACCGAAGTTTATCGTACAACCCCTGGGGGATGTGTCAGAGGGGCAGGACGGAGCATTCCATAACTAAGGTCCCGATCCAACAACGGACATGACATCCGGGATCGTCACCACCCCTACATCCTTTTCATCATTGCAGACATGTGATGGGATCGTGGAATCGGGTGAAAACATGGTGTGGATGCCCACAACCATGTGACTGGTCCGCAACGGATGGGGTCCGATACGAAACGGCATCCCGGGTCCCCATTCGTTGTGTCCCGTGAATTCGACACTGTAAGACGTCTTACTATACAGACCGTTTTTCATAAGGTGGAATGAAACGTCGAATGTACATATCTGATAATTTTTTCCGGAGTCTGGCTATGTTCATTTCGCAGAATTCCAGCTGATTTTTAGGGACGTGGTTGCATCCATTTGATGTAATTAATTATCGTTCATTGAATAAATGAAATCTGTTGCGGACATGCTGACGTGACGGAAACCGAAACCGGAACATTCGAGGGGATGGCAACGGACAGTCTGGGAAACCAAACCTGTTTCAAGTCTGTTAAAACGTCCATCCGATGCGGGAAGCATATGGCAGGCGGAATCGTGGAACCCGACGAAAGACCGTGATGCAGGTCAACTACACGGCCACGTTCGTAAGTGCACAGAAGACGTCGTCCCTTTCGAACATGACCGATTACACCAGAGACATGGTCCGTCCGGATGCCGTGAACGAACAGAAGCTTCCCGAACCCATGCATGACCTGGTGAAATCCAGGAACATCCACCAGTACTGCACCGGATTCTTC
Organism: Candidatus Methanomethylophilaceae archaeon; assembly: GCA_017507885.1. GTDB lineage: Archaea > Thermoplasmatota > Thermoplasmata > Methanomassiliicoccales > Methanomethylophilaceae > Methanoprimaticola. Next base: position 2,392 of record JAFVZY010000064.1, on the reverse strand, counting down.
ATGAATCTCCCCGTTCCGGTGATGTTTGAAAAGAGACTCACCGGATTCCGCATCATTCCCGACCCGTCGTTCACAATGCCCGTGCTCAGATTCTAGGCATACTACAAGGGTTCCCTGGTCAAGATCCATGAAGAAAAACTCAGAATCGAACCGTTCGGAAAGCTGACGCCGAACGAGAAATAGGCAAGGACGATGTCCTACGAGATCCTCCACGGTTGTGAGAAGGAAATCATAGAACATCGGAAGTCGCCCAACCGGTCGTTGATAGACGAGTTGAATAGGAAATCGAAGAGGTAATCGACCGAAAGGTCAGTGTCCGACGTCAACGGTTCTCCCAAACCGAGACATAGGGACAATATGGTTGCGGTATGACCACACGTTGCTCCTCGAACGGCAACGACACATACGTCGAATCGTCCTCGTGACATTCATTGTAGAGGTTGTTTATCGTTTCGAAATAGATACTGCGAGAATGCTTCGAGGGGTCGCGATTCCTGTTCTTGAGACGTAGATACTCATCGGCAATAACATCATGATCAATGTTCTCCTCCACCCATTCCTCCTTATCCAATACCCCGTCGGAAAAGCGCTTTTGGAAACCATATCCGCCGTTGTCCTTGTAATGATGGAGGACATGTGCACAACCACAATCATCATAGAACATTATTGCGAGATCGATGCTGTATATGATGCGACTGTTCTTGGGATCCTTGCATTTGAGTGTCATCACGGACGTGGAATCCTCCGGATCCGAGAATTCGGTTTCTTTGAACGATTTGCGGACGGCATCGAAGAATATGTCGAAAATCTCTTTTCCCATGCCCTTGCCTCCGTTCGAAGGTTCATCTATGACAAGATCGACATCTATGTCGAATCCCTTGTTTCCACCTATTTCACGTGTAACGAGTTTACGTTCGAAACTACCTATGGGATAGCATTCAAACGGGTACCCCTTCCTTTTCGTAATGCCTTTAGCCACATCAAGACACGAACTGCAAACATCCCATGCGGGTTTCAATTCCTTTTCACTAACGAATTCATATTTCTTAACCATACCATCACCACCTACGTGGGGAAGGCCTTCATCAGTCAATCAGTGAACATACTCAACGTGATATTTAACCATACCTAATCGATGGACGCCGTTTATCCACTTCACGAAGTACATCGGCGAAAAACACGTACCGGAGACCGATCATGCACACCAATCATTAAGGTCCTCCTACCCATGCCCAATACATGGCACTCCCCGCATTCGATTTCTTCATGTCACCCGTTTTGAAAGCATTGTACGATGGGAACACGTACAAGACGGCAGAGATTCGCGAACGTGTGAAGGGCATAGTGAAACTTCCCGATGAAGATTATTCGGAAACCATCCCCAGCGGTCAGAACAAATTCGACAACCGTGTCGGATGGGCGATCACATATCTCAGAAGGGGAAGACTCATCGAATCCCCTCAAAGGGGACGCTGTCGCATAACCGGATACGGCAAGGAGGTGTTCGACACCCACGGGATGGGATTGAACAAGGAGCTGTTGGTGGAGATCAGCGAGGGTGCAAGGGAGTTCTGTGAAACCAGCCATTCCAAATCGACGTCATCCTGGGGACAAGGTGAGGGACACACAATTCAACAACAGGAGTTAGAGTCGTTCATGACCCCTCGGGAAAGGATGGAATCCGCCATGGAGGAGTTGAATGATGCATTGTCGTCTGAACTCCTGGATAAGATCTATGACGACAAGGACTGGGGATTCTTCGAAAGGATGGTTCTGAAACTCCTACAGGCGATGGGGTACGGTGCGGATGCCAACTCGTTGCGCGTCACCGGCGGTTCCGGAGACGGAGGCATAGACGGGGAGATCCTACAGGACAAACTGGGATTCGACAAGATCTACGTCCAGGCGAAACACTACAGCAGAGACAGGACCATCGGCCCCGAGACCATACGCGGATTCATAGGGGCCCTCTCGGTGAACGGCGGTAGCAAAGGAGTGTTCATCACCACATCTGGTTTCACGAAGCAGGCCATCGAGACCGCGGAGAAATCCAGCAATGTGAAGATCATCCTGATCGACGGGAGACAGCTCGCGGAATTGATGATAAGATACAACGTAGGTGTGACCGTCAGCGAGACGTATGTCGTGAAGAAGATAGACTCGGATTTCTTCGAGGATGAATGAAACAAGACCGTATGAATCCAAAGGCATCGAACGGCATTCTCTTGGAAAATCCCGTTGTGAACCTCCAATCCTAAATCTGCGGTTTGTATGGTTACATCACCCCAGGGTTACCTGGCCCGATACGGGTGGTTCCAGCCCGAAAACCTCGAAGATCTCACGGACGTTCTTCGACACCGCCGTGAGTCTCCAGTCGCCCGTGTTCCCCACG